>JBIKSY010000109.1:0-12550 GCA_044348365.1 Chthoniobacteraceae bacterium
CGCGATCCGACGACGGGGTTCGGTTGTGGGTCAACGGGCAGCAGTTGGTGAACAACTGGACGCTCCACGCGGTGACAGAAAACTCCGGCACGGTGCAATTGCAGGCGGGGGTGCCGGTCGACGTCCGACTCGAGTTCTTCGAGAACAGCGCCCAGGCGGTGTGCAAGCTGTGGTGGAGCGCTCCGGGGATCAGCAAGCAGCCAGTGCCCTCGGCGGTGCTGCGTCCTGCGATGATGGTCTCTCCGCTGGGAGGGGTGGCGGCCCCGGTGGTGGTGTCGTTGGCCGACGGGGTGCGGCAGGTGTCCGCGTTGGGTAGCGGGTTGGGGGCCGTCGGTGCCGGGGATCAGGGTGGGTTCTGGAACCAGATGCGGTCCGGAGACTTCCAGCTTGCGCTACGGGTGCGGTCTGTGACGGGCGGCAGCGCGCCTGCCGCGGCGGTAATGCTCAGGGAGGGGCTGGGGGCGGGCGACCGGTTCGCGGCACTGCAACTGGCGGGCGACGGCTCGGTCTCCGTGCGCAGCCGGTCCGCATTGGGCGGCGCCGTGGTGGCGAGTGCGGTTCCCGGGGTGCTGGTGCCGCCGAGCGCGTGGCTGCTGGTGGAGCGGCGCGGCGACCGGCTGGCGCTGGCGACCTCGACGGACGACGTGACCTACACTGCAGCCGGCTCGGTCGAACTGGCCGGGCTGCCGCAGTTGGCCTACGTGGGAGGGTGGGTCCACGGCGGGACGGGCACCGCACCGGGGGTTGCGCAGTTTGGTGACCTCGAGCTGGCGGCGGTCCCGGGCAGGGGGCTTACCGGAGAGTACTTCGGAGGAGTCGGCCTGAGTGTGTTGAAATTCAGCCGTGTGGATGCGGGGCTGGACTTCAACTGGGGGCTTGGCAGCGCGGATCCGCGGCTGGCGGTGGACCTGTTCTCCGTCCGGTGGACGGGCCGGGTGAAAACCGAGGCGGCCGGGGTTCACGCCTTCCATGTGCAGTCCGACGACGGGGTCAGGATGTGGGTGAACGGGCAGTTGTTGGTTAACAACTGGAGCGACCACCCGCTGACTGAAAATACGGGGATGCTCTCCTTGCCGGCGGGCACCTGGGTGAACCTGCGTCTGGAGTACTACGAGCGTGCGGGAAGCGCGGCGCTCCGGCTGCTCTGGACTCCGCCGGGACAGTCCAAGCGGGTGATTTCAGCCGAGTCGCTAGGAACGCCCTAACAGAAGGCAGGGGATCGGGCGGGGGGTGTGGAAAATACGGGCCGGCACGAGGGTGCCGGCCCGTATTGCATTTTTGGCGCAGGCTGGTGAAGAATACGGCGGTGCATGAGACAACCCTGATTCCTGACTCCCCGCTGGTGGTGGGGACCGTCCATTCCCCCGGTGCGCTGGCCTGTGCGCTCAAACTTCGGGCGGGCAAGGTGGATTTGCTTGAATTGCGCGTGGACGCGTTTGCCTCCGATACGGCTTCCGTTTTGCGGGCCATTCCGAGGTTGGCGGCAAAGTTTCCGCTGCTGGCAACGGTGCGGCATCCGGCGGAGGGCGGGATGGCTGGGCTGGACGTGCGGGCGCGCCGCCGGCTGTTCCGGCAGTTTTTGCCGCTGGTTCAGTGGGCTGATTTTGAGATCCGCTCCATGGACGCGCTTGAGGAAGAAATTGCCCTCGCATCCGAGCTCAAGGTCAAGCTGGTGCTTTCGGACCACTATTTTTCCAGGACCCCATCGGTCGAATTCCTGCAGCAACGGTTTGAAGAGGCTCGGGCGTTTTTCCGGCCGGCGTCGTTCAAGGTCGCCGCGCTGACCCGGACGCCGGAGGACTTGGGGCGCCTGTTTGCCTTTTTCAACTGGGCGAGTGGGCGGGAGCCAGGGCGTCTGTCTGTGATGGGGATGGGCGAACAGGGCCGGGTTTCGCGTCTGCTCTTCGGCGGCTGTGGGTCGCTGTTGAATTACGGCTATCTGGACCGGCCTCAGGTGCCGGGGCAGTGGCCGGCTGAAGTCCTTAAAACGCGGCTTTTGGAGTTGGGGGCGGGTTTGGTTTAAAACCAAACGTTTGAGCCCGGGAACTGCTTCGCTTAGGTGGGGCAGGGAAGGCTGACAAATCCCATCCGCAAAGTGCCGCTGGGTACGCTTCCTGCTATTTCCTAGGTAGACACTCTGATTTTCTTTATATGGCTGGCATCCAACTCTCAGGTTTGGCTTCGGGTTTTGACTGGAAGACTACGGTCACCCAGCTCATGTCGATCGAGCGTGTTCCTCAGGACAACCTGAAGAAACAGCAGGCGGCCGCGCTCCGGTTGCAGTCGGCTTACAACACGCTCAAGACCAACTTGACGGCTGTGAAGACTGCGGCCTCCGCCCTGAGCACCAGCTTTACGGGGTCCCCCCGCACCGCCACCGTGTCTTCGGGGGACGGCGTGACTAGCGCGTCGGACGCCACGGTTTCCACTTCCAGCGGCGCGGTTCTGGGCACCTACACCATCAGCGTGCAAAGCCTGCCGAAGGCGTCTTCTGGGCTGGGTTCTGCGACGCTTTTTCCAAACCTCGCCAAGGCCCAGGCTCTGACTTTGTCGGACTATGGCGTGACGGAGGGGACGGTGACCGTCAACGGAGTCCAGTATACGCTCTCCAGCACGGATGTGAGCACCAAGACGATCAACGATGTTTTTGGTGGAGGCGTCCTGACGCTCACGCCCACTGGCGGAAGCGCAGGGGCGGTGGCTGACGTCACGACGGCGTTTGGTGCCAACGGTGCGTTGGAGTTGACGGGCACGTCCATCGGGGTGGGTGGAGCGGGGGACACGAGCAATTTTTTGAGCGCGCTTGGGTTGAGCTACGGGGCTTCCAAATACACGCAGACGATCCCTCAAGGGGTGCTGGCGAAGGTGACGCTCCAGGATCTGAACACGGGAATGGCGAGCGGAACCGACACGCTGACGATCAACGGGGTGAGTGTGGGGACGATCAGTTCCACCTCAACGCTGGGGGCGGTGGTGTCCCAGATCAACAGCGCCTCTGGAACGGGGGTCACTGCGACGATTGACCCGTCCACCGGCAAGCTGCGTTTGACCGCCAACACGAACGGGGATTATCCAATCAGCGTCACTGACGGGAACGGTGGCACAGGAGTGGCGCAGACGCTTGGGCTGAACACGTTGGCTGCCTCGGTGACGAGAGGTTCCGGCACAAGATTCACGGTCGCCGTGGACGGAGGGGCGGCCTCCGCAGTGTACACGAGTCCGACGGCTGAAATTGATCTTTCCCGCTACGGATACGGCAGCACGAAGATCACCCCGGCCTCGACGGGGGTGTTTGCGGTGAAGGTGACGGCGAGCGGTTCGGAGGGCAGGACGAAGATCAATACGATGATCTCCGCGTACAACGCGCTCAAGCAGATGGTGGATGACTCCACCAGGGTGACCACCGGAGCGGACGGAACGGTGTCGGCGAGCGTGTTCTCGAACCGTTCTGACATCAACAGCCTGCTTTCGAACATCCGGAGCCGTGTGTACACCGAGGTGCAGGGGACAGGAATCAGTCCCTTGTACAACACGATGGGCAAGATCGGGATCGGTTTTGACAAGGCTGGGACGATGTCGGTGGTGGATTCCACTAAACTGGACGCTGCCTTGACGAACAATCCAAGCGCGGTCAACGCCCTGCTCAACAACGGGAGTGGCGGGGTATCGCTGAACGTGATCGACCAGACCGCACTGAACCAGTTCCGGGTGAGCAACTCCGGCCTGAAGGTGGGCCAGGCGGTGACGGCCTCCTGGCTGCCGAGCGGTTCCAAGGTGACCGCGGTCTCAGCGGCCGACGGGCAGGGATACTTTAACATCACAGTGTCCGGCGCGATTTCGGGATCCGCGACCGCCGGTAACACGGCGACCTATTCGCCAGCGCTTGCAAACCAAGGGGTGGCGACGAGATTGGTGAACCTGATGACCGCCCTGACGGGCACTGGGGGGTTGGTGTCCGCGGCAACGGCCTCGATCACCACCCAGAACAAGAGGCTCCAAACCCAGATTAACGCCTTGGATCGTTCGCTGGCACAGCAGCAGGCCGCGCTTGAGGCGAGTTTCATCGCCATGGAACGTGCCCAGTCGAAGTACAACAGCATGTCCTCCCAGATTTCCTCGGCCTTTTCTTCCAGCAAATGAAGCAGTTCCGTACAACCTTCCTATTGGCCGCCGCGGCGCTCGCGGTTGGTGGGTGCCAGACCAAAAAGACTGCCTACGTCAAGCCGGAGATCGATGCCCCGCAGAGCTGGTTTTTGCCCTCCGGTCCGGGACGCGTCATGCGCCGTGTCGCCATCCTTCCGGTGTACCACCCGAAACTGCCCGGGGAAGTGCTCAAAGACGTGGATTCCGCGTTCAACGCCGAGCTTTCCAAGAAGGCGGTTTTCGAGGTGGTTCCGATCACCCGTTCGGCGATGGAGTTGTTGACCGACCGTCGGGAAATTTCCTCAGTCGAGCGTGTGCCAGGGGACCTCTTTAGGAAGCTGCGCGACCAGTATGGCGTCGAGGGGGTCATGTTCAACGACTTAACTCATTACTCGCCCTACCGTCCGGTTGCGCTGGGGGTGCGTTCCAAACTGGTCGACATAGAATCCGGTAGCATCCACTGGGCCAGCGATATCATGCTGGACTCCGGCAACACGGACGTTGCGGCCTCGGCGCGCGCCTACCAGAAGATCCTTGGCCGCGACATGTTCCCCGTTAAGAGCGACGGTGGAACCGTGCTGATGAGCCCTCGTCTCTTCGCGCAGTTCGCCGCTTTTTCCAATTACGCGAGTCTGAAGCGCTGATCGCTCCCTCGCTGATCCGATTTCGATGGTTTTGCTAAAGAAGTTCCGCTTCCGACCGATTAAAGAGGCATGAGCATTCAATCCGTACGTCCAGTAGGTGTGGGTCTCCCCACGCCCGCCACCACACCCGCAGCCCCCACCCAAGCGACCAGCGGCCGTCCAGCGGCTCAGGTTCGTAAAGTGCGCAGCTCCGAAGACCAGAACGTGTTCAATCCTCCGGGCGTCATCTCCCGTTTGGTGCGTTCCATGCGTTCCGACGAGTATGTCCGGATGGACGCAGTTTCCCGTGGCAGTGAGCTTGCCAACAGCAAGGGCTACCCTGCTGACACCATGATGGAGGCCGTCGCCTCTAGGTTGCTCAACGGCTCCTAGGTTTGATACAGAGGTAGTTTTCTCATGCAGGATTCCCAGTCCGTACAGATATACAAAGAGGCGTCCGTAAACACGGCCAGTCCGGGTGTCCTTATACTGATGCTGTACGACGGGGTCCTGCAGGGCCTGAACAGGGCGGAGTACGGGTTCACGCTCCAGAGCATGGTGAAGCGGAATGAGGAGGTGCACAACGGTTTGATGCGTGCCCATGAGATTCTGAGGGAACTCCAGCAGTCTTTGGACCTCGAGGTTGAGACGGAGTTCGGTGAGCGGATGTACGCATTGTATGGCTTCATGCTGGACCGGATTTTCGAGGCCAACGTGAAGAAGGATCCGGAGGGATTGCCTCCTGTGAAGGAGATGCTTCTGGACATCCGCGGGGCGTGGGACGAGATGTTGCGGTCGACCCCTGCGGCGGGAGAGTAGTCTGCCGCTCCGACGTGGGGCACTGGCACACAGGATTGGGTCTCCTTCAAACTGCAGGGCCCTCACATGTCTCTCCCCAGCAGACCCCGCCAGTCCGGCTTAAATGTTTTTTGGTCCTTGCTCTCTGCGATAGAGCGGACCACGCAGTTGGAGGCTCAGGCGTTGGATTCAAGGGATTTTCGTTCCTTGGACGTGTTGCACGAGGCGAAGCGGGCGGATTTCGCCAGGTTGGTGGTTTTGGGGCAGCGGATCGGAATTGACCGGGGAAATCCGGTTCTGGCGGAAAGACTGCAGGCTCTGGAGATGGCCGAGCGGCGCAACGAAGAGGCGGCGCGGCAGGGGGCGAACCAGATTCGGGCGGAAATGGAGGGCCTTTCGACTGGCCAGAGGCGTTTGCGGTCTCTTAAATATGCGTATGCAGATGAGGAGGAACACAGGCCGCCCATCGCAGAAGGATAACCTCCCGCTCACCCCATGAAACAGGAACTGCCTCACATTCAATATATTCTGCTTGTCGACGATGATTCGGACGTGCTGGCTGCCTTGAGCGGCACGCTGCAGCGCGCCGACTACAATTTGATCTGTTGCACCAGTGCAGAGGAGGCTTTGGGCGAGTTGGAGCGGCAGGTGTTTGCCGCGGTAATTTCCGACCAGCACATGCCGGGTATGAACGGCTTGCAACTGCTCGACAGGGTGCGCACGGTGCAGCCTGACGCCTCGCGCTTGCTGATTACAGGGATGCTGCAGGTTGACACCCTGATTGAGGCGATCAACACCGGAGAAATTTTCCGGTTTATTGCAAAGCCGTGGAGTCGAGGTGAAGTCGTTGCCACGGTTGAGAATGCCGTGCAGCGTTACGAGTTGCTTTTGGAAAACAGGCGGCTGCAGGCGGCCACCCAGGAGCTCAATGTGCAACTCGCACTCGCCAACGAACGGCTGCAGCACAACCTGGAGCTGGTTACCGAGCAGAAGGACTCAATCGACCGCGCGCACGATGCGCTCCGGCAGAACTTTGAGCATTCCCTCGGGTTGTGTTTTCGCTTGATCAGCACTTTCTATCCCCTTCTAGGCAAGCAGGCGCAGGCGGTGGTCGAAATTTGCCGGTCGATGGCGGCGACCGAGTACTTTACCGAGACGGAGCGCCACGTGCTTATGACAAGTGCGTGGATTTACGACATCGGTCTGGTTGCTCTCGACCGGGCTCTGCTTCACAAGCTGTTCACCCGTCCCGAGGCCTGCACTCCTGAGGAGCACGCCTTGCTCCGTTACCACCCGGTCATCGGCCAGACCTTGGCAGCCTTTGTCGACCAGTTGCAGGAGGTGGGGACCACCATCAGGGCGCACCACGAGCGTTTTGACGGCTCCGGGTATCCCGACGGCCATGCAGGGGAAAGTATTCCCTGGACCGCCCGCTGTTTGGCGGTGGCCGTGGCGTTTGTGCAGTCGGGCATGCCGAAGGAGCAAGCTTCGGAATATCTGCAGGAGGAGTCAGGCAAGGGTTTCGATCCCGAGGCGGTGCGGCTCTTTTTCCGCACTTCGCGGCTCTCGGACCTGCCACGGAACGTGACCGAAGTCCTGCTCTCGGATTTGAAGCCCGGGATGCAGTTGGCCCGCGGAATTGTGACTCCTTCGGGGATGCTTTTGATCCCGGAGGGTCAGTTGCTGAATGAAGTTTCCGTCCTGAAGTTGGCCAACCACAGTAGGCTGAATCTCGTCACCGAGCGATTGATGATCTATACCTAATCGTGTGGGCCTTGTGGCATGTTCCCTGCTTTTCTAGGGTTCATGATCCCCATAGTCGCATCAGGCGCCGCCTCCCTGGCGGGTGTTCTTATCAATAAAGCCGTTGGACAGGCGTCGTCCGCCTCGGGCAACGTGTCCATCGACCCCAAGGAGTTTGAGCGTGCCTTAAACAAAGCGGCTGGCACGAAGGAGCGCCACGCGGCGGGTCAGCAGGCGGCGGATCTGCGGCAGCGGTTGATGCAGCGGCCCGAGCTTGAGGCTGCGATTTACAGCCAGCCCGCAGGGGCGGTGTCGGGCTTGGAAATCCGTGCGGATGGTTCCCTTTCCTTGCGTACCGCCAACGGACCTGTGGCGGTGCAGTTGGGCAGCGCGTCGCGCGAACTCGCGCAGTCGCTTTACGCGGTGTCCGCGGTGCAGGGGGTGGCGGGCGCGGCCGCACCGACGACGGCGACGCAGGCTCCGCTGCTACTGCCTTTCCAGGGGGTGCAGGGGGGGGCGCTCCGCTAATTTGTGACAGAGCCTGCCGGGTGGCATGGCCATTGCTATCTCAGTGTTTAACCCAATCCGGTTCATGATTGAAAAACTCTTCGCAAGCCCGAGCTACAACGCCTCCAAGGTCCTCATGGATGTGGCTGTGCTGAGGCAGGAAATCTTTGCCTCCAACCTAGCTAACTTGGAAACGCCGGGCTACAAGCGTTTGCAAGTGAGCGGAGATTTCACGAAGGTGTTCAACGAGGCGTTGAAGTCTGGGAGCCTGAGTAAGGTGGGAAAGCTTCAGATGCCTTCCGTATCTCCGGACCTGGCCAGTCCTGCGCAGCGCAAGGATGGCAACAACGTGGTGATGCAGGACGAGTTGCTGGCGATGGGCAAAAACGGCTCCGAGTACGAGGCTCTCGTGGATTTTGTGAGTGGTTCGATGCGCACCTTGAAGGTGGCGATCACGGGGAGGACCCAGTAACCCGTCGGGTGCAAAGCCTGCGAGGGGTTGAGTTTTAGCTGATCAATTTTTGAGTTTTATGAATTTTCTCACTGGAATTAACGCCACATCGAGTGCGCTCTCCGCGGAGCAGACGCGCATGGATATTGTGGCGCAAAACATCGCCAACGCCTACACGACGAAGGACGTCGACGGCGGCCCCTACAAGCGCCGCATGGTAACCTTCGAGTCCACTTTGACCGGACTGAACAAGTCGGAACACGGCGTGCAGGTTGGGAAGATCTCGGTGGACCAGAAGCCCGGGGAGGTTTTGCACCAACCCGGTCACCCCCACGCCGGGCCCGATGGATTGGTGCAGCTGCCAAACGTGCAGCTGCCCGTGGAAATGGTGGATCTCATGAGTGCCTCGCGTGCTTACGAGGCGAATCTGAGCGTCGCACGGAACTCCCGTTCGCTGGCGCTGAAGGCTTTGACGATTGGCAAATAAGGTTGAACCATGCGTATCGGATCTCTTCCAGGTATTTCCCCCAGCGAGATGAACCCTCTCCAGAAGCTCGACGAAATGTCCGGCTCGCTTGCGCCGGGAATGGCCGCCGGCATCAAGGGTCCAGGTCTTGGCGTGGCCTCCCCGTCGCTGGGTGTGGGCGGTGCCATGCGGGCCGAATTTTCCTCCTTCCTGAACAAGGCGGTCACGGAGGTGGAGGGAAAGATGCGCGCCGCAGAGGTTGAAAAGCAGAAGGTTTTGACGGGGGAAACAAACAACCTGCACCAGGCGACCATCGCGGCCTCTGAGGCTGGGTTGGCTTTTTCGTTGATGGTGGAAGTCCGGAACAAACTGGTGGAGTCCTACCAGGAGATGATCCGGATGCAGGTGTGATGCGGCTGTGACCAGGGACTGACGAATGAATTCGCTTCTTCAACAATTGCGGCAACTGTGGTCCCAACTGGGTATCAACCAGCGGGTGACTTTATCGGTGACGGGTGTGGCTGTGCTTGCGGGCATGATCGGGCTTGTGGCCTGGTCGCAACGGCCGCAGATGCAACTCCTCTACGGTCGGCTCAGCCCGAAGGACGTCACCTCGGTGATGGCCTCCATTCAGGAACTCGGCGTCAAGAGCGAGATGGGCGGTTCCGGTACCGCGATCTACGTACCTTCCGACCAGGTGCACAAGGTGCGCATGAGCCTGGCCTCCAAGGGGATTCCCTCAGGAGAAGGCGTGGGGTTCGAGATCTTCGACCGCGGCAACTTTGGCGTGTCCGACTTCATCCAGCGAACCAACTACAACCGGGCCATCCAGGGGGAACTCGGGCGCACCATCTCCCAACTGCAGGGGGTGAGGGCAGCCCGCGTTCTGGTGGTGATTCCCGAAAACAAGCTGCTTTTTACAGACGTTCGCACCAAGCCGACGGCGTCTGTCTTCATAGAGGGCTCGCTTGCGACCGAACAGGTAAACTCTGTGCGTTTCCTCGTGGCCAACTCTGTGGAAGGCTTGAAGGCTGAGGACGTGTCCATCGTGGACAACCGCGGACAGAATCTCACCGAGAGCTTGAGGGACGACCCGGTGTTGGGCGCAGCCACGGGTCAGATGCGTCTACGTAAGAACGTGGAAGACTATTTTGCCTCCAAGGTGGAGACGATGCTCTCCCGGGTCCTGGGACCAGGAAAGTCCGTGGTGCGGGTGTCCGCCGAGTTGGAGTCGGAGGCGCTGACCCGCAGCGAGGAAAAGTTTGATCCGGATGGTCAGGTGGTGCGCAACGAAACCACCACGGACGACACCTTGGTCACCAACGAAACGGAACCCGGGGCGGCTCCAGTGGGTGCGACGGCGAACCTGAACCAAGCTGATCCTGCGGCGAAGAACAACTCCAAGACCAGCGACCAGCAGAAGAAAAACAAGACCACCACGTTTGAAATCAATAAGGTGGTGCTGAGTTCCGTGAAGGCGCCGGGAAGCGTTTCCCGGTTGAGCGCCGCGGTGGTGGTTGCCCCCGACCCGCTGAATGCTCAGGAAAAGGATCCGAAGAAGGCTGAAAAGAAGACGGAAGACCGGAAGACGATGCTGCGGGGTATGGTGGCCAATGCACTTGGGGTCAAGGGCACGGAGGAAGAACTCAAGCGGATCGTGTCGATCGAGGAGATGCCCTTTTCGGAACTGCCCAATACTGAGCAGGGGTTCATGGACATGATTTCCAGAAACACCGACCTGTTGCGCGATGCCGGGGCGGTGTTGGTGGCGGTGCTCCTCTTTGGCGCCTTTGTGCGGATGCTGCGCAAGACAAAGCCGGATGAGATTCCGATGGAAATGCTTTCCGCCCAGACAGAACCGGAGCCCGTGGGAAGCCTGCCCGGGGGGCAGCAGAACTCCTTCTCCTCGTCGCAACCGGTGACTGTGGACCTTATCAACGACATGATCCGCCGCAAGCCCGACAACATCGGCGCCGCGCTCCGGAACTGGATCGAAACGGACAAGGCTAACGAAGCGGGCTAGCAGCCAAGAACCCCGTTACGCCAAAACTTCAGCAAGTCGCACCCAAACATTTTCCGGGACCCAATGACTGCAGCCTACTCCACCCTCAACCGCACCCAGAAACTGGCGGCCTTCCTCATCCTCCTCGGGCCGGAATCCGCGGGCGAATTGCTCCGGCACTTTAATCCGGACCAGTTGGAGGCAGTGGCCCGCGAGATGGTGGCCATTCCCTATGTGGACCCGGGCCTCCGGGACTCCATTCTGGAGGAGTTTTCTGCCGTGGTGTTCCAAGGCATCCAGGCGGCAATCGGGGGGGTGGATGTGACCCATTCCTCTCTGGAGGCGGCAAAGGGGGATTACCTGGCGCTCAAGCTGATGAACCGCGTGGCCCCGCCCAGAATGGCGGATTTGGACACCGGCGTTTCTGAGATGGACGGGCGCCAGATCTTCAATCTGCTGCGGGCCGAGCAGGTGCAGACAATCGCGTTTATCCTGTCCTTCATGGAGTCCAAAAAGGCGGCGGACGTGGTGCGTTTGATGCCCGCCGAACAGCGCGAAGAGGTGATCGAACGCCTTGGCACGATGGAGCCCACCTCGCGGGAGTGGATCAAAAAGGTGTCTCTCAATCTGCAGCGTCACTTCGACCGTCGCAGCCAACAGGGCATTCACAAGTCCGGCGGGGTGGATGCCTGCGCCGACATTCTTAATTCCCTCGACAAGGAGACCAAGAAGACCCTGCTTTCTGCGATGGACGTGCGGAATGCCGAACTTGGCAACGCCATCCGCAAGAAGGTTTTCGGCTTCGAAGATCTGGCCCGCCTGCTTCCCGGCGACCTGCAAAAGGTGCTCAAGGAGGTCGAGATCAGCGATCTCGCGAAGGCTTTCAAGGGGGCGAAGCCCGAGACGGTCGCCTCCTTCTACAAGATCATGTCCAAGCGTCAGGCCGCTGGCGTGATGGAAGAAGTCGACATGCTTCCCCCCCAGAGGCCCAAGGACATCGACAAGGCCCAGGAACTGGTCGTCGCCGCGGCGCGCAAGCTCGACGAGGCTGGAGATATTTCCATCGACGGCGGGGAGTAAACCATGACCCAGGTCGCAGCCCGTTCCACCATCGCGTTTTCCGAGCCGCTGAGATTCATCGGCCTGCCGGGGCAGGTCAACACGCTGACTTACACGGCCGGCGAGGTCGACGAGGCTATCCACGGCGCCTACGAGCGCGGGCTCGATGAGGCCAGGGCGGCTTCCGAGGCGGAACTCACAAAACTCCGTGCCGACGCCCGGGCAGTGATCGACGGTGCGTTCTCCACGATCGCCGAGCGTCACGAGTACGCCCTTGCGCAGATCCGGGCGCTGCTGCCGAAGTTGGTGAGCGAAGCGACGGCCCGCGTGATCGCGGGGGTGGAGGTTGACGGTGACCTCGTCCGTTCGGTGGTCAACGACCTGTTGGGGGACGTGACCCCGGGTGCGGATGCTGTGGAGGTCCAACTCTGTCCGGCGGATCTGGCCAGGGTGACAGGCTTTGACCAGGAGCTCCGGCATAAATTTCCCAACATCCACCTCACCGAAAACCGGGAACTGAAGCCCAAGGATTGCGTGGTAAAAACCCGCTTCGGCGTCCTCGACGGGCGGATCGCCTCCAAGCTCAAGTCTGTGGAAGGTCTGCTCAGTTGAGCCGCTTCTTCCCTTTGCCTGCCCCTTTCTACACCGCCTGCTCCTGCGTCTTGCCAAATGAGTGCTGAATTCTGGTCCGGGGATCGTTTGGCGGAAAGGTTGCGGGGCGGACGCCTCACCCAGCGCATCGGGCACATCGTGCAGGT
>JBIKSY010000110.1:0-12539 GCA_044348365.1 Chthoniobacteraceae bacterium
CGCAGGCGTGTCGCCGCGCGCTGGAGCCGGTTGGTGGTGCGAACGATCCCCACGTAATCCCACATGAGGCGGCGGATTTCGTCCCAGTTGTGGTAGATGACGACCATCTCGTCGAGGTCTTGTGCTTCGCCCGCGGTCCATTCGGGCAACGGGAAATTGTTGCGGCCGTTTTCGACGTCCAGGACGCGGGAACGCTGGATGAGTTCGTTGCAGCGGTGGGCGATGGCCACGGCTTCAAGCAGCGAGTTACTCGCAAGTCGGTTGGCGCCGTGCAACCCGGTGCAGGCGACCTCGCCGATGGCGTAGAGGCCCCGCAGGCTGGTGGCCCCGTCGCAGTCGGTCTGGACCCCCCCGCACTGGTAGTGGGCGGCCGGCACCACGGGGATGCGATCCTTGGTAATGTCGATACCGAACTTGCGGCAGGTGCCGGCGATGTTGGGGAAGCGTTCAAGGATGAACTCTGGCGCTTTGTGGCTGATGTCCAAATACATGCAGCGCGCCCCTGTGCGCTTCATTTCCGCGTCGATGGCGCGCGCCACGACGTCGCGGGGGGCGAGTTCTCCGCGGGCATCGTACCGGTCCATGAAACGGCGCCCCCGCTTGTCCACGAGCAGGGCGCCTTCGCCGCGCACAGCCTCCGAAATTAAAAAGGAGCCCGCCTCTGGATGGTAGAGGCAGGTGGGATGGAACTGGATGAATTCCATGTTGGCGATCCGCGCGCCCGCCCGCCAGGCGATGGCGAGGCCGTCACCAGTGGCGATCGCCGGGTTGGTGGTGTAGAGGTAGACCTTGCCGCAGCCGCCCGTGGCGAGGATAACCCTGTCCGAGCGGATGGTGAGCACCTCTCCGCTTGCCTGGTTGAGCACATAGAGTCCGAGGACCCTGTCTTCGCTGGCGAAGCCGAGTTTGCTCAGGGTGATCAGGTCCACAGCCATGTGGTGTTCGAAAACCTCGATGCGGGGGTGGTTTTCGATGGCGTCCAAGAGAGCGCGCTCGATCTCCCGGCCCGTGACATCGCGCGAGTGGAGAATCCGGCGCTTGGAGTGGCCTCCTTCCTGAGTGAGATCGAGTTCGGGCGCGCCGCTGCCCGAGGACTGGCCGGGGACCTCCTTGGAATCAAAGCGCACTCCCAGGTCGATGAGTTCGCGCACCCGTGCCGGTCCCTCGGAAACGATAGCGCGCGTGATGGCTTCGTCGCAGAGGCCCGCGCCCGCTTCGAGGGTGTCCTTGACGTGCAGTTCGAAGGAGTCCTCCGCGCTGGTGACGCACGCGATTCCGCCCTGCGCGTACACGGTGTTCGATTCGCGTTTGTCTGCTTTGGTTATAAGGGCGACGTTGCCGTGTGCAGCCGCTTTGAGGGCGAAAGACAAGCCGGCGATACCGCTGCCAACCACCACGTGGTCGTATCGGGTCATGGGCCGTCCATTGTGCAGTGCAGGGCCGATTGGTGCAGCACAAAAGAAAAGGCGCTTTTTGCCCGCCGAGCCAACCGGGGCGGGGCGTTTCGAGGCTGGAGTCCCTGATCGGTTGCGGCTACTCAGTGCGCATGACTTCTCACCGCCCTCTCCCCTTGCAGGTTGTTGCCTCTCTTAAAACCGCGGCGGCCCAACTGGAGGACAACAAGGTCCTGGTTGGTTTCGACGGGTTTGTGGACAACATCCTCCACGTTGTTAAAACGCGCGAATCCGCCTCAAAATACACCCGGATGGAGCGAATGAGCGACTTTGCGGAGCGGATTTCCAGCGCGGCGGGTTTGAGCGCCAACATGGAAATGGTGGTACAGATGCAGAAACTCGGGGGCAACGGCCCGATTATGGCCAATGCCCTTGGGGCACTGGGCTCCGAGGTGACCTACATCGGAAACCTCGGGCAGGGGACGGTACATCCGGTTTTCAGCGAGTTTGCCAAGACTGCCGAGGTCCACTCGATTGCGGAGCCTGGGGTGACGGACGCCATCGAGTTCGACGACGGCAAGTTGATGTTCGGCAAGCACGAGAGCCTCCGGGAGGTAAACTGGGCCAACCTACTCAAGCACGTTCCCGAAAAACAGTTGGTGAAGATCTTTTCTCAGAGCAGCTTCATCGCGATGGTCAACTGGACGATGCTCACTCAGATGAAGGGCATTTTCCAGAAGGTCGCCAGCGTGATCGCCCCGCAGTTGACGGGCCAGAAGCGCATCCTCTTCTTCGATCTGGCCGATCCCGAGAAGCGCTCCGCTGAAGACATCCGCGAGGCGCTCAAGCAGATCTCAAAATTTGAAAAGCACTTTCGAGTGGTACTGGGGTTGAACCTGCGAGAGAGCTACCAGGTTGGCGAGGTGCTGGGTCTCGAGCATCCAGGCGAGAGCCAGGTCGATGTGACCTCCCATGCACTGCGTTTACGCGAGTTGCTCGACATCGACACTGTCGTCGTGCACCCGACCCAGTTCGCGGCGGCCGCCAATGAGCACGGGGCGACCTGTGTGGAGGGCCCATACACGCCCAAACCCAAAATCACCACCGGCGCCGGTGACCATTTCAACGCGGGCTTCTGCACAGGGCTGATTCTTCAGTTGGATTTGGCGCAGAGTCTGCAACTCGGCGTGGCCACCTCTGGGTACTACGTCCGCAACGCAAAGAGCCCCAAGATCTCCGATCTGAGTAAGTTCTTGAAAACGCTGTAAGCTTGGAGCCTTCCGGCACTGCGTGACGGTGGTGCTGGTTGAACCAGGGGCGCAGCTTGGTCTAGAATTCCAGCTTGGGCAGGGTCGGCTGTGGGGGCAGGGGAGCGCTGGTGGGAGCGCCTTCTCCGGGGCGCACCGCCTGCACTCGGGGCGGTTCCGGCCCCTCGGCGGTGGCCGGCTTTCCTGTCGGGGCCTTGTTGTCTAGAGGCGCCGCCTTTCCGCTCTCGCGGAAGTTTTTAATTTCCAGGGCGGCCTGTTCCGACCGCAAGGCGTTGAACGGGTCTTCCCCGAGCACGGTTGGCGCCTTTAGAACCACCGGCGTGACAGTGCTCAGGTCCATCGCCAACTCCACCCGGGGTTGGGCACCCTCTTCCGAGCGCCGGCGGCGCGCCCGCTTGGGACCGTGCACGTCACAGGTCTCGTCGGGCAGGGGCCTCTGGGCAATCGTAAGCCAGGCCTCCATGGTGGTGGAGATCGGCTCACCGTCGGGCCCCTTTTCCCTGCACGCGCCAATCGGGGCGTACCCTGACTTGGTGCAGACCTGGCAGCGGTGCAGGTCCCCGGGGCGTTGAAACGGGCGCGGCGGGTACTTTGCCAGTGCAGCGGTCATCACCTCGGTCCAGATCGGCAGCGCAAGATCACTGCCGAAGGCGCCCCGGTAAATCTGGGTGCGCGGCTTGTCGAAGCCGGCCCACACGCCGCAGGTCAGTTCGCTGGAATAGCCCAGAAACCAAACGTCGGTGAAATCATAGGCGGTGCCGGTTTTGCCTGCAAACGGGAGGTTTTTGAGTCCGAACGCTGTAAAAGCCTTGGCACCGGTGCCGTGGGCGAGCGCTTCGCTCAGACATTCGTGCACCTGAAAGGCGACGCCGGGTTTGAATACGGGCTCACGGGAGGGGTTTTCCTGGAAAATCAGCCGGCCGCTGCTGTCCTCGATCCGCTCGATGATGTAGGGTTTGGCGGGGCGGGAACCGCCGCTGGGGAACGTGGTGTAGGCGAGGGTAAGTTCCAGAAGGGAAAGTTCGCTGCTTCCCAGAAAAGAGTAGGGAAAGGGACGCACGGGTGACTGGATCCCGGCGGCCCTTGCCGTGGAGGAAACCGCTTCAAGGGAGGATTTTAGATCGTCAGTGATGAGCATTCCAAAGCGGACGGTCGCCGCGTTTTTGGAGCGAATGAGCGCATTTCGGCACGGGATCAAGCCGTCGTACGGAGTGTCGGACTGTTCCCTCGCCCATTCCCCGAGGATGCCGCTGGTGCCGCCGACCATGACCTTGCGGTTGTCCATGACGGTGTCCTGAACGACGGTCTGGGGATGCAGGCCGCGCTCAAAGCCGGCTGCGTACACCAGCGGCTTGAAGGCGCTGCCCGGAGGCTTCTTGGACTGGGAAACCCGGTTGAACTCGCTGTGCTGGACATCGCGTCCGCCCACCAAGACGCGGATCGCGCCGTTGGAGTTGTCCAGTGCGACCACGGCCCCCTGAAGGTATTCGGGTTTGGGGGCGGTCTCCTCAGCGCCAGCGGTGACACGCTTCTTCCACGCCCGGTACACCGGGTCAAAGCTTGCAAGGGTGGGTTTCCCCTGAAAATCGGGGCGCCGCTCCACAAGATCCATCTGTTTGAGGAGGGCCGCCTCAGCCTTGCGTTGCAGGTTCAAATCAATGGTCGTGTAGATGCGGTAGCCCTCGCTCCCGGCGCTTTCGAGGCCCGCAATCTTGGACATCTGCGACTGGACCATGCCGGCGGCGTAGCTTTCCTGCACGATGGAACGCTTGTTCTTTACCAGCGGATCCTCCTCCCTCGCAGTCTTGTAAGCGGTCTCGGAAATGGTACCCAAGTCGCGCATCCGCAGCAGCACATAGTTGCGCGCATCGATGCAGGCCTTCCGGTTGCGCCAGGGGGAAAGGTGGTTTGGGCTGCGCAACAATCCCGCCAACAGGGCAGACTCCGCCAGGGTGAGCTCCTTGGCGCTTTTTCCAAAATAGCCCTGTGCTGCGGCCTCCGCCCCGTAAAAGCCGCTGCCGAAAAACACCCGGTTGAGGTAGAGCTCTAGGATCTCCTCCTTGGAATGGAGCCGCTCCACTTCCCAGGCCACAAACATCTCGAGCACCTTTCTTTTGATGGAGCGGTCTTTGCTCGGCAGCTCCTCGGTAAAGGTGTTCCGGGCCAGCTGTTGTGTCAGGGTGCTCGCGCCCTCCCGCCCTCGACGGGCCCGTAGGTTTTTGGATAAAGCGCGCGCGACCCCGAAATAGTCGACGCCCCCGTGGCTGTAAAACCGAGAATCCTCCACGGAAACCACCGCCTGCTGCAGGTATTTGGAAAGATCCCCCAGCGGCTTTTCGTCTCGGTTTTTGATGAAAATCCGGCCGATGAGCTCTGCGTTCCGGTCGAAAATCTGGCTTCCCGACTCCATTTCTCTCAGGCGCCGGTAGTCGAGCGCGCCCGCTTTGCCCGACCAGACGAAGTACTGCCAACCGCCCACCCCGGCCCCAAGCAGGCATACGACACCGCCGCCGACGGCCAGCACCTTGAGCGAGCCGCGCAGGCGAGCAATCACGCCGCGGAGGCCGTGGGGTTTTCGGCGCTGGTTGGTGTACTCGGTCATGTCTGATGCTATGGCTGTGTAATTTCCCGTGTCTTGGGGCTGCTGCCAACAGCTAAAGTGGATTTAGCATTCCGATGTCGGCGCTCAAGCAGAGCGGGCGCCCGTCTAGGCTGTGGACCGGGAGGAGCCCGATCCAGCTGCTGCTTAAAAATATGGACGAGGCGTCTTGCAGCATTTCCCGCGTGATGGGGGCTTCCTCCACCGGCAGGTTTTTCAGGGTCCACGCCCGGACCACGCCGTCACGTGCGCCGCAACGCAGGCTTGGGGTGAGCCATCCCGCTGGAGTTTTGACAAAGGCGTTTGCCATACAGGCCCCAGTGAGCCTGCCGTCGGGCAGAAAAAGTAGCGCTTCATCCGCGCCCCCGTTGCGCGCCTGCCTGAGTGCCTCGGCGTTGGTCCAGTAGTTGGCCGTCTTCAATCCTCCAAAGGCCGGCAGATGCGGAGTAGGGGAACTGCGCAGGGCGTAGCTGGTGGGTAGAAAGGGTTCCCTAGGTTCAAAAAGGACCACCACCCTGCAGACCTCCGCCGGAGCCGCAGGCGCCCCGTCCCCGGCTGTGAGGTACACTCGTGCCACCCCCGTCCCATTAAGCCTTGTCAGAAGCGCCGGAAGCGCGGAAAGCGCCTCGCCCGGGGGACGAAAACCGCAGGCTAGCGCGGCCGCACGTAGCCTGTCCAGGTGGGCGCTCAGAAAGCCGGGCGACCCCTCAAAAATCCGGAGCGATTCAAACACGGACATGCCGTAACGGAAACCCCTGTCCGAGACGGGCAAGGAGCGTTCGGGCTGAAAGCCGTCTTTGAGCCACAACCACGAATGGGCGTCTTTGAGGTCCACGAAAGGCTGGGGGAACGGAGGAAAAAGGGGTGAGGCGTGCTGGGGTTACGCCACCCACCCGTAGTCCCGATACTCGTAGGTAAAGGTGCCGTCCGGACGGCAGGTGACCACGCCGAAGCCTTCCGGATTGCCAGCCACCTTGCCCTTCCACCACATGCCGCAGACCGCCCCCCCTTGGATGAACGTGGTCTTATTGTAGTGGGAAAGCTCGATCCGCTCCGAAACGTGCCCGTGGCCGCACAGGACCAGTTTGACGTTGAAGCTGCCCAGTACTTTCCTCACCTTGTGTCCGTTGTTGATCAGTCCTTTGGGCCCCTCGCCTTTGCGGGGATCTGCATTTAACTGCCCCCAGACGGACACGAAAGGAATGTGCGTGGAAACAATGATGGGGGTTTGCTTGCCGGTCTTGGCCAGGTCGGCTTTCAGCCACTCCAACTGCACGTCGTCTATCCAGCCGTAGTAGTCCCCGGAGGTCTCATCGAGCGCGACCGAATCCAGGATGATAAAATGCCAGCCCCCGTGGTCAAAGCTGCGGTAGGTGCTTCCTTTGCCGTACTTTTCCGCAAAGTAGCCCTTCCCGTACTCAGGCACGTCTCTGCCGATTAGCGCCTTGTGGGACCACCCCCCGATGTCGTGGTTTCCAATCGTATGGTGCGCCGGCAGGCGGAGCGCCCTCATGGCTTCGTCAAAGCACGCCCACTGCTCCCGCACGTAGGAGGCCTCTTCATCCAGGGCGTCCATGATCAGGTCCCCGCCGGTGAGCACAAAGGCGGTACTCTGGGGCAGGGCGTTGACCGCCTCGACGCAGAGCCTCAGTCCCTCGGGGGCACGCAGCTTCGGGGTGACGTGGATGTCGGTGAGGTGGGCGAAGCTGAAAGAGCCGTCCGCGCCCAGAGCTGTCTGTGCAGCTGCTGCGCTTGAAAGGAGCGGAGTCTGGGAGATTCCGAAAAGGCCGCCGGCGAGTCCCAAGAGCGAACGGCGGGTGAGGGGTGGGGGCGTGGACATCCCTTAAGGTTTGCAACATGGGTCGCATTTGCAACGCCACAGGAGCGGATTCGTGTAATCGTTTTTGCGCGTCACGCTGAATCAGGCTTTGGCTCCCGCGCGGTTTTGGTTTGTGCTTACGGATATGAGCCAAACCACCCCCCGTTCCCGACTGCTCCCTTTGGGGGCCTCTCTGTGTCTTGTTCTTTCGCACGCCCCGGTGGCCGGAGCCGCCGACGAGTGGCCGCAGTTTCGCGGTCCCGCCGGTGATGGCGCCGCCCAAGCAGCAGGCCTTCCTGAAGCGCCCACCGAGGGCGTGGGCGTGGTATGGAAGACTGCCATCCACGGGAAGGCCTGGTCCTCGCCGGTGATTTCCGGCGAGCGCATCTGGTTGACGACCGCCTCCGAGGATGGCACCGAGCTTTCGCTGGTGGTGGTGGACCGCCAGTCGGGGCGTATCCTGCGCGACGAGGTGGTGTTCAAGGTGGAGAACCCCCAGTTCTGTCACAAGTTCAACAGCTATGCCTCCCCCACGCCCGCCATTGCCGGCGGAAAGGTATACCTGAGCTTCGGGTCGCCAGGAACCGCATGCTTTGACGAGGCCAGCGGCGCCAAGCTCTGGGAACGGCGCGACTTTGTTTGCAACCACTTCCGCGGCGCCGGCTCTTCTCCGGTGGTCTGGCGCGATTCGCTGTTGCTGCACTTTGACGGCAGCGACTTCCAGTACGTGGTCGCACTGGACCGGCACACCGGTAAAACCCTCTGGCGCACCGAGCGGACAGTCGACTTCAAGGATCTCACCGCCGAGGGCAAGCCGACTGGGGACGGTGATTTCCGCAAGGCGTTCGCGACGCCCGCCGTGGTGGAGTGGGAGGGGAAGTCCGTCCTACTCAGCAGCGGCGCAAAGTGTCACTACGCTTACGATCCCGCCACTGGCAAAGAACTCTGGCGGGTGGAGGAAAGGGCGCAGCACAGCGCCAGCGAGCGGCCGCTGTTCTGGCGCGGCACGGCGTTTTTCCAGAGTGGCTTCAAGGGCCAGATCCTCGCGGTCAAGCTTGGCGGAAGCGGCGTGCTGGAGGAGTCGCAGCTCGCCTGGCGGGTGAAAAAAGGCGTCCCAAGCAAGCCCTCTATGCTGCTGGTCGACGGCATGCTCTATATGGTGGACGACTCGGGGATCGCCTCATGTGTGGACGCCACTTCGGGCGAAGTGGTTTGGAGCGAGCGCATCGGCGGAAATTTTTCCGCATCCCCAGTGTACGCGGACGGTCGGGTCTACGCCCTCAACGAGGAGGGAAAGGTGACGACCTTTGCCGCGGAGAAGACCTTTAGGAAGATTGGAGAAGGGCAGTTTGAAGCGGGCTTCATGGCCTCCCCGGCCGTTGCCGGGAACGCCCTGTACCTGCGCAGCAAGACCCATTTGTACCGCGTGGAGAAGGGACGCTAACGAGTCAGGGGGAGGGTGTGCCGGGGCGGGCGGGGGTTCGAAACCATTGAGGCCGCGGGTTTGACCGCGGCGGTCGCCGCTGGTAGTGGTAAGGAATGGAAGCGGCTGTGCGCGACCGGATTTATGAGTTTTTGATTGAGAGAGGTCTTCGACGGACCGCTCAGCGCGATGCTATCATCGAGGCGGCATTCAGCCACACGGATCACTACACAGCCGAGGAACTGCTGGTGCGGGCCCGGGAAATTGAGCCTTCGGTGTCCCGGGCGACGGTGTACAGGACCCTGCCATTGCTGGTGGAGAGCGGACTCCTAAAGGAGCTGGACCTTGGAAAGGACCAGATGCTTTACGATCCGAACTACATCGACCATCCGCGACACAGCCACCTGATCTGCGTGGATTGCAACCGGATCGTGGAGTTTGAGGACCGCAACATCGACACACTCGAGAATTGCATCACCAAGCGCCTCGGTTTTTCTCCCGCCAAGAAGCAGACCCGGATCGAGGCCAGTTGCGACGAGTTGAAGCGTTCGGGAGCCTGCGCCCACCGGGGGGCTCTGGGCGGCTAGCGGGACCCGCCTTGTTTTTTGAGGAGCGCCTCCAGTGCCTCCGGTTCAAACACTGGCGTCTGGCAGGTAAAGTTCTCGCATACGTAGGCGGTTGCACGGCCTCCGAGCATCGGCATTTTGGAGGCGGCGGCGAGACGTTCGCCGAGCGCTTTTGCACCCGAGGCGCTGCCTGCATGGAGAAGGATGGTGTTGGGCAGGTAGGTGCGGCGCACTACCCCAAGCAGCGCGCGGGTGTCCGGCGCTGAAAGGTCACCGGCAATCACAATTTGTCGCCAGGGGGCCTGTAGCGCTTCCAAGCTCAAGAGCATCAGCGGCATCGCCGCCGGCGCGCGCTCCAGCACCGCCCCGAAGGCCTCCACCGTCTTAGTCGCGCGCTCCCGCATGTTCTGGCGGCCCGTAAGTTCCGCGAGGCGCTGCAGGTTTCTGGCAGCCACCGAACTAGCCGCCGGCTCCGCGCCGTCGTGGTCTTCCTTCATCCGAATCAAGACCGCGGAGTCTCCTGAAGCACTGCTGAAGTATCCCCCCCCGGAGGCGTCCCAAAAAAGACGGTCCTGAACCTCTTGCAGCTCAACCGCCCAAGACAGCCATTCCGGCGCAAAGTCCGCTTCAAACAGGTCCAGCAGTCCCTGAATCAGGAACGCGTAATCTTCAGAAAACCCCGCAACCTCGCCTGTTCCCTGCCTGAAGCTCCTGCGTAAGGTGCCCTCCCTCCAAAGCGCGGTCCGTGCAAAGAGGGCAGCTTTGCGGGCCGCCTTCAAATAAGAGGCCTCCCCAAGGACACTATAGCCGCGGGCGAAGGCGGAAAGCATCAGCCCGTTCCATGCAGTCAGGACTTTGTCATCCCGATGGGGGCGCGGTCGGGTCGCACGGGCAGCGAGAAGTTTTTTACGGCAACCGGCAAGGAGAGCCTCGGAAGCCTTCTCTCCGAGGGACGACACAGCGGCCGCCTCGGCGGGGGATAGCCGGCGAAGCAGCGTATTTTTGCCCTTCAATTCGCCGTGCGGATCACTGCCTGCGGGGGAGTTGCCTTCGGCTTCCACTGCATAGACTTGTTTGAAAAATCCGGAGTCTTTTCCAAGGAGAAAGTCGATTTCGCTGCTGGTCCATACGTAGTAAGCGCCTTCGCCATGCTCCGGCTTGCCCTGCTCAAAGAGCGAATCCGCGTCTTCTGCGGAATGGAATCCGCCCGCCTCGTCTGTCATCTCGCGTGCGACGTAGTCGAGCGTGGAACGCGCGGCCTCGGCGCAGAGGGCGTCATTCGTGAGTTGGTGGGCGTCAAGGTAGGCGCACACAAGCTGGGCCTGATCGTAAAGCATCTTCTCGTAATGCGGCACGTGCCAGAGTCGGTCTACAGAGTAGCGGTGAAAACCACCCCCAAGTTGGTCGTGCATCCCGCCCAGATACATGTTGCGGAGCGTGTGGAGCGCCATGCCAACCGCAATTTTCCCGTCCCGGGATTGCGCCCCCGCCAGCGAGGCATGTTGAAACAGGAAAAACAGGTTGGAGGGCCGCGGAAACTTCGGGGCTTTTCCAAAGCCTCCTTGGTCCTCATCGTACTGCCGTACAAGACTCTGGAACCCAGCCTCCAGAACGCTTCCAGACAACGGTCCCTCGCGTACGACCGGGCGGGAGCCTTCGGCAAGCGAGGCAAGGGTCTCCGCCGCCGACTGGACAATGCGGGGACGATCCGTCGTCCAAGCCTCTGCTATCCGGCGCAGCAGCGAGGGAAAACCCGGGCGGTTGAAGCGGTCCGCAGGTGGAAAGTAGGTCCCCCCGAAAAAAGGGTGGAGGTCCGGAGTCAACCACACGCTCATTGGCCATCCTCCCGAACCGGTGCTTGCCTGAACGTAGCTCATGTAGAGCCGGTCGACGTCGGGCCGCTCCTCGCGGTCGACTTTGATGCATACAAAACTCTCATTGAGGATCGTCGCGGTGGCAGCATCCTCGAAGGATTCGTGAGCCATCACGTGGCACCAATGGCATGTTGAATAACCGATGGAGAGAAAGATGGGTTTATTTTCGGCCCTCGCCTTTGAAAAGGCCGCTTCACCCCAAGGCATCCAATGCACCGGGTTGTTGGCGTGTTGCACCAGATATGGAGACTTTTCCAGCGCCAGAAGATTGCGGCTCACAAGGGGGGCCTTGGCCGGTTCCACTCCCTGCGCTCGACATAGCGGAGCCGCAGCTAGGAGCACTGTCGATACAACCAGTCGATGCGCATTCGGAGGCATAGAGCCAACCCTAGGCACGTCGCCTCCCCGGGAAAAGAACACTGATGCGCCTGCGCGGGCGGCATCCTGGCATTCAGTCGAGACCTTTCGCGCCATCCGCTTCTTAACGTCCGAGAGCAGATCCCAGGGTTTCAGCCTGCAAAGTACAGGTGCCCGCTGAACAAGTGCCTGGCTACCAGACACTCGGGGCCGGTGGGTGTCACACCCGACGAACCCGGGTGGTTACGGGTAAACCAGCGCCGCTCGGACATCAACTACGAGTACGGTGGCCCCGTCGTGGATAACCGCGACCTCCCACAACCGCTTGATTGGTGGCGTTCCATCCTCCCGCTTACAATGAAGGTAGTTGATGTGCGGCTTGCTTTTCCACTTGGCGTCGAGCCTTGGTTCGCAGGAAAAACCTTCCTTTAACATGAACTCTTTTGCCGCCGGAATTGGAGTGCCCTTGGGAAGGGAGGTGTTGAGCATCGTTCCCATTTCGGCGGGACTCCCGATTTTTGCCGTTGGGTTTTCATCATCACACCCAACCAAGAAAACCATTGATGGAAGTAGCAGCACTGCGAGGCGATTGAGTGCACCCCTGCGGTTCGTCTTCCACCTTCCTGCACCCAGCGAATCGCCACCGTGTGGGACGGGCAAGTGAAGGCTCTTGTTTTTCATGAGAAAGCGCGCGTCGTTTTCTGAGTTTTGGACACACTTTGTCTGAACGTCAAGAATTCGCTGGCACTTCTACTTTCGTGGAGCGCAATCGGTGAACGCCCGAAAAGGCCCCCTCAAGCTTCAGCCGGATCCATCATGGCAGTGGCCACTCTCATGCTGGAAACGGGAAGGGGTATGTGTGAAGTGCTGTTTGTGGGGATTAAATAAAACCAGATAACCTTGCGCGCTGGCAGGAACCGGAAAAAACCGGCGGAACCGCAGGGGTACGTTCTCCGGTTTTCAGTGCTCGGAAACGCCGGGAAATTTGTTTCGAATCCGGGATGAAAGCGCTTTGTAAAAGCAAAAGGCTCTCCTGTTTGAAGCGACCTAACCTGCTTGGACCGTTGGAGTGGGCCGTTTGCCAGCTCTTTTTTGCATATTCCAGAGCCGAATTGGAGACGGAGGCTGCTATCTGGCGGGCGGAGGTGGCGGACCGCCTGCCTGTGGGAAGGAGGGCTGCGGTTCGTGGTTGGGGGGGCTGACAAAAAAGTGTCCTCCGCCAGAAAAATAAGACTTTCA
>JBIKSY010000111.1:0-12534 GCA_044348365.1 Chthoniobacteraceae bacterium
CCATCGTCGGGATCGGTGATTACCTGGAACAGCAGGCTCTGGCTGGACCGCCCCGCCACGACCGCCGCGCCGCCGCTGCCTCCCTTGAGCGCGCTGGGGTGGGTTTGCAGATTCAAGTCCGCCTTCTGCTCGTCCTCTCCGTGACACTTGAGGCAGTGTTCGCGAAGGATCGGTTTGATGTGTTCTTCAAAGCTCACCACTTCGGACTCCACCGCAACAAGGCAAGGGGAAAGGAAGACGGCGAGGGGCGTCAGCAAAATCCGGCGTATCGACATAAGAAGAGAGGGGCTAGATTTTCGGCATCGGCACCTTGAGGGGCGGATTTTCACGCGACCAGAGGAGGCTTGGGCGGCCGCCCTCAGTCAAGGCTGCCACCTCGCCCGCAGACAAGGCCCTGTTCCAGACGGAAAGTTCGTCCACCAAGCCCCGGAGCCCGCGAGAGGAATCCTCGCGGGAGGTGGCGGCGGTGTTGAACCAGTTTCCCAGACGGCAGTGCCCAGGTTGCAAAAGCACGTGGCTGCCTTCCATGCCCGATTCAAGGACGGGAAGGCCGTTGACGTAAATCACGTGGCGCCGCTGCCGCAGCGAGAGCACGGACACGACATGCACCCATTTGCCGACGGGTACGGGATTTCCCACCCAACGCTGGTTCTGGCGGTCCACCCCCAGCAAACCGCCCCGAGGCAGGCCGAGCCGGTTCATTTGAAAATGCAGGTCACCCGCATCCGCCCCGTTCGAATTGAGGATCGCACTCATTTCATGTTCAAAACGATCCACCTTCATCCACACCGCCACGGTCATCTCCGCGTGTTCGCCAGGGATCTCCAACTCGACAAAGTCAGTATCCCGGTCGAACCAGAGCGCCTGTTTCCCGGGCCACCGCCCCGTCGCCCAGCGCGCGCCGGCGATCCGCCCGTCCGGCACGCCGTGGGAGCGCGCCGCGTTGACCAGTTGCGAGGGATTCCCCCCCCGCTCGAACGCAAACCAAGCAACCAAGCTGGGGTCCGCGAGTCGCTCCCGGCGCTGCGCCGTCCAGCGCAGGTGCCCGATGCCCCCGGGCGAGGGAAACCCGCCCACGTCCATGTCCGAAACCTCCTGCACCTGCCCGTCGCGGTAGGCCACCGAGTCGCCCACAAACGCGCTGCGCAGGAGCGCGCCCGAGGCATCCCCGGTGCGGAGATTCACCTGTCCGTCAAACACGTGCATCTGGCTCTCACCCGTCGCACCGTTCACGCTCAAGCCAAACTCCGTCCCTACATCCTCATACGCCACCGCGCGTGTGACCACCGTAAAGCCGTGCGCCGCAGGCGGCACAATCGCCCTGACACGGCCCGCCGTCAGGTCGGTGCGGAAGGCGTCGCGAATCTCAAACCGCGCTGGTCCCTCGACAACGAGGTCCGCGCCGTTGGTGTAACGCAGGTGCACCGTGCCGGCCAAAAGCTCGTAGGTTCCCGGGTTGAAACGCACCTCCCCCGGTTGGCGCGGTTTTGCAAACACCGCGCCCGCCTCATCCACCAGCATGGCCGTCACCCCGTCCCCGGAAGGTGCTGCGCCGCCACCCGTACCGCGCGGCAACCCCCAGGAAACTGCCGCCGCCACACACGCCGCGGCCGCCACCGTCCATGGCAGCCATTTTGAACCAAAAATCCCCGGCCGGTTACGGTAGGCCTCCGCCCCGGCCTCTGGTGCATCCACCCCAACCATGGCAAGCGCACTCAGCCCCTCCTCCACCTCCGCCAGCGCACGCAGCGCGGACCTGAGCTCCGCATCCTGCTCCAGTCGCGACTGCAGCAGTTCAAACTCGTCCTCCGACAGCCGGCCGTGCCTCCAGGCATCCAGCAGCTCAAGGTCACGCTGCCTCATGACGCCCCCCCTTCCTCCGCCAACCCCATTTCCACACAACGCTTCAGCTCCAGCCGCAACCGGCGCAGTTGCTGGTAGAGTCCATCCTCCGACTGCCCCAAACGCTCCGCCACTGCACGGGCGGTGCACCCAGGCGAGTACACCTGCAGCAGCAACTCCCTCCGGGAAGGAGGCAGTTTTTCCAAACACCGTTCCAGGAGCGAAAGCTTCCGGCCGCGCTCCCCACTCTCGGACGCGCCCTCGGCAAGGATCCGTTCCACCAGGGATTCATTCAGGACAAACCGGTCCCTGGCCCTAGCCCGCCTAAACTTGAGGATCTCGTGGCGAGCGATGACACACGCCCAGCGGCCGAAACCGTCCCGCTCGGTGAGCGAATCAAATTTGCGCCAGGCCACGAGGCTCACCGCCTGCATGATCTCGTCCACGTCCTCGGTCCGCAGCACCACCGCCCGGATGGCGGCACGCACCATCGGCTCATGGCGCATCAGCAACACAATAAACGCTTCGTGGTTGGATTGAGACTCGTCCATTTACCACTGGGATACTCCCGCAGGAGGAGGAATCTGACAGAAAACTTTCAACACTGAACCACGGGTGGGGTTGCGAAAACGTCTACAACGAGTCAAAGCGCCCGGGGGAAGCTTCCAGTTCAGTCAAAGCGCTCCTATGAAGAAAGTTGTGGGGCAGAACATCCACGCCTGATTTTCTGGTCCGGGCCTCCCCTGGCAGGACGCGCGGCCGAGTGGATCGCCCACAGAAACCAGGAAAAAGGGCAAAAAATTGCAGCCCCCCGAGGCCGTCTGGCACTCGGAGGGCTGCTGTTCCCCCCAGAACAATTCGAAAGTCTCACACCCTCCCAACGAGTGCAATGCCTATTTAATGAAAAAGCGCCTCCACACTGGAAAAAACACCGCCCACTTCAGGAGAACAGCCCTTTTAGAGGCGGCTCCGGGTGAAAACACACCCTCAAGGAGCGCCGGGAACGCATTCCCTCCTTGGAAACCAGCCCGCAGGAGCAACTGCAAGCTTGTCAGGCTTTTGCCGCCGACCTCAGTCAACAAAAGCCATTTCGTTGGTGAGCAGCAGCACCTGGCTCAACGAAACCCACGGCTTCTCGGCTTCGCCGGAAAAACGGGACAGCAGTGCGAGCGCGGCGGCCGCCTCCTCCTCTCTGGGTTCCCTCAACAGCACTTGGCGGAAAAGCGCACGCACCCGGTCGGGCCCGGCGGCGGCGCCCTGGATGGGCGCACTCCGGGCCAGTGCTTCCGCGAGGCTTTTCAGAAAGTCGCTGTTGAGCAAAAAGAGCGCCTGCTGCGGCACAGAGGTCTCAAAGCGCTGGCCCGTACTGATGTCCGGGTTTGCGAAGTCAAAGAACCGGAACACGGAGGGGAGGTCCTGTCGGTCGATGTAGCCGTACACGCTTCGCCTGCCGGTGAACGGCGCCTTGGTCAGTTCCACCGCGCGGCCGCCAACGGTCTCCTCCAGCTTGCCGGAGGCCAGCAGCAGGGTGTCGCGCAGTGACTCAAAATCTAGCCGCCTCCGCCGCATCGCATGCAGCAGGTCGTTGTTCGGGTCCTGGGCGGCGGCGTCCGAGCGGGGTGCGCTGCTCTGGCGGTAGGCCGCCGAAAGCACCAGTTCGCGGACCAGCGCCTTGGTAGACCAGTCCTTCTCGACAAACCGGTCCGCGAGATAATCCAAAACCCCGGGAATCGCCGGAGCCAGCGTACGGACGCCGAAGTCGTTCGGCGTCTCCACCAATCCCCGTCCAAAGAGGTGCAGCCAGATGCGGTTGACCGCCACGCGGGCCGTCAGCGGATTGGCGGGGCTTGCGATGGCCCTGGCCATGTCCAGCCGGCCGCTTCCCCCGGCAAACGGCTTGCGCTCGGGGCCGGAAAGGACCGTCAAAAACTGGCGGGGCACCGCCGGCCCGCGGTTGCCCGAATTGCCCCGCACAAAGATAACGGGCTGAACCGGCTGCGGCTTGTCGAAGAGCGCCATGGCCCGCGGCGGGGCCGACTCGTCGGTGGCATCCAGCAGGTCCAGCTCGTCCTTCACCTTGCTGCGCGCTTCGCCAATTTTGCGCCCATAGGTCTTCTCCACCTCGGTGCGGGTGAGGCGCACCAGGGATGCATCCGCAAAAAGCCGCACGCGCAGCGCCTGTTGCAGCGGGTTTTCCAAGGCGGCTTCCGCACCAGCAAGCTTCTCCACAGCCTGCGCCGTATCAGCGCAAAGCCCTCCGTAGAAGGCAGCCACGTCCCTGAGGGTCTTGGGCTGCGTCTTGCAAAGCTGACCGACCATTTCCGCGTCCCAACCTGCCGGCACCTCTGCTTTCCAGACGTTGAGCAGGGCCGCCGCCTGGGTTTCAAACTCCTGCTTGGGCAACGAGGCGAGTGCGTGCCATGGGGCAAACAGGGAGTCCTTGGCCGCGTTCTGGTGCAGCTTGGCCCAGCGCGTGACCAGCAGGCCGATAAGCTTCCGTTCCCCAGCCATGTTTTCCAAGGACTTGGCGTCGGCGTCCTTCGGCAGCTCTGCGGCGGCGAGAAGGTAGTCCGTGGCCTTTTTGACGAGATCCGCGTTGGCCTTCTTGAGTTCCTCGTCGACGCAGCCCTCCATCTTTCCGACAAGAGCGGCCCTTTTCTCGAGATAACCCGCGTGCGCCGGGGTCTTGGGAACCTCCCCGATCACAGGCCGCTCCTTGGGTTCCTCCGTGCTGAGAAAAACCCCGTGCAACGAGTAGTAGTCCGCCGTCGGAATGGGATCGTACTTGTGGTCGTGGCACCGGGCGCAGGCGACGGTCAGCCCGAGCATTCCCCTCGTGACCACGTCGATCCGGTCATCGATAATATCGTGCAGACTGTTCTGGAAACAGCGGCCCACGGTCAAAAAGCCAAGCGCGGCAAGGTTCCGGGATCCGCTGTTTTCCGGGAGCAGATCTGCGGCGAGTTGCTCGATCAAAAACTCGTTGAAGGGCTTGTCCGCATTGTAGGAGGCGATGACGTAGTCGCGGTACGTATAGGAAAAATGAAAGCGCCGGTCCGCGTTGATCGGTGCGGGAAGGCCCTTGGTGTCCGCGTACCGGGCCACGTCCAGCCAGTGGCGGCCCCAGCGTTCGCCGAAGCGCGACGAGGCCAGCATCCGGTCCACGGCCCGCTCGTACGCCCCGGGCGCTGTGTCTCGCTGGAAGGACTCCAGTTCGGCGGGGGTCGGCGGCAGTCCGTGCAGGTCGTAGGAGACCCGCCTCAAGAGCGTCGCAGGGTCCGCTTCCGGAGAGGGGCGCAAACCCCTGGCCTCCAGAGCGGCGAGCACAAAGGCGTCCGCGGGCGAGCGCACCCAGGCCGGTTGCTTTACCACCGGCACCGGTGGCCGTTGCACCGCCTGAAACGCCCAGTGCCGCTTGGCGGCGTCCTTGTCAGGTCCGACGGCCTTGCCCTCGCGCGGATCGTACGCACCCGACTTGATCCAGTGCTCGAGAACCGCCACCTGCTCCGCTGAAAGCCGTTTGTTTTCCGGAGGCATCTTCAGCTCCGGATCGCTGTAGGAAACCGCCTTGAACAGCAGGCTTTTTTCAGCGCTGCCCACCACGATGGCAGGCCCGGTGTCCCCCCCCTTGAGGGTTGCCGCGGCGTTGTCCAGAGCGAGTCCCCCCTTGGTCTTACCCTTGGCCGCGGTGTGGCATTCAAGGCAGTGCTCCTCGAGAAGGGGCCGTACTGATTTTTCAAAAAAATCGACCTGTCCGGGATCCGCCCCCTGCGTCGCCGCGGCGGCAAAAACACGCGGGGAAAGGCTGCAGACCGCCAATGCCAGCAGCAACAGCGGACGGAAATTCGCACGTTTGACGCGGGCGGGCGGCCTCATGCGAGCACCTCCCTGACAACCTTCCCGTGGACATCGGTGAGCCGGAAATCCCGCCCCGAATGCCGGAAGGTGAGCTTTTCATGATCCATGCCAAGGGCGTGGAGAATGGTCGCGTGCAAATCATGCACATGCACGGGGTTCTCCGACGCCTTGAACCCAAACTCGTCCGTACTTCCGTGAACGGTACCTCCCCGCGTGCCGCCGCCAGCCAACCAGACGGAGAATCCCCAGTGGTTGTGGTCGCGGCCGTTGACCTTGCCGGCGTTGGCCGATGGACTGGGCAACTCGACAGTCGGTGTGCGGCCAAACTCGCCGGCCCACACCACCAGGGTGTCATCGAGCAACCCCCTCTGCTTGAGGTCGATGAGCAGAGCCGCCGTGCCCTGGTCGCTTTCGCGGGCCAGACGCCGATGGTTGACCTCCAGGTCGTCGTGGCTGTCCCACGGCTGGCCCGGGGCATGCCACAACTGGACAAACCGGACCCCACGCTCAGCCAGCCGTCGGGCAATCAAACACTGCCGGCCGTAGACGGTATCCCCGTAAAGCTCCCGTACGTGCTTGGGCTCCTTTGAAAGGTCGAATGCATCCGTGGCCTCCATCTGCATGCGGTAGGCCAGCTCAAAGGACTGCACACGCGCCTCCAGTTGCGGGTCCTCCGGACGGCTCTTGAGGTGTTCGCGGTTGAGCAGCGACAGCAGGTCCAACTGGGCACGCTGTTCCGAGGGCGTCCAACTCCGGTTGCGGATGTTTTCAATGAGCTTTTCGACGTCGGTGTGTTTGCTGTCGATGTAGGTGCCCTGCAGCGCACCCGGCAGAAAAGCGGACTGCCAGTTAGGGGCGCCCCCGGTGGGGTAGCCCCCGGGGCAGAGGGAGACAAACCCCGGGAGGTTTTCGTTTTCAGTGCCCAGGCCGTAGTTGACCCAGGAACCGAGGCTGGGGCGGGGCAGACGCGCCTCCCCGCAGTTCATGAGCATCATGGAAGGCTCGTGGTTGGGCACGTTGGCGTGCATCGAGCGGATCACCACCATGTCGTCGACGCACTTGGCGACGTTGGGAAAAAGTTCGCTCACCTCGGTGCCACACTCCCCATACTTGGCAAACTGAAAGGGGGACCGGAAAGCCGCGCCGGTGGGCCTTTCGGTTTTGAGATGGCCGCCGTTGAGCGGTTGCCCGTGCAACTGGGTGAGCAGCGGCTTGGGGTCGAACGTGTCCACGTGGGACGGGCCGCCGTTTGCAAAAAGATGGATCACCCGCTTGGCCCTCCCCGCAAAATGGGGCACCCGCGCGGCAGCACCACCGGCTCCCGAGGGGGCCCCCACTGCTCTTAGGGCAAACGACTCGAGCGAGGAAAGGCCGAGCAAACCAAAACCCATGCCGCAGCGCTGAAGCATGGCGCGGCGGGAAAGCGAACAAGGCGGGTGAGCGGATCCGTGCTGGAGCATTTTTTGATCAGGTTTGGTTCCCTTAAAGATACCCCCGAGAGTGCAGTTAATTTGGCTCCAAACAAGCGTTCCTCACAGCCCCCGAAGCGCTCTCTGGGGGAGTTGGGCGGGCCCAGTGTTGGTCCGCGTTCGCACCAAAGAGCCGCGTCCCGCCTCGCCGCGAGGGTCCAGTGGGCTTTTTGCTTGCAGAAAGGCGCCGCCGCTCGTTACACGTCTCAGTCCCCTGCGCTGTTTAATCAGGCTGGGAAGATCTTGGGTTGGTAGCTCAATGGTAGAGCAGCGCCCTTTTAAGGCGTTGGTTGTGGGTTCGAGTCCCACCCAACCCACTACCACAAAACCCTCCAAATCAGGGTCTTGAAGACAAGAAACGCCCTCTAAGCGTTTTCCTGATTCCTCCAAAAACAGGCGTTTTTGGCCCCGTTTTGCCCCGTTTTCGCACAATTCATGTCTCCTTTATGTCTCCTTTTTTCACGCCCCTAGCGTGACTAGAGGAACCAGGTCCGGGGTCAGGCTGTCCACGGCAGTCACTTCGACTTTCAACCGGCGGTTTAGGATGTCCTGCAAGCAGTGCTGCAGAAAGTACCGGTTGTCGGCCTGCTGAAAAGATTCAATCACCCGTCTCCGGTCCGCTTCAAAAGCCAGCACTGCCCGCCCCGTTTTAGTGTCGATCTCCGTCAGACGGCCCTCCTCCAAAAACATTGAAATCAAGGGGCGCTCACGCCTCACGGCCAGCACAAGCTTCTGCCAGACCTCGGGCAAAGGAGGAACAGGAGGCGGACTGGACCGCTTTTTCGGGGGCCGGCTCGCGACGTGTCTCAGGTACTCTTCCAGATGCGCCTGCGTGAAACGCCGGGCTCGATTGATGAAATGACAGCCAAGCGCCTTGCGGTCGACAAGTCTGCGGACCGTTGATTCGCTGCAATGGAGGAACGCCGCAACGTCCCCTTGGGTCAAAAGTGGTTTAAGCATCAGATCAGATTTGGTTGTGTTGGAGGTTCGGGTGCAGTGGAAATGAGGTAGGTCGCAAAGCCGCGCTTCTGGGGCCCCTTGCGAACCAGAAGCTGGAACTTTTCCGCAAAGTGTTCCCAGTGCTCGGCGATCCGGCCGAGGTAAATGCCCGTGCTGCGCGGGCTTGAAAGCAGGTCGATCGCTCTGCGCCAGTTGGGACAGTCTTGGTGCGTGAGACGGCCATGCAGTTCAAGGGCGGTTCCCTGCCACAAGCGCCCCTCGTCGGCGTACAGGATGGACGCCGTTATCGCCCCCTGGATGAGTTCGGCGAGCATCAGCTCGGGCTTGTTCTGCTCCAATCTCTCGCAACTTACCGGATTCAGGTAGCTTTTAACCCCTGTGCGCGTGTGCGTCAGGTGGGGCGGAATTTCCCAATCATCCAAGTCGGCGATTAGGTGGGGCAGTTCAGCGGCCACCGCCGCGCAGTACTCGACGCGCTCGGCTTCCGTGCTGGTCGGCATCGGTGATTCGGCCGGGTTACAACGGAGGATGTGGAGCTTGTCCGCCATGTCGGGTGTGGTGTCCGGCAGCACCAGAAGGTCCTTGTCCTCGTCGTTGGCCATAATGAAAAGGCGCCCGAAGGGATTCAGGGTGACAGGCGTCCGCCCCTTGGAGTGGAAGGACACGTTACCGGAGAAAAGGTAGCTCTTTATGTTGCTCGCGAAGGTGCGCCGCAATTCGGCCCGCGTAGATCCGTGCCGGTCGTCGATTTTCCAGAGCTCCCCGTTGAGTAGCTCGCCGTTGAAACCTTCAGCATTCGCGCTGAACGCCTTGAATGCGTCAACGACGCGCCCACCCAGCACCGGGGCGATCACCTGCTCGAAAAGGAACGTCTTCCCACAATTCACGGGACCGACGATGATGCACGCCTGCGCGGGCCGGACGTTGCGCGGTTCACAAAGGCACTGACGCAGTGATGCGAGGGACAGCTTTAGGTGCGCGAGCAAAGTCCAGAACTGCTCGTGCCCCGACTCCGGGGTGATAAACAGCCGTTGCAGCAGCTCATGGGTGACAGGCCACGACGACCCCAACTCAACCGCCTCGCATTCACGCACAACCGGTGAAATCAGACGCGGCCCCAACGAACAGTAGTACCGGTGCCCGTTTAGCTCGTGTAGGCCAAGCTTATAGCCCGGCATACTGCCGTCGTAGTCGATGCCGTGGTTGTGCCGGATGTTGTAGAAAAACGCGTCGATGTCCCTATCCCGCTCGATGCTGTTCTCCACCTTCAGGACGGATATGACGTCCCTCTGGTTGAGCCGCACCGCCGTTCCATCGGGGTACTCTTGAAGGTAGTTGAGGGAATCCTTCCGGTAGAAGAATCGCGACTCGCCAGAGAGGACTGCGGCGGGGGCATGGTTGGCGAACTCAAAGATTCTTGATGCAATCATGTAAACAGCTGGTTCATTTCTGTTTGCGCCCCCGGTGCCATGGCGGTGCAGTCGTTCAAGTCCTTGACCGGCGAGCCGTCGGTCTTGGCGAGGTTGCGCAGGTCGAAGCCATCCACCCTGCAGCCGAGCTCTTTGAGCAGACCCGCCCACTGCAGACCCGCCTTTGCGCCAGCAGGGTCGGCGTGCGGAACGATTCGAACCCGGCGCCCCCTGATGAGGGGAACCGCGTCCGGATGAATCGTCTTCACCGAGGCGCCAAGCAGCGCGACGGGCTGCCACGGATTTGAGGAGCGTCTCGTGAAGGAACAAAAGTAGTGCGCCGCCACAAAATCTCCGGATCCCTCCACCAGAAGGACCGGCCCCGTTCCCGTAGCCAGCCCGAGAGGCCAGTTTTTTTGCGATCCCCTGAGAGTGTGCGTCTTGCGCTCGGACAGGCTGTGCGCCGCCGGGTAGAGGCTGCCATCAAGCGTGCGCGCCTCGGCAATTTTCTTCGAAGCGTCCAGCACGACCCACGAGGGCACACCGCAGACGGTTCCAAAGGCGAGAAAGCCGTTCCGCGCCATGTCTGTGATGGTAGAGACGGGAACGCTCCGGAGCCGGGCAACCTGCTCGAAGTCTGCGTAGGCTCCGGAATGGAGCCGCTCTGGAAGTTGGATCATGGGCTGCAATGGGGGATGATATTCTGGGGTACTCTGTCGAAGAGGCTTGTGGACGGGTATCCGGTAGCCGCCCGAATGGCCGCAGAGTTCCTTGTAGCGCTGGATGGCAGACCGGTTGTTGGTGCCTTCGACGAACCGTAGAAGGGAGATTTCGTCACCGGAGGCGGCGCATTTTCCGTGGCACTTCCAGAGCCAGGCACCCTTTGGGCGGTGCATGCTGAAGGCCGCGCCCTTGCGCTCTCGGTGAAGCGGACAAGGATGGCTGCCGGGGCCGGGCGGATTCTGAAACAGCCCGAGCCTTACGAGCAAATCAGGCAACGGGAGCCGCTGCTTGCAGAGCGCAATCGCTGTTTGCATTAAGTGGTTCTGGTGCGGTGGGAAAGAAGCGGTGCATGGGCGGGTCTAGGCGGCGGTCGAATTAATGTCGGCTGCGGGTGGAGAATGGGTGGTGCGAAATACAACCCTTTATCGCCTTGTTGAATTTGGCCGCGTGCATCCGGGCGCTAACAAACACTCAGACAACGGCAGTGGTACGGTTCCCGGGCGAAGGAAGTCGAGGAAGTGAAGGATGTAGCGCAAACGGGCAACTTCCTTCACATTTTACTCTGTAAAAACGTCAAAAAAGGAAGTGAAGGAAGTTGTGCGGCCACATCCCGGAGGTGTGAGCGCGCATGCATGTATTAATACTATTACTTTAACTTCCTTCACTTCCTTCTCACCCCCATTCATCAGAGTGGGCGAGGCCCCAAAAATGAAGGAAGTGTGGAAAAAACGTACTTCCTTCAACTTCCTTCACTTCCTTCTTTTTCACCGTTTTTGGGGATTCCGCTGATCGGGGTGTAGAGAAAACGGAAAAAATATCTCGGGGGAAACCCTAGAGCCAACTGGTGGTTTTTTGGCTCCTGAACGGGGGCCCGCGTCGCGCCCCGTTACCCCGCCTGGCGCAAAGGTGAGTGAGTGATTGCGCGGTTCGCGCGCGCGGAAATCGCACCGAGACGACCGGAGCCGAACCGGAACGCGATGTAAGGGAGTCGCGTAGCTGAATGGAAAAACAACCTATAGAAAAAGGCCTTCCGATATGAGTACCAATGTCATCAGGGGCGCGGTGAGGCGCGCGCAAAAGGTGTGCGTGTACGGTCCGGAGGGCGTCGGCAAAACGAGCTTCGCTGCGTTGTTCCCGCAGTTGCTGTTTCTGGACTTGGAGCGGGGCTCCTGCTCCTACGACGTCGACCGGGCGTATCCGGAGACGGTTCGCGAGGTGGAGGAGATCCTCGATTTTGTGCTGGCCGGAGGGACAGGCTACGGGACTGTGGTACTCGATACCTACGACGCCCTTTGGCACCTGTACGCGCGACAGGTGGCTGCGACCAAGGGGGTGACCAGTGTCGAGGAAGTGGCGTACGGAAACGGCGTCAAGGTGGTCGCGGATTTGTTGTGGCGCCTGTTGAAAGGCCGAGTGGAGGCGCTGGTGAAGGCGGGTGTCCACGTGGTGTTTCTGGCGCACGCCGACGTGAGGAAACATGACGACGTGGAGGCCGGCACGAGCTACGACCGGTACATGTTCCGCGTTCAAAGACTGAGCGCGAACCATCTGATGCAGGAAATGGACACGGTGCTGTTTGCGAACTTCGACGCCAGGATCATCCACGAGGCCAACGGAAAGGTTCGCGCAACCGGTGGGACGGAGCGGGTGTTGCACACGGCGCGGACAGCTGCGTACGACGCAAAGAACCGGCTGGGATTGCCGAAAAAGATGAGCCTTTGCGGAGAGACGGTGGAGAAGCTTTTGAGCGGACCACTCCCCCACCCTTGGGACGCTTTGGTTGAAGGGTACACCGACGAACAGATCGCCCAGTTTTTGGTCAAGAGCGGCTATCTGGCCGACGGACAATCATGGCGGGAGTTGGACGAGGCAGTGGTTGCGCGCGGTCTGGTCCAGCCCGAGCGGCTGCGGGCAAGCCTTGTGGCGCACCTAGCGCAATTCCATGCAGCATAGGGTTCTGCCCATGAAAATTTTCACGACCTTTTCAGCCTTTGATCCGTAGCAACCAGTATGAACACTACAAACATCAAACCGATCCACCACAGCAGTTTGCCGAAGTTGGCGGAGTGTCCGTGTTTTGAAGGGAAGCCTGGCGAGGCCGGACCTGCGGCGGCGCGTGGGACGCTGTTGGATTCAGCGATGCGGGAGCTCCTTGCCGGTGGCGAGATGCCTGCGGGTGTGACGGGAGAGGACGCGGCGGCGGTGGAGTGGGCGGTTGCCGTAGTGGAGGATCTCGCGAGTGGGGCGCAGATTTTCAGCGCAGACGCGGACTG
>JBIKSY010000112.1:0-12488 GCA_044348365.1 Chthoniobacteraceae bacterium
ACTGGAATGCCTCGTGAAGGCGAAGCGTTTACAGCCGTTCCGTTTTGTCCGTGGGTTGTCATCTGGTTCGAAAGAGCATGGAGATCGTGGGTTCCGTACATGACTTCGGGCAAAACATTCACCCACCCCCGCGTGATCCCTGTCATGGATGTTGGAGTGCTAAGAATCCCGGCGCTTGAGGTCAGGGTGACATTTGAGCCGGCCTTGAAGGAGACTTTCTCAAGCACAAGGGTCTGGGCGTCCAAGGCAACTGTCTGGGTGTAGCTTAAATTAACCCTGGCCATCTCCAGTTGGCCGACTGCGGTTGCGCGGAACGTGTTTGCGCTTGCGCGGTTGACATGATCCACGGCTAGATCCTGTAGCTTCATGTTGTTTTTTGCATCCAGGACGATTTCGTAGGCCTTGAAGCTGTTGGCGCGCGCTCTGGTTCCCATGGAAACATTGAGATCGGTGGCGGAATTCACCTTGATGGTTCCCTTGTCTGAGTCGGTCGGAGCGATGGTGACTCCTTCAAAGGTCACCGACTTTCCATTGAAGAGAACGGTGTCGGCATTGATGGCGCTCGCCGTGAGAAGGATGGCCCCCTTGAGCGCGGTGGCGGTAAACGCAGTCTTGGGTACGGTATCGCTGGCGGGGTCTGAAGGGGATCCGAATTCCGTGTTGTCGATGGTCACGTCAGCGTTTTTCGATTCGATTATGCTGCTGACGGCCGCCGGGATCAGTCGGGTGCGATCTTCCCCAAGGGTCGCGCCAGAGCTGATGTTAATGCTGTTGAGGGCCTCGGCTGTGAGACTTTGTTCGCGCTGGAAGTCAAATGGATCGATCACAACCGAGTTGAGTGTGAGTTGGTCGCCCCCGTACAACGTGAGGTCGTTGGTATAAAGGCTGATTCCGTTCAGCGAGACGGTTTTGGACTCGGATCGGATCCCGACGCTAAAGGCTTTGATGCAAAGATCCTTTACGTTGGTGAAACCGAGGGTGAATAACAGATTGGATGTGGCCTGTGCGAGGCTTCCTTCGGTTCCATTGCCTGCACTCGTAAGAAGGGAAATGTTCCCCGCAGACTGGAGAAGAACTTGGTAGTCTTTACCCTCTGGCAGGACCTCAGTGGTTTCAGATTTGCTTGCGGCCAGTATTAAGGTGTCGGTCAAGTGGATCTCAGGAGCGGTGATCCAGATTTTCCCGCTCGAATTGGATGCCGTGTCTAGCGGGAACTTGTTGATCAGCGCCACGCGTTCAAGTTTGAGCGGAACCGGGCTTTCGTCTGCCCCCAACGGCGTGAGCGCCAGCGAAAGGTCAGCACTGAAGGAGCTGCCGCCAGTAAAAATTTCAAAAAGGGAGGTGTTCGCCACGAGCATCGATCCCGGGGTGATTTTGATTGTTCTACCTGCGCTGAGCAGCAGGGTTTGTCCGGTTTCGTACCCGTCTGGAGTTGTCTCGATATTGTCAATACCGACGAACTCAATGGCGCCGGTGAATTCAAGATTCCGCCGGGCGACCATCGCTCCGCCAACTTTTTCAATAAGGGGGATCGGCAGGAAAAACTGTGGAAATTCGACCCCCTTGATCTCGCCTCCGGTAATGTTGGCCAGAGGAGACTGGTTCAGGACGGCCACGTTGTTTTGGACGCTGGAGACGATCGTGCCTGGAAGAAGATCATTTCCAGTGAGAAACACGCCGGGCCTGAGCCAGTCAGGCAGCGGTTGGCTTCCGGCGATTGTCAGACGAGTTTCCTGTGTTTCGGTGCCAATCCCGCTTGTTTGAATATTGGCGTTTTGGAGTGTCCGCAGCGCCGTCTGGTCTAGGTCTAGGATGATTTCGTTGGCGATGAGCGCGTGATAGGTGACACTGGTGTCCAAGCGACTGGTTGGGCTGCTTGGAAGGTTGGTTGGCACTCCACCGATGGCATTAGGAATTTCAGGTTCCAACGAAGTGCGCCCCGTCCGATCGATAATGAAGACGTTGGCTTCGGGTGCAGTCTGATCCTTAATGAAAGAGTAATCTTCTGAAGGCGTGCCCCCGAGTTCGGTGGGTGTTTTGACTTTGGTCGGATCCAAGCTCAGGTGCACTGTTTTTAAGACGCTTTTGAGGAAGCGCGGATCCACCTCGTAAAAAGTCTTTGTTTCTTTGGCTGCATTTATCTGATCAATCATTCTGGCTTTGGCCAGATTGACCTGACGATCTACGATTGTGCCGTCGACCTTGAATGCCGCGTCGGGGCGGTCTCCAATGAGCAGGCCGGTATTGGCCAAGGCGCCACCTGAAATTTTAGCCTGCTGTATGGCGACTGCCGCTTCGATTTTTGCGATCGAAGCCAGCGGCGCTGAAAAGCCACCAACGAGTTTGGAGCCTGAGATCTGTGCCCTTAGGTCGAAATTCAGCGCCGGGGACAAGCCACCGCCCGGCTTTGCGAAGGTAACCTGGCCTGCGGCAAGTCCCACTTTCCCTCCCTTCGGATCTTTAACCTCGCCTTTGCCTTCCAGCAGGCTGGTCTTAAAGCCGCCGTCTGAATTGGCGCTGACTGCCAAAGTGGTCCCAAGAACCGACGCCGTCGCGCCTGCGCTTTTGATGCGACCGCCACCCCTGCCCGCAGGGGAGTGGAACAGAACGCTGCCCTGGGTCAAATTGACGTCACGTGAATTTGCCTCAACCGAAAAAATGGTGTTCGAGCCAACCCGAGTGACTGTTTTGTCCTCGGCGACCAATTCAGCCCGTGAATCCGCACCTGTTTTAAGGACGTTTGGGGGGACGAGTTTGTCCCCTGTCTTCGCCGGGGTCTCCTTTTTTGTCCCTGGATCAATTATGAAAACGTCCTTGATCACCTCTGTGAAGGTGAGGTTTTGAATCGGAGCTGAATGTGCAGCAACGATTGAGAACGGCAAAAGTAGGAATGCGGTCCTGAAGGGTGTGATTCTCATATTCGTCGGTTAAAAAAGACTGAGCAGTTTTCGCGCCCGCCCCTTCCCAGGTTTGAAAAAACAGCAAATTGGATCGTTCGAGACTTTACGAAGTGTCCCCTGGGGAGTCGTAGAAGCCCTCCAATCTCCACGCTGCTGGGGCGCAGTTCGTTCCTGTGGCGGTGCCTGCTGGCGTTCCTATTCTTGCGAGTGCGGCGCCGCGCCGGTTGCCTGGCTGGAGACGCACGGAAATATCCCACTCTTCCATACTCCGGGCGCCGGCGTCCCACCAGCGACCGGAAATGCGGTAGGGGCCCCGGCTCTCCATGATTTTGCCAGACAAAGCCTCGCTTTGAATATGGGCTGGTTTTGAATTAATAAATTCAACCAGTGCGGAAGGTGCTGGGCGAAGCCTTTGCAGTGGAAGCCCTTTGATGTGTGGTGTGTGGCCCCTCATAGGGACGTGCTTCTCTTGGTAAAGTGCAGAGGCGGCTTCCATTTGGACGGGGTCATGGAAGTGGTCTGGCGAGGGGCGGGGGATGCCGACGCGTTCTTCGCCCAGCAGGGCATACAGTCTTGCGAGCGTTTCTCCAAACTTGTTTGGGTCGCGCAACACGGGTTCAAAAAGGTCTAGTGCACAGGATTTTGGCTGTGTTGTCTCCAGTCGTAAACTCACTGCGACCGGGCGGTGGTCGAGACGGAGCTGTTCCAAGTGGGTTTCTAAAATGCCAAGGAGCACTGCCGCATCGAGACTGGGGGCCGGCACGGTAAAAGCGCGCTGGTGGGTGGAGCGATTTTCCAAGGCCAGTCTTAAATGGAGTCCGGAAACCAGCCGCGCAGTGCATTTTATCCGGTGCAGCAGTGCTTCGAGAAGACGGTTTAGAATAAAGAGGAGCGGTTCCAGGGTTTCTATTTCCTGCTCGAACGCCAGGGATTCCTCATAGACGACCGGTTCCTGCTCCAAACGTAGCGGTCGGTCGCCTTCTCCTCTGGCCGCCTCCCACAGGGCGTAGCCCGAGGGGCCCAGCCTTTCCAGGGCCTGCTGGCGGGGAAGTTTGAGCAAAGCGCCCGCCGTATGAACCCCCCATCGGGCAAGGGTTTCAAGAAGAGTCGGATCCTGGGTGAGGACGGCTAGAGGGAGCGATGCGGCGAAGGTGGCGCCGTTTTCAACGCAAAGCAGAGGCCTTGCCTGGTGGGCGGCCAAAAGGGCCAGCCTAGGAAAGGCAGCAAGCCCGGCTCTGGCGCTTAGATGCAATGCCGACAATGTTTGCAGGGCTTGGAGGAGTGAACCTTTTGGCTTCTGGCGACAGGTGCGAAGGTCTGCGGTGCATTGACCGGGATGTGGAGATTCGACTTTGGGTGAAAGGGTCCAGGCGACCTGAAGCAGTGTTTCCTGAGTGTTGCGCTCCGAATCCGGGCATGGGGGCAAAAGCTTGAGGGCAGGGCAGCGGGCAAGCGCCTGGGCGGGAGACATGCCCGGGCAGGCGCCGTGTTGCGCAGCTTGGCTTGAAACTTCCAAAATGAGGGTGCGCCCGATTTGGGGGTCAAGCAGCGCCACGGGCTCCGTGTGCCATGGTGGCGGGGCAAAGCGGAGGGCTGCTTGCAGGCGGAAATTAGGCAGCAGAAGCGTGGCGTACATGGCCGGCAGGGGGGGGTAACCGAGAGAAAGAGCGTGTAAAAAGCGTCTGACGGGGAGAGCTGAAGACGGGGAGGAGTTTTGCAGACAACCCTAGTGGATTGTTTCGGGCTTTTTATGGACGGGCAGCAGCCACGGAGAGAAGGCGCGGGGCCGCGCCGCGTTGGAACACGCTTACGTTTAAGTTTTCAATAAGCGTGGCCCGGGGTTTGTCTAGGGCGCTCAACTCCCAATGGGTGGCGCTGGCGACGCGCGTTCTAGCGCCTTCTACCAAGGGGTGCGGACTGAGCACCAAAAGCGCGGATGGGCGGTCTTCCAGCAGGCGGTGGAAACGGTGCCAGGTGGAGGAAGGAATTGTGGCCAGCTGTCGTGGCGGAACCCTTTGCAGGTTCAGGGCAAGTAGCTGGCAATTGCCGTCGCGCAGCAAAAGGTCGGTGGCGTGTAATGCTTGTTTGATCGCTTTGCAGCGGACCCACAACAGACGCGACATACAGACAAGGGGCCAGTCTTCCGGTTCCAGCGAGTCAGCCGTGTCCACCAGCGCACTGATGCGGTTGGGCGACTGGGTCAGAATACTTTCCAGCAGCAGTGCTCCGTCCGCAGTGCCGCCGCAGGCTTCCGTAAGTTGGCCCTGCCGCAAGCCTCCGGCGGCGTCCCAGGAGGGAATTCCGGTGGGCAGCGGCGGAGGGACGGTTTTGGCAGGTGCCGTGTCGCCGGAGGCAGCGGCTCCAAAGCGCTCCCTGAGCTGGCTGCGCAGGGCGGCCAGTTCAGCAGCGGAAGCCCTGTTTTTGAGTGCGGCTTGCATGGAGGGGCAGGGAGGTCTGGAGCGGTGGCTCCGGGGCCTTCTTTTTACAAAGGGGCGGCGGCAGCGGACGGCTGTTTTTCTTGGCAGTTTGCGTGCGGGTGCAGAAATCTTTTTCTGGGGCTTTGGGTTAGCTGCGGGAAGCACGGATCAACCCCCTGAAGACGCCTGCAATACGCACTCCTTCGGCAGGAAGGCGCCTGTCTGGATAGGCTGGATGGCTTGCGCGCAGGAGCAATTCACCCGCAAGGGGAGAGTTTTTGGTGCCGGAGAGAAGGTGGACGCGTTTGAGCGTGGCTTCGTGGTCTGGTCCCACCAGGACCGCCGCGATTTCTCCTGATTCCAGCTGCACTCCGGGTCTGAGCAGCACCTTGTCCCCCTCAAGAATGCCGTCCCCCGTCATGGAGTCGCCTTTGACCTCCAGAAGAAAGTCTCCCGGTCTGGCCCGGAGCAGTTCGGAGACGGACACGGGCTGTCCCTCCTGTTGGACGGCCTCCTCCAGAGGCCCGGCGGGAATCCTGCCAAGCAGGGGGAGAAACAAGCCCCCTCCGGCAAGCGGTGCGTTTACCTGCAGGCGGCCCTTGGCACTCAGCTGGACCAGCCTCTGTCGGCCCCGCGAGCCGCCCCCGGCGAGCAGCAAAAACCCGTTGCGCTCCATTCTTTGGAGCGTCTGGGTGAGGCTGCTTTCCGCCTTGAGCCCCAATGCTCCTACAAGGGAGCTGACAAAGCCGGGCTCCCCTTTTTTCTCCAGCGATGCAAGGGCTTCCAAAACCCGCCGCTGGGCGGCGGACAGAGAGTGTAAAATGGGGCGCGCCATACACCGTGATATTACACGGTTTAATGCGTTGGCGCAAGTATGAAGTGGGCGGAGGGGTGTTGCGCTTGGTGTCCAGCTCCCTTCGGGGCACGGAACTAACCGTGCGCACTTAACCCGCGCAAAAAGGACTCAAAAAAAGCGGCGCCCTTTATAAGATCCTCCAGCGCAATCCACTCGTCGCAGGTGTGGGCCTGCGCGATGGAGCCGGGTCCCATTGCAATTGCCGGGCTGCCGTGCTGTGCAAAAACCGCGGCGTCACAAAACCAGGGGGCTCCTGCAGGAAGGGCCCCCTGAGACTGGAGTTTATCAAGTAGGGGGTGGTCCAATGGGGTGAGCAGGGGGTGGGCCCGGCTGACTTGGATTTCCAGCGTCGGACAGACCGCGCGGAGGCGTTCAAAAAGCTCCAGTTCAAACTCGCTGCCCTGTCCCGGGACGGTCCGTATGTCCAGGGTGGCTTGGCAGGCGTCAGGAACGATGTTGGTTTTGCTCCCGCCGCGGATGGTGCCCGCACTCACAGTGGAATGGCCAAGCACTGGGTGTTGGAAGGTGGCCAGCCACGGGGCCAGTTCGTCTCGCACGAGGCAAAGCACATCGGCCATGGGGTAGATGGCGTTTTGGCCTTCTTGCGGCCTTGCGGCGTGGACGGCGACCCCCTTGGTTGAAAGGGTCAGAAACATGCTGCCCTTGTGCGTGTAGACGAAGTCGAGGCCGGTGGGCTCGCCTGCTATGACCAGATCAAAGGATTCTTTTTCAGCAAGCGCGTGTGCGCCGTGCTGGCCGGCCTCCTCGCCTGCAAGCCCGGCAAACCAAACTTCGTGGGAAAGGCTGGGCAGTACGTCCCGGATCGAGTGGAGCGCCGCGAGCATCGAGGCCATGGGGCCTTTGGTGTCGCTGGCACCCCGGCCGTAGAGGCGGCCCTCCCGGACCTCTCCTCCAAAGGGCGGGATCGTCATCCCCACGATGGAGACGGTATCGGTGTGTGGTGCGAAAAGCAGGCGGGGCTTCCCGGGTTTGTCCGAGGGGAAGCGTGCGATGAGGTTAGGGCGATTCGGCAAAACTTCCGGGGTGGAGACCTCGGCCCCCAGAAACTCCGTCCGAATCCAGTCGGCTAGCCAATGGGCGCAGCGGGCCTCACCGGTTTCGGGAGTGCCGGGGTTGTCGTCGGGGTTGACGCTTGGGATGCGGACTAACTCTCTGCAGAGTTGGACCACTAGGGGAAGGGGATCCGGGTGTGGAGACGATGCCATGGGTCAGATTTGGGTTTGGCGGAACCATTCCACAAACCGAGGAATGCCTTCGGAGACCTTGGTGCGGGGTTGGTAGTTCAGAAGAGAGCGGGCCTTCGAAATGTCTGCAAAGGTCAGGGGCACATCGCCCGCCTGTTCCGGCAGTCGCTCGACGAGGGCCTTGCGTCCGAGGGCGGATTCTAGGGCGCTGATAAGTTCGGAGAGCGGGGTGGTTTCGCTTTCGCCGAGATTGAATACGTCGTAGTTGGGCCCTTCGTAGGCAAGGCTTGCGGCGAGCCCCTGAAGGATGTCGTCGATGTAGGTGTAGTCGCGGCGGGTGGAGCCATCGCCGAACTGCCGGATTGGGGTGCCTTCGAGAATGGACCTGGTGAATGAGTGGATGGCCAGATCGGGTCTTTGCCGGGGACCGTACACGGTGAAAAAGCGCAGGCTGATGCAGCGCATGCCGTAAAGGTGGGAGTAGTTGGAGCAGAGCTGCTCTGCTGCCAGCTTGGAGGCGGCGTACGGGGAGATGGTCTGGTTGAGACACATGTCTTCGCGGAAGGGAACGGTTTTGAGGACCCCGTAGACAGAGGAACTGGAGGCTAGGACGAAGCGGGAAACTCCAACGGCCCGAGCGGCTTCCAGAAGGTGGAATGTGCCCTTGATGTTGGTGTCCAAATAAAGCTCCGGATTTTGGATGGAAGGGCGTACGCCGGCTCTTGCGGCAAAATGCACCACTGCTTCCGGTTTGGTCTCCGCAAACAGTGCACGCACCCCGTCTCCGTCCCGGACATCCATGTGACAAATCCGAGCGTGCCGGGCGAACGACTGAATGTTGGATTGCTTGGTTTCCGGTGGGTAGAAATCGTTGAAATCGTCCAGAATGATCACTTCGTGACCCGCCGCGACGGCCTGTTCCGCAAAATGAGAGCCAATGAATCCAGCCCCGCCAGTGACAATCACTTTCATGCGGAGGAGAGGGTAGTCGCGGGGTTTGGCTGGGCAAGTTGGAAAGGCGGAGTGTCCGGCGGGCCGGGGGCCATTCCGTCCCCTAGTAGTTTTTGCGGGGTGTACTCCTCCGTTTTCCCCCAGCCCCTCATCCGACAAAAGATGGCGAAACACCATTCTTACGCCTCTTTGGAGGCCCGCAAGTTTCCCTTTCCGTCCTTGGGTTTCATTGAAACGGACCACGCCCCTAGGAACAGTTCCCTACTTGTATAGGGGGGGCTGCTTGGTGCAGGCTATCGAGCCCCTATTCCTATGAACACCCCCCCTTCGTCGCCGGCGCAGCCTTCGGTTTTTTCCCGCCGCCGTTTTTTGGAGCAATCCGCTGCTGCAGGGGCCGTCCTTGCCTCCTTGCCTTCAGCCCGTTTTGCACACGCCGCGTCGGGAAACGGGCCTCTGAAGCTGGCGCTCATCGGCTGTGGTGGGCGCGGTTCTGGAGCGGCAAACCAGGCGCTACGCACGGACGCCAACCTCAAACTGGTGGCCATCGCGGAGCTTTTTCCTGAAACGGCGAGGAACGCGCTGCAGAACCTCAAGATGCAGCATCCTGACAAGGTGGACGTGCCCGAGGAGCGGCTCTTTTTCGGGTTTGAAGCCTACAAGCAGGCGATCGCCCTGGCGGATGTGGTGATTTTGGCGACGCCCTGTACGTTCCGGCCGATGATGTTTGAAGAGGCGGTGCGGCAGGGCAAACACGCGTTCATGGAAAAGCCCGTGGCCTTGGATTCGCCCGGGGTGCGGCGCGTGTTGGCGGCCGCGGCGGAGGCAAAGCGGAAGAATTTGAAGGTGGGCGTGGGGCTGCAGCGGCGCCACAAGCCGGGTTACCTTGAGACGGTCAAGCGGGTGCAGGATGGGGCGCTGGGGCAGATTCTGTATGCGCGCACCTTCTGGAACATGGGAACAGCGAGGGCGATGGTCGCGCGCAAGCCGGAGTGGAGCGAGCTGGAGTACCAGCTCCACAACCAGTTTTATTTCGCCTGGCAGTGCGGCGACATCCATCTGGACATGGGCTTACACAACATCGACGTGATCAACTGGATCAAGGGCAGCTATCCAATCAGCGCCATGGGAGTGGGCGGGGCCGAAGTGCGTCGCGGGCGGGATGCGGGTTGTCTGTACGATCACTTTTCCATTGAGTACGAGTATGCCGACGGCACGCGGCTCTTCGCCCAAAACCGCCAGATTGCCGGCTGTTACAACAACGTGGCTGAGTGCGCCCATGGAACGTTGGGGTCGGTGGAAATGCGCAACGACCGCAATATTTTTGAAATCACCGGGCCAAACGCCTGGAAATACGAGGTGGAGAAGCCGTTGGTGAATCCTTACCAGAAAGAGCACGACGACTTGTTCGAGGCGATCGTGCAGGACAAACCCTATAACGAGGCGGAACGCGGGGCGATGAGCACCATGACCGCCATCATGGGGAGGCAGGCGGGCTATTCCGGACGTAAACTGGAGTGGGCCGAGACACTGGCCTCGGAAAAAGTGTTCCATGCGCCGATTCTTTCGCTGCAGGACGCACCTCCCGTGCTTCCCGACGCCAACGGCGTCTACCCGCTTCCCATTCCGGGGAAGTATGAACCCCTTTAACAGAGTGCGAGATGGAGCGCTCTTTTCAAGCAGCAGGCGGACCGACTGCTCGCCATTCCCATTCCCAGCCCAACAGGCTTTCTTCCATGAGAGGCATCTTCTTTTCCGCCTTGGTTGCTGCGCTCGCGGCTTCCTCCCCGACCGTTGAGGCGGGATGGGTCACCCAGACCCTCATTGGCGATGGAAACCCTGGGTTCACTGGCAACTTCGGGCCTGCCAAGGAAGCTCAGATTGACAATCCTTTCGGAGTGTTGCGCGGCCCGGACGGGGCGCTTTGGTTCACGGAATATGGAGGCCAGCGGGTGCGGCGGCTACTTAAGGACGGTTCCTTGGCAACGGTGGTTGGGGACGGGAAGCGCGGATTGTTTGGCGACGGGGGGCCGGGTTTACGCGCCTCCCTCAACATGCCCCACGAAATCCGTTTCGACCCCTTTGGCGACCTTTACATCGCCGACATGGGTAACCACGTTGTGCGCAAGGTGGAGATGAAGACTGGCAAAATCTCCACACTGGCGGGCACGGGGCTCCCCAAGTTCGGAGGAGACGGCGGTCCGGCCACGCTTGCCTACCTTAAGCAGCCGCACAGCATCCAGTTTGGCAGGGACGCCTGCATGTACATTTGCGACACGGGCAACCACCTGATCCGGCGGATCAGCATGAGCTCGGGAATTATCACAACATTTGCCGGCACCGGCGCCTTGGGGGTGACCCCGGATGGTGCGCCGATTCAGGGCACGCCCTTGAGCGGTCCCAGAGCTTTGGACGTGGACAGGGAGGGGAACCTTTGGGTGGTCACCCGGGAGGGCAATCAGGTGCTCAAGCTGGACATGCTCAACGAGCGGATTCAGGTGGTCGCCGGCACCGGCAAGAAGGGGTACAGCGGCGATGGCGGGCCCGCCCGAGAGGCGACGTTTAACGGCCCCAAGGGCATCGCGCTCGACAGGGAGGGCAACGCCTGGATTGCGGACACCGAAAACAACGCGGTGCGCCGCATCAACATGGCTACCGGCACCATCGAGACCATGGTCGGAACCGGCGAGCGCGGAGACGGACCCGATGGAGACGCATCGAAGTGCAAACTTTCCAGGGTTCACGGGGTCTTCGCCGACGCGGACGGGGCCGTGTACATCGGCGACAGTGAGAATCACAAAATACGCGTTCTTAAAAACAAATGAAGCAGCCCCAGTCTTTCAGAGGTATCCGGGTCGGCATTGCAGCGCTACTGTTTCTGACGGGGCGGGCCTGTGCGGACAAGGTTCTGCTCTTTGCCGGCGGCGGTGCATCGGCTCTTCCTGCGCCTGCCAAAGAGGCGGCGTTGCGCGAACCCTTCGGCACTGGGTTTGACGAAAACGGCAACGCTTGGATCGTTGAGATGGCCTCTGGAAACCGGTTGCTGAAGCTTTCGGGCGATGGTGTGCTGACGCATATCGCCGGTCGCCCCGAAGCAGGACTGAGCGGGGATGGCGGGCCCGGGCTGGAAGCCCAGTTTAACGGACCGCATAACCTCGCCGTGCTGCGCGGTGGCAGGATTTTGGTGGGGGACACCTGGAACGGGCGGGTGCGCGAGTTTGATAGTGGCACCGGCAAGGTCGCGAGTCTGCCCGGGTTTGACGTTCCGGTGGCGCGCGCCAAGGGGGCGGGTCCCTACTGCATCACTGCAGACGAGGCGGGAGCGAAGCTTTACATTGCGGATTTGACTCAGGTCTGGGAACTGGAAATCCAGAGCGGGGTCCTGCGCCGGATTGCGGGCAACGGAAAAAAGGGAATCCCCCAGGACGGTTCCCTGGCGGTGGAGGCGCCCTTGGCGGATCCGCGTGCGGTCGCGCCTGATCGGTTGGGGAACGTGTACATCTTGGAGCGGGGCGGGAACGCCCTGCGCGTTGTGGACAAGGAGGGCCGGATCCGGACGGTGGTGAACGCATCGGGCAAGGTCGGGAGCCATGGCGACGGCGGTCCGGCACTTGAGGCGGGTCTCAACGGGCCGAAGCACCTGTGCGTGGACCGGGACAATTCGGTGGTGATTGCGGATGCCGAGAACCATTTGGTGCGCCGTTACGTGCCGGCAACGGGCCGTTTGGAACGGGTGGCCGGCACCGGAAAGAAAGGGGCGGCGGGGGTTGGCGGAGCGCCTGAAGCCTGCGAATTGGCGCGTCCCCACGGGGTGACCGTCCACCCGGGCACGGGGGAGTTGTACATCACTGACAGCTACAACAACCGTGTCCTGCGGATCGTCCGGGAGTAGGTTTTCGTGCAGCGCAGGACGGCCCGGCAGCCTTCTGGAAGAACAGGGTGATGGGTGACGGGTCAGGGAAGCTCCCTGATTCTGAGCTTGCGGAAGTCGATGGGGGAGCCCTCGCTTTCGAGGCAGATAAATCCCTGCGCGGGGTTGATGGCTGTGCCACCTGAGACCTCCTCGCCGTTGACCCAGAGCCGCACCTCGCCGTTGATGGCCCGGATGTAGTACTGGTTCCATTCTCCATGCCCCTTGGCCAGATGTTTGCGCGGGAAGCTG
>JBIKSY010000113.1:0-12477 GCA_044348365.1 Chthoniobacteraceae bacterium
CCAACGGAGTCAGTTCACAGTACAGGCAGCGATGCCGCAGCCTTTTTCAGTGCCTCCGTCCCAACGTGGGTATAGTGAGCGCTCATTTGCTCGCTGTCGTGGCCAACCAGTTCCATGACGGCCGCCTCAGGCACGCCTGCGTCCTTCATCATACTCACAGCTGTATGGCGCAGGCAGTGGAAACTCAGGCCGCCGGTACTGCTCCCAACTCCACGACCGGGTGCATTCGAGGACCTTCGATGAGGCTTTTTTTCCCTGAGCCCAGCTTTTGCCAGTAAGTTCACAAACTGATTTGAGATGGTTGAGGTCTTCCCTGATTGTTTCCACGCCTTATATGCGGAAGCGTGAATCGGGTCCGTTGGCATTTTGCTGCCTGGTGCGTCTTTGAGGCGGGTCAGAAGGTGGGAGGGGATCGGGAGAATGAGAGATTTTGACGTCTTTTGCGTTGTGATTCGCAACTCCGCGCGTTGCAGATCGACATTCTGCCAAGTCAGGGCCGCGAGGTCGCCAAGTCGCTGCCCAGTGTACAATCCAAATCTAATAAGGCTTTTCCATTCGTCGTCAGCCGCAGCAAGCACCTTTTCCAGCTCCTCGGTCGTGAAAGGGCGCCTCGTTGTGGGCTGCGTTTTTTTTGCAGTCTTCACAAACTCCGACGGGTCGTCGCTGATCACGCGGTCCCTGCGCGCTGACTTAAAGAGCATTTTCAGGCACTTAAGGTCGTGGTTAACGGTCTTCGATGAGAGCGTCTTGGCCTCTTGGTTACGAAAACGGGTAATATCGTCCTGAGTAATCGCAGTCATTTCCTCGTTCGCCTTCTCCCCAAGAAAGACGGTGAACTTACCCAACGCATTTTTGTAAAACACCAGAGTAGCCGGTGAGACCTCTGGTTCCTTCCGGGTCAGCCACGTTTCGGAAAATGCCTTGAAGGACTGGGAGGCGAGGTCTTCCCCCGTGATTTCCTTATGAAGCTCCGAGATAACATCCCGGACCTGCCTGGCCGTGCGCCGCTTGTTGGCAGCTTCCTCGTAGGCGTTGGCAATCCTCTGGGCTTCTTTAGCGCCGGTGACTCCTGTGCTGGCGTTGCGCCGCTTGCCGCTTTTGTCGATGAACCCTGCGTGCCAGTACCGGGAGTGCGGGCGCCTGAAGATGAATGCCATGGTGTAGTACTTATAGTAGTACAATCCACGGAGATCCACCGCAATCCACTAATTCACAAGTGCAACCAAATCAGGAAACCGTGGACATACATGGACTACCTTGGGCGAAACAGGGGTTCAACTCCCCTCGCCTCCACCATTTTAATTCCACAGCCCACAGCTCAAGCAGACCCGCTTTTCGGGGCGGGGCGCCCTAGCCAGACCGGTGGGTTCCATCCAGAGTGGACAAGTGCCTGAGCACCGGGGGACACTCCCCCCGAGCCCTGCCTGTCCTCCGAGCGGGAGTTCCTGAGACAGCCTCGTGGTTTGGAGATCCGCAATGCTGTACTATAATTCCAGCAAAGGTTAGCCCCGTGCGCGCGGTTCGCGGTCCTTCGTCGTAGCCGTGGTTCCCAAAGTAACGAAGGGCCCGCCCTCCAGAGGAGCCGCCTCGCTGAAGGCCACGTCCGGCATATCGCTGGGCTTACCTCCAAGAGGAAAATCCTTGCGCAAGGGATGGAAGGGATAGCCCTCCCACATCAGAATCCGCACCAAATTCGGGTGCCCCTTGAAGCGGATGCCGTACATGTCGAACGCCTCGCGCTCATGCCAGTCGGCAGTTGCCCAAACGGTTGAAACCGTCGGGATTTCCAGAGAGTCCTCGGAAACCTTCACCTTGAGCCTAAGCCACTCGCCCTTTGCCATGCCATAGAGTTCGTACACGACCTCGTACCGGGGTTCCTCGCCGAACTGATCGACGCCACTCAAATCCACGAGGTAGTCGAAGCCCAGTTGTTCCTTGCAAAAAAGACAAACTTGGACGATCTGGTCTGATCCGACCGTCAGGGTTGTCTCTCCGCGAAACTCGACCTTTGAAAGCACCTTGAACTGCGATTCGAGGGAGGAAATGGCTGCTTTTGGAGAGTGACTCATGATGGTCTGAACCTGGAAAGGGAGGAGCTTGGCGAATAGATATAAGAGCCAGAGGAAAGACCCAGCCTAGGAGGGCAGCGACTCGAGCAATGCACGCTTCTGCTCATAAACCGCAGGCTCTTGCTCAATCTTACGTTGCAGGCGCATCAAACCCTCCAACAAGGCCTCCGGCCGCGGGGGGCAGCCTGAAATGTACACATCCACCGGGATCAAATGGTCGATGCCTTGAAGCACCGAATACGAGCGGTACATCCCGCCACTGGAAGCACACGCCCCCATGGCAATGCACCACTTAGGCTCGGGCATCTGGTCCCAGATGCGCTTGACGGCAAGCGCCATTTTGTAGGTCACAGTTCCCGCGACAATCATGACGTCGCTTTGACGTGGGGAAAAACGCATGACCTCGGAGCCAAACCGGGCGATGTCAAAACGGGAGGAGGCGGAAGCCATCAGTTCGATGGCGCAACAGGCAAGACCCATGGGCATGGGCCACAGGGAATTCTTGCGCATCCAGTTCATGGCTGCGTCAAGCTGCGTGAAGACCACGTTCCCTTCGATCTTGGAGTCGTACGCGACTGGAGCTAGTTCGGCCATGAAGCTAATTAACTAGGGAACCGACTGGTTTCACAAGCCCGAATCCAAGCCCCTCTTGGAGCGGCTTTGCCGGCGCTATTCCACAACCATTTCCCCCCTCATGATTCGCCAGTGTCCCGGAAACGTGCACAAATACGGATACCGTCCCGGAGCGCTCGGCGCCTTGAACTTTAGCTCGGCTTTCGCACCGGGCTGCACAAGCCCTGTTGCATGCAGAACCTTCCCCGAATCGGGAACATAGGCTCGCGCAGCAGCGTCCGGCTGCGATGCCATCTGGTCGGCCAGCATCCCGACCTCCTCTCCACTTCCAGGGCGCAACAACACAAAGTTGTGCAGCATCAGGTCCGGATTATCAAAAATGAGCCGCACCGCCTTGCCGGCCTTCACCCGGATTTCCTTTGGCGAAAACTGCATCTGGTTGGGTACCGCCTGCACTCGCAAAGCGTCCGCATCCGCAGCGTGGGCGGCCTCCCATTCCGCCCCAAGCTGCCCTAGAGCAACTTGATCCCCAGCGATCAGCGTCCTGTCCATCGGCTCGCCTAAAAGACTGGAAAGATAAACGGTAGGCAGCCCCCCCTTCAATTTCCGAAAAGTAACCTCCAACCGGTTGAGCCCCTTCACCAATTCAAACTGCGCCTGCTGCTGGCTGCTCCACATGCTGTCGCACGAAAGCAATTGCACGCCGTTCACAAGAATATCCACGTACCCATGCTTGATGCTTAGCATTGCCGACTGCCCTTCTTCGGCGCGCACCAGCGTGCGCCAGGTACCGTTGCTCCCACCCAGAGGCGCCTTACCGCCCTTCGCGTCAAACACCTCGCCGTCCGGTCGGCTGCTCTGCCAGACAGGCAGACGGCATTCCTGCGCCATTTCCAGAACTGGCACGCTGCGCCCCTTGAGCGGCCGAGTTCCCAGACCCAGGTCCTGCACCATCCGGGCAACGGCTGGGTTAGGATCGCTAAAACCGTGAAAAAGGTGCTCCAAGCCGCGCTGCTCATCGCGTAAAAATGCAGTCGCATTCACGACCGCCATCCGAACTCTCGGATGAGGATCCTTCAGCATTCTTTCCAGAGTCGCAGCCGCATCCGGAAGTCGATCTGCCTGAAATCGAATCAATTGCAAACCAGCCGCCCGCACCGCCGGGTCCCCTGAGGCTAGGACTTGCTCCAAAAGGGGCGCCGAAGCCTTCCCCAGAGATTCCAGTACCCAGAGGGCTTCCAACACGCTTTGTCCATGGTCCGCAGCGGCGCCGTCCAGCTCCGCCACCCAATCCATCAATGGAGCCTGACACGCCGCCCCTAACTTTCTCAACTCAATGCGCACATGGGTCCTCACCAAATCCTGCGGATGCCGCAACAGGGGAAGCAGGGCGGCCACCGTTGCGCCCTCGATCTGAGGCCAGTCGCTCGCGACGGGTCCGGCAGTGGAAACCACCCGCCAAATACGGCCCCGATCGTGATTCCAGAGGGGGTCCCGCAGCGGATGCTGGGCATGCCCGATGATCTTGCTGGTGAAATCAGACACATACAGCGCCCCGTCCATACCAAAAGCCAGATCCACCGGCCTGAAGGCCGGATTCTCCGAACGTAGCAGGTCCATCCGATCAGTCGCCGCGTAGGGGCCTGCCTCCAGATTGAGCTTGGAGATCGCCACAAAGTAGCGCCCCAGCAGCGTGGCCGAAGCCATCCCATGCTGATAGGCCTCTGGAAAGTTGGGACTGGAAATCGACGCTGCCCCCGAGCCCTTGCCATAACCGAGCACCTTGCCATGGGCGAATGGATGGTAAGCCCCTAGGGGAGTCCGGGTCATCTGGAGTCCGTCCTGCACAATCCCGTCGCCGTACATTTGGAAGGCGCCACCCTCACGGTCATAGCACATCTTCCAGGGGTTTGGGGTGGTGCTCTGCCATTCGGTCCACAACCGCCCCGAGCGGGGGTCCAACCGGTAGGTCGTCGAATCAATCCCGCGCCGCGGCCCAAAAGGCGTCTCAAATTGCGAGCGGTGAAACACCCCGTCACAAAACCATACATGCCCCAGTGCATCGGTGTTAATCATACCGCCATGATGCGAATCGGTCACATCCACCCCGCGCAGCAATTCCCTCTGCTCATCCGCCCGGCCATCCCCGTCCCGGTCAACCAGGACCAGCAGCCTTGGCTGGGCAGAGACAATCACCCCCTGTTCGTGAAAAGCTATTCCGTCAAGTGCATCAAAGCCCTCCGCAAAAACCGTGCATTTGTCAGCCCTCCCGTCGCGATCGGTGTCTTCCAGCACGAGAATCTTATCCTCTGGAAGAGCACCCGGGACGGTATGGGGCCAGGTCGGCATCGACACCACCCAAAGCCGGCCCCGCGCGTCAAAGGCCATCTGCACCGGATTTCGCAGTTCGGGGAATTGTTCGTCTGAGGCGAAAACGTTCAACGCAAACCCCTGAGCTACAGAAATTTCCTTTTGCTGTTCGGCCACTGGCTTAATCTCCCCCAGCACAGCGTCGGGCTTGGTTTTTCCCTCCGGCATTGGAGGTAGGGTGGGAACAGGAAAGGAGGCAAAGGATTTCCCTGAGTCGCGGACCAGTTCGTGCATGTCAGCCTCCGCTTTTTCAATGAGCTGATGGTACCGAGGCATTTCGGCGGCGTACTCCTCGGGACGCTTTCGCACCCCGTAGTAAACCACGCCGTTTTTGGGACGGACGACCTCGGCTACATACCTCGCTTTGCGTGCCGCGGCAGGCGCAACCTCCGACAGGCGGGCGGCGTCCACCCGCCCCACCAACTCCTCCCCAGCCAGAGCTGCTGCAACCACCCGCCCGATCAATCCACAGCCTCCCTCGTTTAGGTGGAGTCCATTGGAGGTAAGGGGCGAAGAAGCGCCATGATAGGCGTTGAGGCTCTCTGCATAAAGATCCACAAAACGGAAGCTCTTCGCCTTTGCCAGTTCGCGCAGTACGGCTGAATAAAGCGCCAAATCCCGGTTGCGGGCGGCCACGTCCACCCCTTTGGGTGCGGCGGCAGCTTCCATCGCCGTCGGAGACAGCAGCACCACCTCCGCCCCCGGATGCAACCGCTCGAGCTGTCTCAAAAAAACCTCCCACTGCGCCTGAAAGCCACTGACACCCTCCGGGCCCCCGAAGGACTCGTTCATCCCAAACCCCACAACCACCACCCGAGCAGGCCACCGTTCAATGAGATTCTTCAGGTGTTCGGCATACCCTTCCGCCCGCCACCGATTGCCAACCTCATCCCCCGTCCATGCAAGGCTGCGCATCCGCAGCTGCAACTCTGGGTGTGCCAACTGGAGATTCGCCTCCATCGACCCTTGTTCAAAAAGCCGCTCCACCAGCGAGTTTCCATAAAACAGGAGCGTGTCCCCACGTTTTAAAGCAACCCCTCCGATCGCATTTGAAAAGGCCGCCAGCCCACACAGCGTGGAGCAAATCAGTCTGATTGAAATTCGCATAAAAAAGAACCCTTCCCCAAGTTAGAGACACGAAGCAACAGTTTCGCTGATGCCGTTGCCTAAGTAACCCGTCACCCCGACAGCCCTTGGAACAGAAAGCCCACCGGCTATTGACAAAAAAAAACCGCATCCTCGGATGCGGTTTTCAAAGCAGAAAAAAATCCCAGCCTAATTCGCACCAGCGGTCGTGGCCAAGGGATCGACATTCACCCGGCGCCCTTCTCGGTCGAACCGGACGTGGCCGTCCACCAGCGCAAAAATAGTGTAGTCGCGGCCCAGACCTACGTTCTTCCCCGGGGTAAACTTGGTACCACGCTGCCTGATGATAATGTTACCCGCAACAACGGTCTCGCTGCCGAACTTTTTGACACCAAGCCTTTTGCTGTCGCTGTCGCGACCATTCTTTACTGAGCCCTGTCCTTTTTTATGAGCCATAAAATAAGCTTTGCTGGTTTAGAAATTATTTGAGCCCAAAGTTTAGCCCTTAATGCCAGTGATCTTCAAGCGAGTGAGCCGGCGGCGGTGCCCGACTGTCCTGTGGTAGCCCTTGCGGCGGCGGTACTTGTAGGCCAGCACCTTTTCACCTTTATACTGGCGGTCCACTTCAGCCTCAACTGTTGCGCTCTGGACCTCGGTACCCACTTTGACAGAAGCTCCCTCCGCAACCATGAGCACTTCAGAGAAAACAACCTGATCCCCTTCGCTGTGATCGAGCTTCTCCACGTCAATGACGTCACCTTGAGACACTCGGTACTGTTTACCGCCGGTTTTGAAAATCGCGTAAGACATAAAACAAACCCTTTTGAAGGGGCGTGGAAGATGCCAGACGCCCGCAGAGTTGACAAGTACCTTTTAAAGTTTTTCTGCGAGCAAACACTCCCCCTAGGTTTCGCCCACCTGGCGCGGGGCCTCCCACTTCCGCCCACTGTTTACCTATCCTTTGACGCGGCCTGCAATGCCTTGCGCAGGCCGCTTGCCGTCACCGGTTTACTCAAGAGCAGATCCACCCCCTCCGGATTGCCCCCATTTGCACGCATCTCATCCCCAAAACCCGTCAGTAAAATGAAGGGTACCTGCAGATTCCGGCGCCGCATCTCCGCAGCGATCTGTGATCCGGTCATTGCGGGCATGGACTGGTCGGAAATCACCAGATCCCATGACCCCTCGGAAAGCTTGCGCAACGCCTCCGCCCCGTCGGCCACGGGCAGGGCAAGGTGCCCCTCCGCCTCAAGCATCTCGGCAATGAGCTGCCGGATGATCTCTTGATCGTCGATGATGAGAATCCGCAAAAGCCGCTGCGTCACCTTCCGCTCCGGCTCTGGCTTAACCTGCTCGGCGCTGGATCCCGGCAGCGTCAGCGTGAAAACCGAGCCCTCCCCCTTGGAGCTCCTAATCCCAATCGCACCGCCGTACCGCTGCACAAACCCGTAAACTGCCGCCAGCCCAAGACCGGTTCCCTGCTGCCCCTTGGTGGTGTAGAAAGGCTCCAGACACCGGCTGGACTCCTCCTCGCTCATTCCCACTCCCGTATCCCCCACTGCGATGCGGATCCGACCCTCCTCGGAGCCTGTGCTGAAACGCAAAGTCCCTCCGAGGGGCATCGCATCCACCGCGTTGAAGATCAGGTTCGTAAGCACCTCCCGCAACTCGGGTGGATGCCCCAAAAAAGGCGGCACCGTCTCCAGATCGGTTTTCACCTCGATCTGGATTCCCTCGGCCCGGCACTTGTCCCTCCAGCGAGGCGCGGTGAGCACCACGGCCTGCTGGATAGCCAAGTTCACGTCCACCGGCACGCGCAGTTCGTCCTGATCCGCGGGCCTGTAAAAGTCGCGCAGCCTCGCCACAACGTGAGAGGCGTCCTCGGCTGCCGCCATTAAGTGCTTGAATTGCTCCCGCTCCCGCTCCGGAACGTCCTGTTCAAAAAAGGACGCCAGCAGTTCGCCGTACCCAAGCACCATCGTAAGAGCGTTGTTAAAGTCGTGGGCGATCCCACTGGCCATCATTCCCAAAGCGCGTAAGCGCTCCTGCTTGACGAGCTGCTCCTGAGCCGCCTTGAGCTGGCCAAGGGTGTCCTCCAACTGGACGGTCCGCTCCCGCACCAAGCGCTCCAACACCTCGTTTTGCCTTTGTAATTCAAGGTGAAGAAAACGCGTCTCCAGTAGATTCCCGATGCGCAAAAGCACCTCGTCCGGATCAATCGGCTTGGTGAGAAAGTCATGCGCCCCCTTGCCTAGCGCACGCTGGCGGGTTTCATGGGTGATGTCCGCAGTGAGCACCAGTACCGGCAAATACTCGTCAGGAGAAAGGCTCGCTTTGATCTGGGAAAGCAACGTAAAGCCGTCCAACTGCGACATGTGCAGGTCCAACAGGACGATGTCCGGTTTCTCTGCGAGGAGGACGCCAAGCGCCTTCCGGGGGTCGGTCACGCTGAAAACTGGTCCGGCCTTCGCCAACTCCAAGAGGCGTTCCAGAAGGCGCACGTTGGAAGCCTCATCATCTATGATGAGAAACTTTGCCTTATTGAGTGCCCTCTGAAGCATTCCCACACCATAGCAGACTCGAGGCCAAAATCGAAAAATGCTGAACCATTCAGCTTTTGGAGCCTCAAAAACTCCCCTCCGGCACACGCCGGCTTTCCAAAACAGTTCCAAGGCCTGAAGCTTTCCCGCTATGGCTCTGGATGGCTCAATTCAAGCACACCGGGTGCGTGCGTACTTTTCTCGGATCGCTTCCCGCTACGACCTGGCCAACCACCTGCTCAGCGGGGGGTGCGACGTGCTCTGGCGCATCACCGCGGCCGGCAAGGTCCAGAAGTGGAGGCCCCGCACCATTTTGGATCTGGCCACCGGCAGCGGTGACCTGGCGCGCACCCTTCAGCGCGCCTGCCCTGACGCGCTGCTGGTAGGCGCCGACTTCTGCGAACCCATGCTCCAGGTTGCCCACGCCAAAAAACTCCCCCGTCTGGTGGTGGCTGACGCGCTTCAACTCCCCTTTGAAGACAACTGCTTCGACGCGGTAACCGTGGCGTTCGGCCTGCGCAACATGGCGTCCTGGACGCACGCTCTTTCTGAAATCCAGCGGGTTCTTTCCCCGGGAGGCCACCTTCTCATCCTGGATTTCGGGCTGCCCAAGCCCCCCCTGCTCCATCTTTACCGGCTATACCTGCATCACATCCTGCCCTTTTTCGCGTCATGGCTCACTGGTGAACGCTCCGCCTACGACTATCTCGCCGACTCGATTGAATCCTTTCCCAACGCGGAGGCGATGTGCATCCGTCTAGAGGCTGCCGGCTACCGGAGTGCCCACTACACCCCCCTTCTGGGCGGGATCACCGCCCTTTACTCCGCGACGCGCCCTTAGCCGGCGCCGTGTACCGCTCCCATCGCCCCCCGCATGCCCCCCCTGCTCTGCCTTTGCGCGGCCCTCTGCGTGGGCCTCTCCAAAAGTGGCTTCCCGGGGGTTAGCCTTCTGACGGTCGGGCTCATGGCCGCGGCCTTTCCTCCCAGAGAAAGCACCGGCATCCTACTCCCTCTCCTCATTTTCGGGGATCTCTGTGCGGTTCACTCGTTTCAAAAACACACCCTCTGGCCTGAAATCCGCAAAATCCTTCCGTCCACGTTGCTGGGGGTGACGGCGGGGTTCCTTCTGATGCGAATCCTGCCCGATGCCCGGTTCAAACCCATTCTAGGATGGATGCTGCTCGGCACCGTTCTGGCTCAGACAGCACGAACCACCTTCCCGAGGCTGGGCTCAACGCTCCCGCACACACGCGGCTTCGCCTGGTTCATCGGTTTCTGGGCTGGCATAGCCACAATGGTGGCAAACGCTGCCGGACCGGTTTTCGGCCTCTACTTGTTGAGCCTGTCCCTGCCCAAAGAGCAGATGGTGGGCACCAGCGCGTGGTTTTTCCTTATCATCAACGTTCTGAAGCTCCCTTTCTCGGCAAGGCTGGGGCTTTTACACCAAGACTCCCTTCGCCTGGACCTGTTGTTATGTCCCCTGGTGGTGCTCGGCACCCTGATGGGGCGCAGCCTTCTGGATAAAATTCCCCAAGGCTATTTTGAAGCCACTCTTTTGGTCTCCGCCGGGCTTGCCGCCCTCAAACTTGCGCTGTAGGCGTCCGATGAGCCGGCACAATCCCCTTGTTGCCTTTGACTTCCGATTGCCCCCCGCTTTTCCCCAACGAAACTGTTGCGTGACCCACCTTCCTGCTCTAACGTCCCATTCCGTCAAAGCACGCACCCGTAGCTCAATTGGATAGAGCATCTGACTACGAATCAGAAGGTTTTAGGTTCAAGTCCTAACGGGTGCACCCTCTCCCAGAGGGACTTATGATGGAAGGTGGCACTGACTAAGCACCGCTGGTGCTAACTTGGTGCCAACTTTGAGATGTCGGTGAGTTCAACTTCCTCTCTCAAAAACGGCGTTTTTCGACCGTCAGCACGCCGCGGATTTGACGCATGACGACCGTTTCAGCGCCGGCAGCGCTCTCCACCGTCAGCAGGCCGCCATCCGCCTCCATGCCCTCCCCGTTGGCGATGCTCGCCAGCCGGCCAGCGCGCCCCAGGGCACCTATCTGGCGGGCGAATCTGGCAACGTGTGCTTCACGTGAGCTACGGGCAGGACGCGTTTTCCCGCAGCCCACTCCGGCTCCGAGGGGCGCTGTCTCCGGCTGCGCACCTCGGGCCTCCGTTCACCCACCCAGCCTCCGCCCTCCGGGCGGTGCCGGCTCCGCCGTCAGCGGCTGGCCCCCTCGCTGGACTGCAGACGCCCTCGGGCCAAGCGGAAGCCGTTGTAGTGGTGCGCGCTCGACGGGGTGTAGCCGTAGCGCTTCGCGCTCCGCGCGTAGCTCGCGTGGCCGTTCCAGCGACCCCCGCGCAACACTCGGTCCGAGCCAGTGCCAACTCCCCGGGGGTCGGTCCCACCCGCATAGGACGTTCCATACCAATCCCAACACCAATTCCACACATTCCCCGCCATGTCGTACAACCCGTACCCGTTCGCTGCAAAACTTCCCACGGGGCTCGTGTACGGCGTTCCCCCGGTCTTGTACGTCGGATGGTTGTCGTTCACCGAGCCGCTCAAGTCATACGCGTAGCTGGTGCTCGCCCGATAGTTAGCCTGACTCTGTGAAATCGTGTCCCCCCAAGGAAACCGCTTCCCGCTTAACCCGCCCCGAGCCGCCACCTCCCATTCCGCTTCCGTCGGCAACCGGTACCCATTCGCACTCCAGTCACACGTCACCGCATTGCTCGTCCCGGTGCGCACCACACTCCCGGACACCTGGTAACACGGTGTCAACCCCTCCTTCTCGCTCGCCGCATTCGCCCACTTCACCACATCGTACCACTTCACCATCTGCACAGGATGGTTCGACGCTTTCCCCGCTCCCACCGCCAGATCCGTGTACCCGTTGGTTGCCGCCCACGTCCGCACCGTGTCCCACTGCGCCTTGGTCGTGTCGTTCACCGCCATGTAATACGGACTAAGCGTCACACTCACCGTCCCCGCGTTGGTGATATCGCTGTCCCCGATGAGGTTCCCCATCTGGTACGTCCCGCCCGGGATGGGCGCGAACGTGATGCCCAGGTTCGAGGTCAGGTCCCAGGCCCGGACCCGGACCTGGTGGGAGAACTGCCCCGCCCAGTCCGTGCCGGCGTCCCAGATGATTTGTTTGCCCGTGCCGGAAGTGACCCCACTGCCGACCGCACCGGTGACCGATTTCACAGGCACGTTAAAGGTAGCCCCGTTGTCGTTGGAGACCAGCAGGGACACACTGGCATTGCCACCGGCCAGATCGTAGGTCACCGACACCAGTTTCGTCCCGGGTTGCTGCACAAACTTCACATTGGTGACCGAAAGGGATGCAACAGCAGCTAAGCTCGATAAAACAAACATCAAACAGACCAGTGCCAACAAGCGTAGGTTCCTTACCGCGCAATCAGGCCACAAGTCTGCAGGACGGTTGCCGGCAGCAACGTTTTCCGAAACTGACAGACCTTGGGGGTGGCTCATCATTCTGTATTACCCGATTTGCATCAGTGATGCAAACAGCAACAAGCCGCCAACCTACTCGCCCGCGAACGCCACCTCGTGCAGCCGGGTGAACTTCCTCACCGCGTCGGCTTCCCCCGCGAGGTAGCGGGTCGCAAACGCCTTGTCCTTCTGTAAAAGCGCCAGACCCCTGTGGTAGTTCCATTGAAGTCGCCGCCCTACTCACGGTGCTTCTTCAGTATGCGCCCGGCGAACTGCATCTCCCCGGAGGACGAAGACCGTGACACTCTCCTCGCGTGCGCTGTTTTACCCGACCCATCCCTTTCCCGATTCCCTGCGAGCCGGGCGGGGCTCAGGGCGCCCT
>JBIKSY010000114.1:0-12461 GCA_044348365.1 Chthoniobacteraceae bacterium
CGCCAGCCGCCGCCGCGCCTCCGGCGTTAGATGCAAAGTCAGCTTCTGCGCCGCCAACCGTGACGTGAGGCGCCCCATCTGCACCTCGACAATGCTATCCAGTTCCTCGTCCTTGAGCTGGTCGAAGATGATTGTTTCGTCGATCCGGTTCAAAAACTCTGGTCGGAAATGCCCGCGCAACGCCTCCAGCACCAGCGCCTCGCGCTGCTCCGCATTGGTGGCCTCCAGAATGTGCTGGCTCCCGATGTTCGAAGTTAGGATCACCACCGTGTTTTTAAAATCCACCGTCCGGCCCTGTCCGTCCGTGATGCGCCCGTCGTCGAGGACCTGTAGCAGCACGTTGAACACGTCCCCGTGCGCCTTTTCAATTTCATCAAACAACACCACCGCGTATGGCCTGCGGCGCACGGCCTCCGTCAGCTGTCCGCCTTCCTCAAACCCTACGTATCCCGGAGGCGCTCCGATCAGCCGAGCGACGCTGTGTTTTTCCATATACTCGCTCATGTCGATGCGAACCATGGCGTTTTCGTCATTGAACAGGAACTCTGCGAGCGCACGCGCCAGTTCGGTTTTTCCAACACCCGTCGGCCCCAGAAAAATGAACGAGCCGATCGGCCGATTCGGATCCTGCAAGCCCGCACGCGCGCGGCGCACCGCGTTGGAGACGGCCTTCACCGCGTGCTTCTGGCCAATGACTCGTTTGCCGATCCGCTCCTCCATGTGCACCAACCGCGAGCGCTCGCCTTCCTGCAGGCTCGCCACCGGAATCCCCGTCCAAGCGGAAACCACCTGCGCGATATTTTCCTCCGTGACCTCCTCCTTGAGTAGGGCGCGTCCCTCGTGCTGCAGCTTGGCAAGGCGCGCGCTTTGCTCCTGTAAGCGCGCCTGCGCCTGGGGGATGCTGCCGTACTGGATCTCGCTCGCTTTTGCCAAATCACCAACGCGCTGCGCCTGCTCCAAATCGGTGCGCAATTGCTCCAGCGCAGCGCTCAAGTCGCGGGCTTTTTGAATTTCGCTTTTTTCATTCAGCCATTGTGCCTTGAGCCGGCTGCCTTCCTCCTTCGAAGCCGCAAGCTCTCGCTCGATCCGCTCCAAGCGCTCGCGGCTGGCCGCATCCTTTTCTTTCGACAAAGCCTGCCTCTCCATCTCCAGCTGCATACTCTGCCGTTCGATCTGGTCGATCTCCGAAGGCAGCGATTCGAGCTCGATCTTCAGGCGGGCCGCCGCCTCGTCGACGAGGTCCACCGCTTTGTCCGGCAAAAACCGGTCCGCGATGTAGCGGCTCGAAAGCGTCGCCGCCGCCACGAGCGCCGAGTCTGCAATGCGCACTCCGTGATGCACCTCGTACCGATCCTTGAGTCCGCGCAAGATCGCGATCGTGTCCTCCTGCGAAGGCTCCTCCACCAGCACCGGCTGGAAGCGCCGTTCAAGAGCGGGATCCTTCTCGATGTACTTGCGGTACTCGTTGAGCGTCGTGGCGCCTATCGAGCGCAGCTCCCCGCGGGCGAGCGCGGGCTTGAGCATGTTGGACGCATCCATCGATCCCTCCGCTGCACCCGCGCCCACGATCGTGTGGAGTTCGTCGATGAACAAAATCACCTGCCCTTGGGAGTCCTGCACTTCCTTCAAAAACGCCTTGAGCCGGTCTTCGAATTCCCCGCGGAACTTTGCCCCGGCCACCATCGCAGCAATATCCATCGAGATGAGCCTTTTGTTTTTCAAAGACTCCGGTACATCCCCCGAAACAATCCGCCGCGCCAGTCCCTCGGCGATCGCCGTCTTGCCGGTCCCGGGCTCGCCGATGAGCACCGGATTGTTCTTCGTGCGCCGCGACAGCACCTGCATCACCCGGCGAATCTCCGCGTCCCGCCCGATCACGGGATCGATTCGCCCCCTTTGCGCAAGGGCGGTCAGGTCGCGTCCGTATTTTTCCAGCGCCTGATACTTGCCTTCCGGATTCTGGTCCACCACCCGCTGCGAGCCGCGCACCTGTTGCAGCGCCGACAAAAGTCCAGCCGGAGTGGCGCCGAGGGTCGTGAGGATACGAGCCGCGCTGCCTTTCGCCTCCACGAGCGCCAGCAGGTAATGCTCGGCGCTCAGGTATTCATCGCGCATCTTCGCCATGTGCTGCTCGGCCGCCTCGAGCACCGCCACGACATCGCGTCCCAATTGCGGCGTCACTCCCGCGCCCTGAACCGTGGCACGCCGCTGCAGCTCCTCCTCCAGCTTGCGCTCCACGTTTTCCATCGAGAGCCCGATCTGCTCCAGAAGCGGCCGCGCGACGCCATCCGGCTGCTGGACGAGCGCGAGCAAAACGTGGTCATTGTCCAACTCAGTGTGCCGCCTTTTGGACGCGTTGTCCTGGGCGGATTGGAGAGCTTGCTGGAGTTTTTCGGTGAATCGATCGGATCTCATACTTCCTCATCGGATGCAAGAACCCTGCCACAGTCATTTGAATCGATCTTTCTCTGTAACCGCCCGTCAGCTTACCGCGATGGATGGGCAATATGGCGCAAATTGACGACCAAAAACAATCCTCAAGCTTCCACAAAAGAGTCAATTTGACGCAATGCTTGGACTGCGCCGCAGCGACTTGGGAAGCATCCAGGCCGCGACAAAAGCGGCCCCCGGTTCCGCTGCGCGCCGCTCCTAGGATTCCCCGTCCCAGCGCGAATCCAGCGCCCGCTCCAAATACGCGCGGTAATCGCTCTTTGGCAGAGTCGCGATCAGCGCCTCAAACTGGTCCCTTGTGATGAACCCCTTGGAATGCGCGATTTCTTCCAAACAGGCGATCTTCAGCCCCTGCCGGTGTTCGATCGCCGCGATGTAGTTGCTCGCCTCCATGAGGCTCACCGGCGTGCCGGTATCCAGCCAAGCCATCCCCCGGTTCAACTGCCGCACCTGCAGCTTGCCCTCGCGCAGATACGTCAGATTCACATCCGTGATTTCCAATTCCCCGCGCGCCGAAGGCTTGAGGTTCCGGCAAATTTCCACCACCTGCGAATCGTACACATACAATCCAGGCACCGCAAAATTGCTGCGAGGTTTCACCGGCTTTTCCTCCAGACTGATCGCCCGCCCTTCCTTGTCGAACTCGACCACGCCGTACCGCTCCGGATCCCCGACCGGATATGCAAACACGCAGGCCCCCGACTCAATCCGCAGCGCGTCCCGCAGGAAATCCAGATTCCCGTAAAAAATATTGTCGCCCAGAATCAGAACGGAATGGTCCGCACCCTTCAAAAAATCGGCTCCGATCAAAAACGCCTGTGCAATCCCCTCGGGCTTGGCCTGCTCAGCGTAGGAAATCCGCATCCCGATCCGCTGTCCGTCCCCGAGCAGATCACGAAACCGAGGGATATCATGCGGGGTCGAAATGATAAGCACATCCTGAATCCCTGCCAGCATCAGTGTAGACAAAGGATGATAAATCATCGGTTTGTCGTAAACCGGCAGCAGCTGTTTGCACACGATACGTGAAAGCGGATACAGACGTGTCCCGGATCCCCCCGCGAGAATAATGGCCTTGTTCATACCTAGACAATCGTCCGCAAAGCCCCCCAAAAGCACGCAAAATTTCCCCCCTGGGACCGCGTAGCCCCAGCTGCGCTTCCTTAAATCCACAAAAAACACACCCCCCGAGGCTGCCCCCCAAAAGATTGCCCCCACCTTCCCCCTTGTCCCACAACCGCCATACGCTAAATAGACACTTGTGAAAGCCCCGCTCCAAAACCGCCGCTGGCTTCTGCTCCCCCTAGGCCTTCTGACGGGCACCGCCATCGGCGTGCTCCTCCCAAACAGCGACGCCCCTCGCAACGGCGACCTCACTCCGGCAGACTCCACCCTCCCTCCCAGCGCCGAACCCACCTCCTCCGACCGCGCCGCAAAACCGCCCGGCTCTGGCCAACTCTTCCCCGGTTCCCGCAATGACGAGCCGCTTGGAAAACTGCCCCCCGAAAAGCTCCTCGCCATTTTCGAGCGCCTTTCGAATCTCAAAAGCGACTCCCGCAAGTATTCGCTCGCCTACCGGTTGGCGAGCCAGATGGAGGCTGACCAGATCGAGGCCGCCCTTGATGCCGCGCTCAAGGACCTGAGCGACGGCGACTACGTGACTACGCGCGCCATCGCCCGGCGCTGGGCTGAGATCGATCCAAAAGCCGCAGCCGCAAAAGCGATCGATTCCAAACAGGTCCACCTGATCTGGCCGATCCTGGAATCCTGGTCCCGGATGGATCCGCAAGCGCCGCTCAAATGGGCGTTAGAACAGGACCCTGCGCATCAGGCAGAAGCGTTGCGCCCGCTGCTGACGGGCCGTCTTCTGGACGAGAGCCAGCTCCAGAAGCTCGTGGTTCGTGCGGCGGATTCGAGCAGCGAGGAAATGCGGCTCCAGATTTTCCCGTACGCCACAGGCCGGCTCGCCGAGGTCAACCCAAGCGGCGCTTTGCACGTGGCCTCGCATATCGATGAAAATGCGAACCGCCAAAAGACCCTCTCGATGGTTATGTCCAAAGTCGCGCAACGTTCCCCAGACGTAGGCCGCGCATGGCTTGAGTCCCAGCAAAACCTGCCTCCGCAGGAAAGGGCTGTGTATTTGAAAATGCTCGGAATGCCGATTCCGGCGAACTTGCTGCCGCCCCCGCAGCCGCCTGCTCCTCAACAGCAGCCCGAGAACGGCGGCGCGAATCCTGCAGTCAATCCGCAGGCGAATCCGGCGGTGGCGCCCTGATGCGGCGCTTAAACTATTTGCGGTGACCGAAGTGTCCCGCCATATTTGGCCTACGAGCAACGCCGAGACAGACTCGGTGCGCCCGACCACCCTGACCACCCCGATCGTGAAGAGCCCGTATTTCAGCATCATCATTACAACGCATCTCAGGGCGTTTTTCCTTCGCCGCTGCCTGAGTTCGCTGAGGGCCAGTACGTTTACGGATTACGAACTCATCGTGGTGTCTGACGTCTTCGATGCCGCCACGCTGCAGGTCGCGGGTGAGATGCTGAATGACAACGACACCTTCCTCAAGCGAGTCGGCCGTTCTGGCCCGGCGCTGAGCCGCAACATGGGCATGCAATCTGCGCGCGGCCAGTACATCCTCTTCTTGGACGACGACGACGCCTTCCTGCCGAATTACCTCGCGGACGCTTACAACGCCACCAGGCAAGACCCCGGATATGTGTTGTATACAAACCCTCGGGTTGTCGAAGAGGACCGCACCAAGCCGCAGGATCCGCCGCTCAGGATCACGGACCAGTCCATGGCGGAGATCGATTTCCAATCGATTTACGTCAAGAATTTCATCCAGAATCACACTGCGATTTTCCCGCATTCGACCTTGCGGGGGAAACTGCAGGAGCCTTGTCTCTCAAGTTTGGAGGACTGGGATTTCCTGCTGAACGTGGCGAGCGGCGCGGAGTTCAAATACAAGGACCTGCGAGGTCCGGTGACGTTTAAGGACTTCGTGAATCCCGGCACCCGCCGCGGCAACTCTTCGGACGCGCTTGGCGTGAAGGGGTTGTCAGATTACATGCACATCTACAAGCGCTGGCCCGCACCAAACGACGCGCTGCGCCTGCAGCGCCAGCAACTCCTCACGCAGATCGGCTTCACCGCACCGCTGGAGTGGTTGTGAGTTACAAATGCTTATCAACGCCAAGCGCAAGCCAGCGTTGAAGTGCTAGAAAATCAAAAATTCATCATCTCATGCACGCCATTAATGGTTTTGACTCGCGTATCGTATTCTCTCTGTGGATGGGCGAAAATGAAATGTCCGAAGCCCGATCAAAGTGCCTGTTAAGCATCCAGCGAAAGCTGGGTTGCCCGTCGATGCACATCACTCTGGAGAGCCTCTCTCGATGGTGTCATCCGGACTTTCCGCTTCATCCAGCTTTTCCGTATCTGAGCGCCGTTCACCGTGCTGATTACATGCGTTGCTACCTGCTTCACGTCTATGGAGGCGGCTACACGGATGTGAAAGAGACCACAGTATCTTGGTGCCAATTCTTCGATGCTTTGGCCAGCTCACCTTCAACGGTCCTTGGTTATACGGAAATTGGCGCTCACGGTGTTGCCAGGGTGGGAGGGCAACTGGAGGCGACGCTGAAGGAGAACTGGCAAAAGCTGATCGGCATGTGTGCCATGATTCTGAAGCCGCGCACCGAGTTTACTCACTCCTGGTACTCGCAGCTTCATCGGGTTCTTGACGGGAAGTTAGCTGAATTAAAAGCCAACCCAGCACGCCATCCACAAGATCACGGGGGTGCCCAATTCACTGATGGCACCGTTTCAACTTACCCCATTTATTGGACTGAAATTCTCGGAAATATCCTCCATCCACTGATCTACCAACATTCAGCAAGTATTCTGCATGCGAGTATAGCGCCATCGTTTGCGTCGTATCGGTAAACAAGCGTTCTCAGCAGGCCAAAAAACCTTCATTGTCTCGTGTTATTTGATTTTGTGATTATGTCTCATTGGTTTTCTAGGGCTAACGAGATTTTCAATTATTAAGACACCTCGGATAATTGTCTCAGAAAAACGGAACTATAGTAGAGTCTGTTAAACTGTTCTGGGCCTTTATAATGCCCCATCGAAGTCCATAAAACTTCTCAATAAAAACTCAAATTAATTAAGCTGAACTTTTGTGTAGAATTTTAATATTTTACCTGAGGCGAGAAGTGTAATTTTAATATACTACAACATCAATTTAACGGCACCGAACTATGGTGTTATCTCAAGAAATGCTATATTTCTGAAGTCACTAGAGCGGACCTTGTGAATCAAAATAGAGTTTTTTTGAGCGTAATTTTGCAGTTATCCAAGTTCATCTACTTGATAAATCACGCTGTAGAGTCCGGTAGACCTGAAGTTTCGGCAAGTCCCTACACTCCAATTGTGAGTAAATCTACACAATAAGATATCACCTTGGCGAAAAATGCAAAAAACATTTAATATTTGTACCCTCAGCACGAAAGCGCTCGGGGACATCTCTAGAGCTTTACAAACTTCGTTTACTGCCCTTGGCTATGTGACATACTACGTACCGGCTACGGTTGCAGAGAATGCCATAAATATATTTTTGGACAGTTGCCTTATAAGTGATGAAACATTGCTTCCCGCTGATTCAATCTTGTTTAACCTTGAGCAATTGGGATCCGGATCACAGCTTGCTAGTGAGGCCTATATCGAGAGGTTGTCAAAGTACGAAGTCTGGGATTACAGCCTAAAAAATATTGAATATTTAAAACAGCGGGGAATTCAGAACGTCAAGTATGTTCCCATTGGTTTCTGCCGTTCTTTTTGCCGACCTTCACTAAACCTTGCCCAAGACATTGATGTCCTCTTTTATGCGGCTCACTCCGAGCGGAAAAAGCGGATCTGCGATGAAATTCAGCGTTTCGCCCGACTAGTGTCTGTAACTGGAGTCTACGGTGAGGAGTTGTGGAATCTTGTTTCCCGCGCCAAGCTCGTGCTAAATCTACACTCGTATTCAACTCATATCTTTGAATCAGTACGCGTTAGTTATCTGTTATCCAATAATAAAGCTGTTTTGAGTGAAGTAAATGTAGATACTGAATTGCCTGCACATTTTGCGGGTGCTATTTGTTCTGCTCCCTACGAACTCATTCCAGAGGCATGCATGCGTCTTTTGCAGAGTGAAACGCAACGGCGTTACTTCGAGGAAATGGGTTATAAAATTTTCTCTCGCTCACCGATGTCAGGATTTCTACCGATCCGACAGGTAGGTCATGGCGATCAATTTTTATGAAACGTCCCTTGATCATTGCAGATAGTCACGGCGTTTCTTTTGGTTCAGTTTTTGGCGAACTCAAAGATCCGTGGGCTTCTGACGGGATCTCTCCTGTTTCAATTGACGTAGGTGAACAAAAAGTTGGTGACTATTACGTTCTGAATTCAAAGAGTAAATTTTTTGTCCGTATTTCTTCTAAAGAAGGAGATGTAATCGATGTTGATCCTAGCATTGAAATGGTTTCATTCAACAATGAGCGCTTTTATGATAGCTGTTTAGTGTCGATTGATGGGAATGTTCACATGGCTAATTTCATGTGTCAAAATGGACCGGCATTTGACTTTTATTGGCCTGATTGCCCAAAGTTTATTTCTGGAAATCGCCAAATTATTCCAAGCTGGACCTTAAAAAAGTTTTTTGCACGGGGAAAAAATCTGCTAGTGGCGAAGTTATGGGCTCTTAGGAGGCACTTAAGAACGCTACCGATTTATTTTATCGCTCCACCCTTGCCGATTCCTTCAGAGCGTCAAATTCACGACAATGCTGAAATCTTTAACTTCTCTGTTCAGCGTCTTGAGGACCCTTATTTACGCCTGAAGATATTTCACCTGTACTGCCACTACCTCGAGGAAGTTTGTCGTGAAGCGGGTGTTTCTTACATTCCCCCTAACAACCAGGCGGGAGATGCTGAAGGTTTCTTGCTTGAAGAATACTGGCTTGCTGCGACGCATGCTAAAACAGGATACTATTATTTTTTAGAGTCACTTTAATTCTGCCAATGTCCCACCCCTACAAAGATTTCCCACAAAAATGCTTCTGGGAACATGCTGTCTCCACTCGGGCGTGGTCGGATATCTTCAAGGATGAAGAGCCAAAATTCAAGATCGCGCCGACGGAAGTGATCTGCACGGGAGGATCCTGTTTCGCGCAGAGAATTTCCGAATTCATTCAGAGCTGTAGGTTCAAATTCGGCCAATTTGAACCTCCTCATCCGCTGCTATCCAAAGATGATGCAACCAATCTTGGGTATGGCCAGTTCTCGGCAAGATATGGGAACCTCTATACGGCTCGACAACTAAGGCAACTTATTGATGAGAGTTTTGGGGTCATCCCCCAGCGCAACTGCTTTGGGGGCCACCGAGACGGGGGCATTGTCGATCTCTTACGACCCTCCATCAACCGCCATCACCGTTTTCAATGCGAGGCTGAGGCAGAAGCAGACCGAAGGTTTCATCTCAAACGTGTCCGCGCCCTTTTCCTCGAAACTGACGTCTACATCTTCACGCTCGGTCTCACAGAAAGTTGGATCGATACGGAGGGAAACGCCTATGGTGTTCATCCAGCTGTGGTCACAAAGACAGAAATGCCTTTTCCGGTTGAAAAGATCAATTTTGACTACATTGAAACTTATAATGATCTTGTCCACGCCATCAGCTTCCTCCGTTCAATCAATTCTAAGATCAAGTTCATCTTAACAGTAAGTCCAGTTGGTCTTGCCGCAACTCATCAATCGCGACATGTCTTGCTTTCTACGAGTTACTCAAAATCAGTACTTAGAGCCGTCGCAGGACGCCTTGTCGATATTTCACCATTCGTAGACTATTTTCCCTCTTATGAGCTTTTCTCTCTTGCTCAGTCGTTTGGCCAGTTCTTGGCCTCGGATCTCAGGGACGTGAGCCCACGCGGGGTCCTCGTGACAATGCAGTTATTTGTTAAGATGTTTTTTGCAAGTCAACCTGATCATTGCGTCGATTTTCCAACAAATTCCCCGTCAGGGAGTTCTGGCGAACTTTCTCCAAGAGTCGCGAACTTTGTGGATGTAGAATGCGATGAGATAATGAATTTATTGGAGTCAGGAAATAAGGCAAAATGAACGCACTTCAAAGGTATTAATTTAAATTTTATGTCTTGCTTAAGGGTTAAAAAATAATTAACCGAATTTTTTGAAATGAGAGACTTGTGGATGTAATTTAAATTTTCGCACGTTTGAAGTAAATTGTCTACAAGTAAATTCATAAAAGCAGGTAATGGTTCATGAGTGTACATTGGCGTAGCGCACGCTAGCAGTTCCTGAAATCGTCAACGCTAACACAGAGTTATCCGGAAAACGTGCTGGACCCCAAGCGGGCTCGAAAAATTCCATTCCCCATCAAGGTGGGTTTGTATGTCAAAGACAACCCACTGCTAGAATAACTTTAGTCTCCTTTCGTAAGTCCTGCGGTGCCATGATCAAGAGCAGACCGCCAACATCCTATGGAATCTTCGGAAATAATCCCATTCAACCGCCCTCACATGACGGGCAAAGAGCTCTTTTATATCGCTAATGCTCATTTCAACGGACGCCTTGCCGGTGACGGCCCTTACACAAAAAAATGCCATAGTTGGTTGGAGGCTCATGCGGGATGCGCCAGGGCGTTGCTTACCCATTCGTGTACAGCGGGACTTGAAATTTCCGCTCTTTTGTTGAACCTGCAGCCTGGCGACGAGGTGATTTTACCCTCTTACACCTTCGTTTCGACTGCGAACGCGTTTGTTCTTCGAGGGGCGGTACCAGTCTTTGTCGACATCCGAGAAGACACCCTTAACTTAGACGAACGGTTGATAGAGGAGGCGATCAATGACAAAACTAGGGCGATTATTCCCGTTCATTACGCGGGCGTCGCGTGCGAGATGGATGTTATTCTAAAAATTGCGAAAAAGCATTCGCTCTTTGTTGTCGAGGATTCCGCGCAGGGTCTTTTTTCGAGTTATATGAATAAACCCTTGGGGAGTTTGGGGAATTTAGGAACGTATAGTTTTCACGAGACAAAAAACATCATTTCAGGTGAGGGCGGAGCATTAGTCATTAACGATAGTTCTTTGATTGAACGGGCGGAAATAATAAGAGAGAAAGGAACTGACAGGAGCAGGCTCTTCAGGGGGGAAGTGGACAAGTACACATGGCAGGCTCTTGGATCATCCTATCTTCCTGGCGAGCTGATTGCCGCATTTCTGTGGGCCCAGCTTGAGGAGGCTGATAAGATTACAAAGCAAAGACTGAAGCTATGGCAGCATTACCATGACCTATTAGAGACGTTAGAGGAGGAGGGTTTATTAAGAAGACCAATTATTCCTCAAAATTGTCAACATAATGCTCATATGTACTATGTAATTGTGAAGGATTCGAACAAACGCAGAGAGGCCCTTGAATACCTGAAGATACACGGTGTCTTGGCTATTTTTCACTATATTCCCCTTCATAATTCCCCCGCAGGCGAACGTTATGGGAGAGTCAGTGGATCTATGCAACACACCGAAGACCTCTCGCAAAGGATTATCCGTCTCCCAATGTGGATAGGAATGAATGAGCGCCACATCCTCCGAATTGTCCGAACCTTAAAGGACGCGCTACTGGCCTAATTTCACGGGGTGTACATTTTGATTAAGCATCGAGGCCTGGCGACACAAAGAACGCGGGAATTTCCATTTGCCGCCTCAATTGTTCCATTGAGTTCCGAGATTCAAAGTCATGCCTAGCCAACTGGGATTGAGCGTCGAGGATCTCTGGGCTCAGTTGTGACAATACCTGATCCAACGACAGCTCATCCTTCCACAGCAGGCAATCTTTGTACGCGAATTCGACAGAACTTCTGCTAGGATTCACTTGATCATCAAACATCAATATTGGAATGCCGCAACCCTTCGTCTCAACAAGTGCTCGGGGCCCGCAAACCGGATGAGAGGAAATGCATAAGTGGATTCTACTACTGCGCAGATATTCCCACAAAGATAGAACTCTTCCGATGTAAACAAACCTCTCTGGATCGATACCACTCCTTCGTAATTCTCCTAATATTCTATCTCTCCGCGTATCAGAAAGATCACCAATGTGAAGATGCGTGCCTGAAATCAACTTCAAGCGCTTTGCAACGACCATCTCATATGTCAAAACTCCTTCTCCCTCAAACTTCCTCTCGGTGCCATGGCTGCAGCTGACTAGAGGATCGTCATCTCTCCACGCTAATCTCGCTCGAGCACCCTTGTCCTCCGAGACGAGTGGCCAGTAAAAGACTCCTGCGCCACGGGCGCACGCACACTTTCTCGCTGCGAAAATGTGAAGATCTACGTGAGTATACCACGGTATGTGAATCCCAAGAGAAAATGTATCCGCATGGTGTACCCAGATCAGTTGGTCCGCTAGTTCCGGCGTCAGTCCGCAATATGCAACGACGTCATATTGGTGAGTCATTAAAACAATTTTCCGAGGACGGAGCTTTGCGAGATGGCTGCGTAGAATGAGTATTTTCTGAAGAAATGAACTTGCTATTAAAATACTTGTATTTGCACGGCTCTTGTAATGTTGCAGAATAGCCTCAACATTTCCGTGGCTGTTAGCTGACCCCCCAATGTCGGTAAGTATTAATTCATGTCGACTGGAATCATCAGCGTTAATCAAATCAAATAAAAGAGGCGTATGCCCCCCTTTACCAAGGTACAACTCAGTCGCAATGTAGACACTCACATCCTGCGTATCGCCGTTTAAATCAGCATCCGCCCCGAATTTATTGCCTATTTTGCGTGCGGCGAGCCCACACAGATTGTCTGCTTCTCGTGAACCTGACTGAATGCCTTGTCCTTGACGGCTATAGCTTAATTGGCAGGCCAAGCTACAAAGTTGGCCCAGGAAATCATCATACATCGACGCCTGTAGCATTCCTTGGAGCTCTGTCAAATTTT
>JBIKSY010000462.1:0-12425 GCA_044348365.1 Chthoniobacteraceae bacterium
CGTTGGATGGTATTATTGAACATTCCGACATGCTGGACACAAATACAACCACATATTTGCATGGGATTGAGGCATCTCCATATTCCGATGCTGTGTATGCAGTAGGTGAATATCTGAATGGTACTCTTAGTAAAGATGGAATATCATTACTTCATCAAGAAAGTGCAACAAACTCCATGATCATCAAGATGAATACTTCATTAGATGTTGAGTGGATGAGAAGAGGACTCACTCATATCGGAATGAATGGTGGTATTTGGGGCAGTGATATTAAGTGTTTGCGATCTTTGGAGCTGGACTCGCTCGAAAATATCTATGCAATTGGAAATGGAAATGGGGATAGCACCGTGTTTGGTTCTTTGAAATTTAATCATTTCATTCCCACTTCATATGCTCAGGATGTATACCTTGTGAAATATGATAAATATGGAAGAGAACAATGGCTCAAACATGGTGGAAGTGGAGAGAATGACCATGCTTATGATATCATCACAGATAAGTCAGGTAATTCCATCATAGCTGTGATGAGTGGATTTAATTCCATTTATAACTTTGTTTTTGACAATGATAGCATTCAACGCTATCATGGCGGACTTGTATCGTATGATGCGAATGGTACATTACGATATGTAAAGAAATTGCAAGAGGCGAAAAGTTTGCGAAAACTCACCTGGGGATTGGACAATTCATTTTATGGTACCGGAACGGGCATACAATATAAAATGCCCTATGATTCCATCATCGTAACAGGTTGCGAGGATACAATCCATGGTACCATTGCAAATTTCAAATTGCTGATGGTGAAGTTTCAAGATAAAAGATCATCAAATCCATTACACATTGATGATGAAACAAAAACATTAAATGATAATGGAATTATCATTCCCATTGATGATGAGATACGAAGTATTTATATGTATGATATTACCGGTAAGAAGTATGCTCTATCAAAAGATGACTATATTATTTCAAACAGTACCTTCTGTATTCAATCAAGGTATTTTGAAAAGGGCATATATTTTCTCAACATTATAACAAACCAAGGATATACTATTTCAAGAAGTATCCTCATAGAATAAAGATATGAATACCAACTTAATTGAACGCCATTTTCACAATAGGTATTGAATGCCAATCGAATGGTCTTTCTTCAATAAAAGAATGTTTCTCTATTGAATACTCATGAACATGGTCAAATGCATCTCGGTAGAAAAACCCTTTTGCTCTTCCGAATGGACCAAATAGACATTCTGCATTAGGATTACTTTCCAGAAGTCTCAAGAAATATATCTCAACAGCTTTCAATCTATCATTCTCTTCTTGTATCAAAAGAATGGAATTCGGCAAGTGCAGGTACTTGAATCTCATGATCCCAAAAAATCCCACGACAAAAATCGGACTTGGGACAGAATTCTCATGAATGACCCAAATGTGTGGATTGAACTCCGAGCGGGCTTTTAATTCACTGACTTTATTTTTTTCTGCATCTTCAATCTGCTTATAGAAAATGGCATGTCTCAATGCATGTTCAAATTCTTCCCCAGAGAGAATTTCATTTGCCCTGATTCTCCCTAGAAACTCTTGATCATTGAATCTTCCTAATACAAATGTATCAAACCTTCGAAAGCATTTATTTGTATTTGAAAATCCAAGCATCTGCGGAAGATTTCCCCTTTTTAAGCCCTCGGACTTTAATCGATCATCAAAGTATTTTTGTAAAATGTTCACGTTGACCTCATCGTTTGGGCATTACCACAGATTGTACTCCGCTGGCGAATTGTCATAGGGCCCAATCCCTCGAATTCTCTTAATGAAATATGTGCGCACTATGACTTATTAGATGTGAATGTATTGTAATAGATATACCGTGAAATCCAATGGGGGAGCACTTCGTTATGCAAGTCCCGGATTGCGTGATGATAAGGAAATTGTACAAAATGCCGTCATAAAAGATGCAAGCGCGATGCAATATGCATCACAAAGACTACGGAGTGATAAAGAGTTCATCTACTCACTCATTGATCAGGGTATAGAGTTGTTTGGATGATAATGAAAACGCATTAAATTAATAGCCCTCATACAGTCATTACAGTGTGAGGGCTATTTATTTATAATACTATTAATAATCTTCTTTTCTTCATTCAAAAATCAGAATATTTTCGATTGAATATGAACCATCTTTATGAATAATATATAAATGATATAAACCGGTTGGAAGATTATTTACTTTAAACTCTGTTTCAACATCCGAACTACTTAGATATAATTTACCAAGATTTGAATAGATGGAAATTGATTCTATTGTTGAATTCAACCCTGAAGCTAATGTAAAACCTCCGCTATGCTGAATAATATCATGTCGAACACTTATTTCTGCATCGACATTTGAAATTACATTTCGTAAGATGTTTGCATTATACTTGTATGAACCAATTGTATTTATTTTACTTGGCAAAACCTTGATATATACTGTTTTTGGTGCATCTGCAACAATCTGCAATCCATTATTGATATTTTCATAGTATGTAGACCATTGTGTTCCATTGGTGCTGACTGCAAATTTTGCATCAATCGAATAACTTTTTCCATCATTGGATGAAATTATGTCGCTTAGAAAATTATCAATGGTATACGTATAGCCTGCCGGTAAATCAATTTTATAATGATCCACATCTGTTGAATTATGAATTGAGCTATTCTGCGTAGATACAATTGCATTATTGCTTATAAATGAAGCATATAAAGTTGTGCTAGTGGATACTTGATCATTGCTTTCATAGTTATCTTTTTGCATTGATTTTGTGATATCCATTTCAAGAGCATAAGATCCAAGATCACCCGTATTCTTTGGTTTAACCCGCATAAACAATGTTGAGTTACCATTAAGACTAATTGAGCTAGTTCCTATCAATGCACCATCCATCCAAGTAGACCAAGTAGATCCATTTGTGGAGTATGACCATTCACAATCAACCGAATAATTGGAATTATTCAGATAATTCTTGTCTCTAATGAATGGAATAACATCGTAGATAAACTCTGCCGGACAGTTAAATCTATAGTAGTCAATGTCATTAGTACTGTGTATTGATGCTCCAACCAATTTGATATTCTTTGTTATACCGGGAATGGACTCAGTAATTTGATATGAAGTAGCCGATGAATTATTATCCTCATAAACATCTTTTGGTACCGATTTAGAAATTGTAAAATCGATATCATAAGTACCGGTTTTTCCTTGGAAAAATGGATATACAGCAAAATATATAGTTTGCCCCCCTTCAACCACGATCGAACCGTCCGTATTGACATCATCATAAGAGTCTGATGTAAGGTTGCCAACTGAATAATTCCACATCACATCGAGGGTATAAGATTTACTATTACTATTTTCATAGCTATCTTGTGTTCTTGCATCTATAAAGTAAGATGAACCAGCTGGTAAATCTATCTTGTAATAATCTATATCAGCTGTATTATGAATTGAAGTGTATGCAGTTGAATATGAATATTCTTGTTGAGATGAGTAGGGAATTCGCGTTGCAGTCACTTTTGTATTATTGGATTCAAACTGATCTGCAATCATCTCAGGCTTAGAAATGATGATCGTAATAGGATTATAATTCTGACCCGAACTCTTTACCATATCCCATTCTCCTCCTGCCGGTTTTGACCACGCTACTAATTGATAAGTTCCTGCAGGTACTCCAAACGCATTGTTTGAGTTAAATGTTAAACCATTGGTATAGTGATAGTTGTTTTTAAGGGATTCATTGGTTAATTCACCAATAGTTTTTATCCAAGCTCCTTCAGCGGTATGTAAGTCTAATGAAAAAGTACCTGTGAAATCTGAACCTTCATTCAGAACATCAAAATTCACGGACACAGGCTTATTTTCAGTTATAATTTTAGGATTTATCGAAAATGACTTATACATGACTATATCATTTTCAGTGGTCACTGTAACTTGAATGAAGTTCGAGAAATCACCATTCTTAATAATTTCCCATGTTCCACCTTCTGGTTTGGCAAGTACCACGGCATAGTAATTACCCGGAAGAACTGTATCAGAAAGCGTACCGCTAAAATTTCTATCTTGTGTATAATGGTAATCGTATTTCAATCCATTCACTTCTGTATAGTAAGTGGTAATATTGACAACTTTATAGTTTTCATCAGCCAATACACCAATGATGTCACCTTTAAATGGAGTAGCATCTTTGTTTACCACATTGAAATTCATTGTATAATTTCCGTTTACCAAAATTGGGTTCGGATTAACTGTTAAAGAAGCATATAATTCCAATCCCATAGTTGGCAAACTGCTCTTTGGGTTTGGACTAAGATTGAAAATTGCTTTTTGATATTGATTATAAGTACCTGATCCTCCACCTGTTCCACCAGTACCTGGATTCAAAGCATTTATTTTGAAATATCCATCATATACTCCTCCCCATCCCCAATTGAAATGGAAATAGTTTCCAGTATCATAACCATCGCAAACAAATGCATGTCCACCACCTGAACCATGACCTTCATACATTATTGGTCTCTGATTGTCCAATTCATCCTTCAACATCTGAATCCAGGTAGATTCTGTATAATTACTGCGTTGACGACCAACTGATGATTGAGAGTAGTCAAAATATTGTTTGAAAGCATATTCAGAACAGTTATCTATTTGAGATGTCTCCGATATAACCCAAGCACCGCTTCCACTAGGACTATAATCCATATTAACGGAAACACCACAATGATACATCAAAGTAGCAACATCATTATTTGAACTTGTCACCTGATTCGGCATATTCGACCAATTATAGTTGGAGTATGAAAAGTTTGCCGAGAGAGTACCATAGCTTGGATGGTTATATGAATGAGTACCAACCCCTTGTTCAGGATGATTCCAGTATTTCATGATTTGTGCCATTGCAGTGGCAACGCATCCTGTGACTGATCTTGCCGATTCATTATAATCATAGGGACAGAGTGCATTATAATATGGGGATTGACTCCATTTTGTTTTCATCAAAGGGCTCACGACTTCCCCCTGAAGCATACTTCTGGTCGGACCGTTCAATAAATCATTCCACTCATTGATTATCTCTATTGTTGCAGGCATCTTTGATTGTATGATATACCGTAACTCCTTCTTATACCCCTCAAGCCATTTTTCGACATTGCTGCCCAAGTCTTTTACTCGAAATATTGATTCTTTTGAATAACCAATGATTGGATATGCGGCATCATCACCAGAAACAATAACAAATGCATTATTGCTTTTATCGTTAATAATATAAAACAGAGCATATGTTGTGGTATCAGGTAAGAATCTAGCTGTTTCAACATGTGCTAGATCTACCGATTCAGTTTGTAAAAAACTGATTCCTACTTTAATTACTTTTTCTGATGATAATTGCTTTGCATGTAGAAAAGTTTGAAATATCAGCGAGATAATAGTGAAGTATAAAATCTTCATGGAAGGTCCCTTTCTTAATTTAGTTATGTATTATTAATTACTGTTTATTTGCAAATGGTTGATACATTGCCTTTATCAATCATTGAGTTTATGCTATCGATAATCTTATCTGAATAAGTGAGATTCGAGCATGAAAGAAAATATGAGAGAGGATTCCGATCCGTAATTAATTTTTCAATTTCTTCTATAGTTAAAGGTCTTCTAAGTTTTCGATAATTATTGTATGAAATATTTAGAAATGCTACATTCTTATTAATTCCTTTTCTATCAAGAAAATATCTACCATGTAAACGAATAGGCATGAACTCTTTCGAATTCATGCCTATTAAATCCATTGGATGAGGATATGATACTATTTCTGTTTTGTCATCTGACAATAATACAGGAACATTTCGACTGTAATCCCTCTTCATTTTATAGATGAAAATAGGAGGGTGAGAAATCGATGTTTTACCTGAGGATATGTCTTTGATCTGTTTAGCAATTACTTCTAAGGGTAATATAAAGCAAATAAGAAAAGTCAAAATAATTTCCACAGAAAAAAAGTATCTCATGCAAACTCCCTATTGTCTAATAATATAATTCAACAACTCATGCAGTTCAAGGCAATGTATATCCAATCCCAGCTCTAACTGTAGTAAAGTTTATGTTACCATCACTGTTAATCACATTATAGTCAACATTAGCAATTGCATAAAAATTAGTATTCAATGAATATTTTAAACCAGCACCAATTGAATAACTAAGTGATGTTCCTGACTCTTCAGCAGAGCTTAAATACGTTGAAGCTTTTGATTTCCAAAAAGTATACCCAATTTTTCCTGTCACATATGGCATAACATTACCTGCAGTCAGATAATATCTTGATCCAAACATTAAAGGAAGATATTCCTCACTACTTGAAATTTGATAAGAACTCCCTCCTACTAAGATGGTATTATCAGCAGAGTAATTCATTATTCCAAACTGGAAGATACCATCTATATTTTCAGCTAACTTATTGGTAGCAGTAACTGAGTAATATGGTTGATTATTATAGAATGTTTCTAAATCACCACCTGGAAGTCCGAGTCCTCCTTCTACTTCTATTGATCGTTGTGAAAATGCAGTACCAAATGATAGTAACAGCAAAAACCCGATTAATAAATTTCTCATTGTTTGACCGATATTAGTAATTAATAATAATTGTAATAATATGAAGACCACATCTGATAGTATCGTTCATTTACTCTAGCTCTGCTTTCAACTTCTGTTCTGTGAGATTTTTGTCTTTCCGTTGCTTGCTCGTTATTGTACTTCATTTGATCTTTTGTAAGCTCGAATTCTCTCTGCTCTCTAATCGCTTGAAGCTTTTCTTCTTTTACTGATTCTTTTTCAACAAGCTTTTCCAACTCTGCATAGAGTTTGTTTGATTCTGCATATGGCTTTGAATTTTTGGGTATTTCAGATACTGCTTCTAGAGCTCCCCAATAATCTTTGGAGGCTTTTAGTTTTTTTGCAGTTGCAAGTCTATTAGCTGCAAATGACTCCATCGAAGCGCCATAGTTTTTTTTGGCCTTATCTGCCATATCCTTCAATTTGTCAACAGGAATTACAATATTGTTTATCGCCGTCTTTTGTGCCGTTTCTTTGGATACTCCAATACCCTCAACACTAAAGTCAGTCGCCGCCAATGAGGTATTAGTGTTTGTAAATGTCATGAGAAGTGTTACGGTACCAGAAGTCTTATACATTTTTCTCATTCCTGGGATTTCAATTGTTTCCAGTTCATCATACTTCACAACAGTTACCATTGGAAAATATCCATCTGTTGCTGCCATGCCGGCTTTAGACATTGCCACTTTTATTTTATTCCCAAGTTGTTCTTGCACTGATGAAGTAATTGCATCGTTTGGTACAACAAAATATCCGGATCCAAAATCTTGTGCCTTTCCTATCACCACACTAAAGAACAAAAGCAACAATGATATCTGATACATCTTTTTCATACTTTTCCCTCTTTGTATAATTAATTTTGCTCTTCAATTCTAATAGACTTACCTGTATTTTGAAGTTTTATCTTCATACCAAGTGTTTTGTCAAACAACTTTCTAATGTCTCTTCCAAATGTTGTTGGACTATCATATTTGATATAGTCAACATAAAGTGGGCTGAATGACATTGTTTTATCAGTAACAGACATTCTGTATGATTTAGTATTACTTTTAATCCAGTCTTCAACTACTTCATCTATATATTGACCGCTTGGGAGTTCGCTATTAACAGCTGTATTCTTAAATGCAATAGTTACCATCATTGGCTTTCCATACTTTGGAAGCTCAGCCCAATAAGAACGGATTTGCTCCATTATTCTATCCATGGCATTATTTACAGCAGCGATGCACAATCCTCCGATATCATTAGTTGGATTTGAATCAGACGTACCATTTCCTGAACCAAGCACTTTAGCGGTAGCAGCTTCTTTCACATTAAAGTTGATATTGGCTTTTCTACCTCTTCCTTCTTGTACAATTTGTACATCAAATTCCAAATACACATCCGCATCTGCTGATGAAGCAAGGAAAGCATTAGCATCTGAGTTTAATCCAGACATCAAAGCGCGATTGAAATCTGCATTTCCGATTAATTGTTCTAGATCAGCTAGTTCCAATTTTCTCTCAACGAGTACAGTTTTAATTGCCGCTACTGTTGTATTTATCAACTTGTCCTCTTTCATTAAAGTCAAGGCATCTTTACCTTCAAGACTTTTTGGCAATACCACAATCTTAGGTTGTGATAAAATTTTCTCTTGAGCTCTTATTTCAAAGAAGAAGTTAAAGCAAATCACTGTCAATAAAATATATTTCATCTTTTGTTCCTTTATAAATTATCCGCCAATTCTCATTGACTTAATTTTACCTTTTTCAATTAAGTAATTTCTCAAAGAAGTAGTATTTACAACTACATCTACTCCTAGTTTTATTGATCCATCTTCTAATTTTAATCGTTTATTAGGATCAATTCTTCCTCGATTTGTACTTGTCGCATATTGCTTATACTTTTTCTCAACATAAAATTGCTTGATAAATTCATTATTGTTTTCTACTTCGGATGTATTCATCAATGGAGCACAATTTCCTGAACCTCTATTGACCAATGCAGCATATACTGCTGCTTTCACTGCATCCTCTTCCGCTTCAGCATTATCCTCTCCAAGACCCCATGCCAAGTATTTATAACTATTTCCTGCAATCCCTTCAACACATTCTACTTCATATGATGTCGGCATCGGATCCTTAGGTGCAGACGCGCATGATGCAAAGAAGACAATAATGCTAATCGTTAAAAATATATTTAAGAATGATTTCATACTATGTTTTCCTAATGAATTATTTTTTGATTAAAAGAATGGAGGCAAACTATAACTTACTTTCAAACCGAAATTCAAACCTCCTAGATTTAGGTCATCAAGTTTTGCATTTGACCATAAACCAAGGTTATTGTCCTTAGAGTATTCTTTCTTTTCACCATCTCCAACTTGTGTTGTAAGAGTCGTTGTAGGAAGTACATATCTATATCCAGTTTGTATACCTATATTTAGATCAGGAGTAAAAGCAAATTCTAATCCAGCATTTAATCCAGCTCCATATGCTAGACCAGTAGAAACTGTCCAAGAAACATCATTAGAATTTGTACCATTGATACTAAATGAATTAACACCAAATACAAACTCACCAAAAACATTAAATCTTGATATCCATAACTTCTTTAACACACTTAGATCAGCTTGAAAACTTGATTGGGTTGTATTTTTAAAGGCATTTGTAGCGGTTGCATTTGGAATTCCAAAGCTAGCATTTAATCCCAAGAAAAGTTGAGGAATGTTAGTAAATTTTGCCATATTTACGAGGATACCCCCTTCAATATTTATACTCGATGTAACATCTTCTGTATACATATCACCTACAAATGTGCCAAAAATATTTCCTATTTCTTTTGGAATACTCAATGTTCTGAATGTAGGCCTAATATAAAAATCAGGACCTTGATCATGAGAAACAGCAACATGACCTTGCTCTATTCCGCTTGCAATGATTGAATATGCACGGCTGTCTTCAAAATTCTTATCATTATTTCCAATTTTGTCAACACGAATAAATCCTGTGTAAACTGAGTATGGTTTCTTATCAGCGCCTAATCTTGTTTCATAGATTTTGTACCCTTGGTCCACATAGGCATCTTCTTTTTTACCGACATCAATCGTATAGTTTGGATCTACAGTTTGAACCACACCTCTGATTTTGAATTCTTCCATTGTATAAGCAACTTTAATGATTTGCCCAGGAAGACCCTTTACCGCCTTTTGATCTGCAGAAAGCTTTGCATCTTCAGAAGATTCTTCAATTGTCTTTGAAGCTGCACCAAGTAATTTTCCAGCTGCACTTTTATCTTCTTTGTCTTCCTTTTTTCTAACAATTCCAACATTTGAAATTGGATTGGAACCAACAAAATTTACTTTTACATCTTTAAAATTTGTTGGCAATACACTACCACCGTTTTTTTGTTGATTATCTAAATCCCAAGACACTTCGGATGCATCAATTCTGTACCAAAATACCGTTCCATTAGCTGTTGCAGTATTGTCTTTGGTTTCAACACTGTTCACAACTACTACAGGTATGAAGGATCCATTAATCAGAATCATAGCATCTTTGTCTGATGTGGTTGAAATCTTTCCACTAGATGCTGCTGATGTAACCACTCTTTTCTGTTGTCTTTTAAATCTGTCATCAATTGAATCCTGATTACATACAATCTTAACAACCGGCTCCAATGCTGAGTTAATGATAGCTTTTGTAATCGCCTCTTTGGATTTATCGCCCATAGGATCCTTAGGATCAAAGCCGGATTTTCTGAATTCAGATTCAAAATCCTTCAGGTATTTTGCACCAATGTTATTGTAATCAAATCTTGATGTCTGAGGTAGATTCAAAACACCCTTTAACAATTCATCTGAGTAACTCGATGTGGTTGGAAGAGTTACAGGGAGAATAGTTAAACTCTTCCTCTCAAACTTACCACTCATCAATTGTTTTACTTCACCTTTTGCTTCTTCAGCCTTTGATGTCATCACAGAAGTGAATAAAACGATAATCAATAGAACAATTGCCCTACTTACAAATAAGAAACATTTTTTCATAGTTCCTCCTAAACAGTATCATATACTGTATGTTAATAAAATATTCACACCATCCTCCAATAGATAATGCAATACACATATACTTTTGTTTGATTACTTTAAGAATTCATTCTAATGTTTGTAGGTAATTTCCACCAATTAATGTCCACTAACAATATTATACTATTTCCCTCACTATCCTTCTACTCATTATCTACTCATTTGCGTGTTTTTTTATCATTTTTTGAAGAAATAACACTCTTTTTCCATGAATCAGTTATATGAACATAGAGTACAGTATTTGTTGTTCTTTCATATTCCTTAACCTATATATTTGTAATCATGTTAAAATTAGTTCTGCTTTACAAAGGGATTATTCATTCATTCTTATGCGCTCATGATTATCAAAGGCATACTCCCCATAATCATCACACTCATGGCAAGCTTCTGCATGAGTCAATTGGAGATTATGGCTCAAACAGAGATTCCTGCAAATGACACAACTCCCAAAGCACGAGAATTGACCCGTAGGGATTTCATCTTACATACCTATAATCCAAACACCGAAATCATCTCGATGTATTATAAAGATGCAAGCAATAAACTTCTGCGTACACTGGGATCACTCAAACAATTTGTGGAAAGCAGTAAAAGGGAATTGATCTTCGCAATGAATGGCGGTATGTATCACCCTGATTTTGCCCCGGTCGGACTCTTCATCGCCGATCATACCTTACATAAATCCGTGAACTTGAACAGAGGAACTGGAAATTTCTTCATCCAACCAAATGGGGTATTCTATGTGGATGCAAATGAAAAACCCGGTATATGCCTCGCAAGAGACATACATAAAGTTCAAAAGATCAAACATGCCACTCAATCAGGTCCAATGCTAGTTATCAATCGGAGAATCAACCCCTATTTTTCCGATACTTCAAACTACTTCAATATTCGAAATGGTGTAGGAATAACCAAACATGGAAAACTCATCTTTGCAATGTCACGCAAACCTGTTACTCTTTATGAATTCGCGCATTATTTCAAACAACAACGATGCGTGAATGCACTGTATTTCGATGGCTCTATTTCGAAAACCTATGCGCCACGAAGTAGATGGACACAACTCAATGGAAATTTCGGCGTGATGATCGGGGTACTGAAGAGATAATTCAATGATTTGTATTCAATTATCAGGAAATCGTATAAGATATCTCATCTCCTTTGCATGATCTTTGTAGTCATTACACTATATAAAGGAATCATGATATGAAAAAAGTCATCGTAATCACCGGAGCAAGTGCAGGAATGGGCAAAGATGCAGCGCTCGCATTAATCAAAAAGGGTCATACCGTCTATACGCTTGCTCGAAGAATGGATAAAATGGATGAAATACAAAAAGTGGGCGGTCATCCAATTCAACTCGATATAACCAATGAACAACAAATTAAGAGTGCTGTAGATACTATCATACAAAAAGAAGGTCGCATTGATGTGCTGTGGAATAATGCTGGTTATGGTCTTTATGGAGCAGTTGAAGATGTTCCAATTATTGAGGCACGACATCAATTTGAGGTAAATCTGTTCGGACTTGCTGCAATCACTCAATTAGTACTCCCACATATGCGAAAAAACAAATCCGGAACCATCATCAATACTTCATCCATGGGCGGGAGGATCTATATGCCACTTGGAGCTTGGTATCATGCATCAAAACATGCTTTGGAAGGTTGGAGCGATAGTCTTAGAGTTGACCTCAAGCCATTTGGAATCAATGTGGTGGTTCTACAA
>JBIKSY010000115.1:0-12414 GCA_044348365.1 Chthoniobacteraceae bacterium
AGCCTCCTTTGGGGTGCGATGCGCACACCGTGACGCAAGCGGGGCCGCGGTCGATGTACTGGATGGTGCCGCCTGCCTTTTGAAAGCGGGCAAGCATGCACTCGCTGCGGAGGCTCAAACGGCCGTTAATGACGTGGTACTCGTGAATCACTCTGCCCAGGGGGATGCCCTCGGCGAGGGCTAGGAGCAAGGCGACCGTGGCCTGCTCGGGGGTCTTGAATCCGCCCATGCCGGATTTGGCGATGATGGCGGCGATGCGTTCCAAGCTGCTGACCTGTTCGTTGCTGATGATGTCCTGCGTGTTCATACCTCGGTTTCCTCTCTCTGGCCCCATAGGGGCCTTTTAATGGGCCTGTGGCCCTGCTGCGTTTGTGGGGCGGAAAGTGCGGGGTGGGGGGTGGGTTCTGGGGGGTTGCGGCTAGTCGAACGGGATTTCGTCGGTTGCAAGCCATTCACCGTTGCCGCCTGTCGTTAGGAGTGCGGCTTCCGCGTTGCCGGCGAACCCGTCGAACTGGGTCTGGATGAACTGGGTGCGGGTGGGGAGCTTTGCCAGGTCGCTGCCCTTGAGGGCTTCGGTGGCTGCGTTGTAGAGGTTGAACAGGGTGGCGCCGGCGAACTCGGGGTGGCGCGGGGCGCGGAACTCGCGAAGGGTCGGGAGGATGTCGCGGATCCCAAGGGCGCCGGACTCGGCAAGGGTGACGACAAGGTGCGAAGCCTGCCGCTCGTCAACTTCCGTGTTTTTGTAGCGCTCCAACCTGTCACCGTGCTCGGTCCAGGCGGGGATGAGGTTGCCCATGGCGCGGTTGAAAACGGCGGGCAAGTCTCGTTCGATGCGCGCGGTGTGCTTCCGGTCGAGGCGGACCGTGCTCGAAAAGCAGAGGTTTTCGCAAACGAGCATGGAGGTCCCGATGCAGATGGCAGCGGCAAAGCTCTTGTCGTGCGAGTTGCGGAGGCCCAGAACGAGCTCCCGCTCCTTGCTGGTGATGTCCGGCCCGCGGAGGGCGAACCCGCCAAAGTAGCGGAGTCCGTCCCGATTGGTGGCGTGCTGCTCCTCTACGATCTGGAACCCTGCGGCGCTGATGGCGTGGCGCGCGGAGGTGACCAGGTGTGAGTGCGCAACGGGGGTGTGCGAAGGGGTCGGGGCGGGCGTGGGGAGGGTGGAAAGCTGCTCGAAACTGACCTTGTTGGAAGCGATGATGTACATGGGAAACTCCTTAAAAACCGCGTTTAACTGCCTGCGGGGGAAACACTTCCCCTCACATATAGCTACGGATCCCAAGGGCAAAAGGTTTGATCTTTTTCAGAGAAAAACACGCCTCAAAGCGTTGTTTTCGAGAGCTTTAACACATCCAGAAAGGGACGCGGTGCGGGCGCGGCCTATCGGGAGGAACCTGCTTTTCGGGTAAGGGAATCCCTTACCAGCCCCCCTCGGGGGGCGGCCCATGGAGGTGGGGCGAGCAACGGGAGTGCCTTTGGTTCCCCCCCGGGACCGATACAGATTGAATGGCGTTCCATTGGGAGGGGTACGGGAGCCTGAGGTGCAGCCCCCCCGAGGGGCGGCCCAAGGAGGAGGGGTGTGAAAGGAGAATGCCTTTGAGACCACCACTCCGAGGCCCTGCGCCGGAGAGCAGCGGAGGTTTGGAGGCAGAGCCTCCATAACAGACTGGTACTGGCCCGAAGGGCCAACAAAAGGGGCCTGAGGCCCCCGCGGGGTCTGGGGGCGCGGAGCCCCCTGGAGGGTGCGGGGCGATCCCCGCAAGTGTGTTGGGCCGCGCAGCGGCTGATTGGCGTAGCGACAGAGCGAAGGCGGGGACTGGCGCGCTGCCGCGCCCCGCCTAAGCGGCGGAGCGGAGCCACGACTCCTCACGCAGGAACTGCGCATGCATCTCTGAGAGGAGCGTCGGCGCGCCGCGGTGGACGTCCTCGGCACTGGGGGCGTGACCGGCGCGCAGTGTTGGGGGCCGGCTTGCAGATGGACGCTTGGGAGGTGGCAGCGGGACGGGCGGCGGAGCGCGGGCGACGAACCCGCGACTGGCGCTCAGAGCGCGCGGGTGTAGCCAACGGAGCGGAGCCGCCTTCCCCGAGCCGCGGAGCGGGACGACCTAGTGACGCGTCTGCACGCCAAGGTAGACGTCAGCGGGGGCAAAGACTTCCCCAGCGTGCGGTGAAAGCGGGTGTTTTACACTGCAAGCCATCGAGGGGGCGGCGGGAAGGCGTGGCAGTCAGAACGGGTTAGGGCCGCGGAATAGTGGGCTGAAACGGAGAGGGAGGTGGTACGCGACAAAAGAAAACCGCACAGGTCGGGTAGTACGATTCCCTAGCATGAATGAGATTGTCCCCAGTAAGAAGCGAGGGCCGGGTCAGAGGCAGTTGGTGCGGTACAGACCGGAATTGATGGCGGTCATCTGTGAGAGGATCAGCCACGGGGAATCACTGAGGGCGATCTGCGCGAATCCCGAGATGCCTGGCGAGGCGGCGGTTCGGTACTGGGTCAGCCAGGATCACGAAGGTTGCAAGGCGGGCTTTGAAGCGGCGCGGGAAGTGCAGGCGCACCGGTTTGCGGAAGAGCTGGTGGCAATGTGTGATGAACAGCCGCCGTTGTTGCCGGACGGCCGCGTGGATCAAGGTTGGGTGACGTGGCAGAAGATGCGGATCGACACGCGTAAATGGACTGCGAGCCGGATTCTGCCGAAGGAGTACGGAGAACACGTTGCTTTGAAGGGCGACACGGCTGGAGGCGGTCTCAACATCAGAATCGACCTGTCTTAATGACGACCTACAAACCAGCGGGTGCAGTGGCGAAGGCGTTCATGATGGACGACTCGTTCTTTCGGGGAATCATGGGACCGTTCGGCAGCGGCAAATCGACCGTCTGTATCATGGAGATTCTCCGACGGGCGTCGTTGCAGGAGCCGGGCAAGGATAAGATCCGCAGAAGCCGTTGGGCAGTGATCAGAAACACTTATCCAGAGCTTAGAACGACTACGATTAAGAGTTGGCACCAGTGGGTGAGTCCCGAGCTCGGCCGTTGGGTGGACGAAGGGCCACCGTTCCACCACATCAAGATGGGCGACATGGATTTGGAAGTGCTCTTCGTGGCACTGGACCGGCCTCAGGACATCTCGAAGCTCCTGTCGATGGAGTTGACCGGTGCCTGGGTGAACGAAGCCCGTGAGGTGCCGAAGCCTGTGATCGACGGCCTCACCGGACGCGTAGGCCGATACCCGAGCATGGCGATGGGTGGGACAGGTTGGAGCGGCATCATTGCCGATACGAACCCGCCCGACAGCGATCATTGGTGGTACAAGCTGGCAGAGGAAGACCAGCCACAGGGCTGGAAGTTCTTCAAACAACCGGGCGGTCTAAGCGAACACGCAGAGAATCGTGAGCATTTACCTGACCAGTACTACGAGCGGCAGGTTGCCGGGAAGGATCCGGATTGGGTGAAGGTCTACGTTCACGGGGAGTACGGGTACGTGCGCGATGGGAAGCCGGTGTACCCTGAGTTCAAGGACTCGGTGCACGTGGCAGAGTTCGAGGTGACGGAGAAACTGCCTCTGTATGTGGGCATCGACTTCGGTCTGACACCGGCTGCGACCATCGCCCAACGCACTCCAATGGGCCAGTGGCGCGTGCACAGCGAACTGGTGACCGAGGACATGGGAGCGGTGCGGTTCAGCGAGGTGCTTCGACGGGTCATGAACGAGCGCTACAAGGGCTTCACGTTCGCGAAGATCACAGGCGATCCGGCAGGTGATGTGCGCGCACAGACCGACGAGGTGACACCGTTCCAGATCCTGCGCAAGGCCGGTATCCCGGCGCAACCAGCGGCGACCAACGACTTCATCAAGCGGCGTGAATCGGTGGCAGGCGCACTCAGCAGGCTCATTGACGGCGCCCCCGGACTGATTGTGCATCCACAGTGTGTAATACTGAGGAAGGCGATGGCGGGTGGCTACGCGCTCAAGCGTGTGCAGGTTGGAGGCGCAGCGAAGTACCGGGACATGCCCGACAAGAACGACTACTCGCACGTGGCGGAATCATTGCAGTACCTGCTGGTGGGCGGCGGTGAAGCGCGGCTCCTGGTGAAGCGCACCCAAAGCGGTCCACGACCGGAGCTGGCGGTGATGGAGTAGGGCGGCACGGGGGCCGCGTTAGCGGCCCGCGAGCGGCAGCGAGCAGGGGGCGTGGCGGTCTAGGTTGACGTGAGGCCGGCGGCCCTTGCTTTGGTCCCGGGGGGCCAGTAGCCGGGGCCGCAGCAGCGGCCTGCGAGCTTGCGAGCACCCGAGCGCGCTGGACGTGGCGCTACAAGCTGAGGCTGCACGCGATGGGACGGCGTAAGGCCGGGGCGGGCGGGGGCCACGCGGCGGTTCTTTCCGCGGGGGCGGGGTGGGAGGCCCGAAGGGCGGCGGGGCTGGGCGTGAGGCCGGGAACCGCCGCCGAGGCCACCGGACGACCCCCGGGCTTTCACTGGGGGCGCTTTGGGGCTGCCATACACTGGAGGCTCTCAAACTGCGGGGGGCTGGAGAGTGGCTCTCCATTTACCCAGAACGTGGCGGGCTGGGACTAGCCATCCACTGGTGGCTTTCAATGCACTGTGGAGCGGAGAGTGGCTCGGCGTTCAATGGGGGCGCGGCAGGCTGGGAGCTGCCATTCACTCACACCATTCAAACTGCGGGGGACTGGAGAGCGGCGCTGCGTTGGCTGGACGCTTGGCGCGTTGGGAGCTGCCATACACTGGTGGCTCTCAAAGCTGTGTGGTTCGGGGCGTTGGTCGCGAAATCTGTTTCGTTACCAAATGCGTGGCGGCTCTTGTTTGTGGGCGCTGTTGCATGGCTTCACCTTTTTTTGGGGGCGCACGCGTTCACCCGTTGCCGCACTTCGTACCCCACCCTCCCCTTTTTTTCGTCTTTAGTAAGTTGATCCCGTCCTCAGACATTTTTGAGGTGAAAATTCTGATTTCACTTGGCGGCGATGTTCTGAGCGTCACTTGCAGCCCTGCGCAAAAAAGCTTGCCATTGTCGCTGTACGAAACATTCTCTTCAACGGATCGAGCTTATCGATAATTTTTCTATATATGGAGCTTATTTCTAACCACTTGCGATTTGTAGTCGGCGCACTATTCGACAGCGGCATCCTGAAATCAAGGATTACGGCATTGGTGTTCATGTCTCTTGGTTCAATTATGTGCCGTGCCGGCGATTTGGATGCGGAATTGCAAAACCGAGCTCTCGCGACAAAGGCCAAAAATGAGTTTGTCACATTCTTGGCGGACGTAGCCGAGTTGTGTATTTTGGACGATCAATTTAGCAGTATCAGCAATCAAATGCTCGACTCTTTGATTCAAGAAGTTGAAAAGCTACCATACATTAAGGCAGGAGAAATAAGCGAATCCCAAGTTTTTGATTTATATGGAAAAAAGGTAAACACAAAAGAGCACATAAATAATCTATTGAAGCAAAGGATTTTTTCTGAGCGCCCTCTGCCTGATAATCTTTTTACCTTCAAGGAGTTAAAAGCTCCCTTAGGATTAAGTCGCATCAAGCAACTTCATGCTCGGGTTCGCGCTGAACGTGAGGTGAACAGAACATTTGATTCAATTTACAATTTGGTTTCGGTGAATCTTATTGCGTCATTAATCGCAAACGGACAACAGAGTGAAGCGAATGGCGTTTGGCAGCAATTGGATCAGAATAAATACAACATTGAGTGGATTCAAAGTTTTTCATTAACTTTAATAACCGAGCTTCCTGATCCAAAAAAAATAAATATTTCCATTATTGAATCTTTTTTATCCAAATTCCCAGGTAGTTTCATTGGATACCGTGCCAAATTGCTTTATCTTGCGAAAAATAACGGGTCAGAGTTTGAGGGCAAGAATTATAAGGAAACAATCAAGAAAGCGATTTCACTTGGAAGCTTCGAAACAAAGCGAATTGATGGTTTATTTAAACTGCTCTGCCATATCTGCGACACCAAGGACAGACCTTTAATTACTGAAGTATTCCAACTTATCCAAACAAGGAATCCAGATATTTCAGAAGCCAGTAGAAACCACAGGATTGAGTTGGTTGAAATTTTTGACGCTAGAAAAGGCGATTTCCGCGCTAAAATAAATGGAGCAGGGAGGGAAGCGTCGATAGTGAAGATGTTGATGGAGCTTTAGCCAAGTGATGAAAATGGAGGGTTGGCGCTCCGATAGTATGGAAGGGGAGGCAGAATCTACCATTCAAAGTGCCCGACCGGACGCTTGTATCGTCGGAATAAAGCCTGCGCTGTTTCCGATTCTGTTTGCTGACGTCAGGAGTTAAGCCGAGTTCACGAGGGTCGGTAGTGTTTTATGTCGTTGAAAGACACCCAGAGCACAAAAGTTTTGTAAATATGAAATCACACTCTGTGACACAGGTGGACTTCGTCCGGATTTTAATTGCAGGTTTTTGAAGGTTGGACATCCGATGTCCATAGGCGAAACGATTACGGGGCATCAGCATGCCCCATTCAGCCGACGAACTCTTACGCCGTCACGCACGCCTCCTTTCCGAGCGCGTCCTCTGGGAGTCGCACTGGGCCGAAGTTGCGCAGCATGTCCTACCCCGGTCCGACTTCTTCATGGGCCGGCGCAATCCCGGTGAGAAGCACACAGAGAAAATCTACGACGCCACGGCCTGTCTCGCCCTGGAGCGGTTCACGGCAAGCATGGAGTCCATGCTCATCCCGCGCACCCAGCGCTGGCACGGGCTTCGCTCACAGCGGGCTGAGCTAAAGGAGGACCCCGAGGTAAGGGTCTGGCTGGACAGCGTCTGCGACCTGCTGTTTGCGATGCGGTACGCTCCCAGGGCGAACTTCACTTCCCAAACCAACGACGCCTTCATGTCCATGGGCGCGTTCGGTACGGGCGTGATGTTCATCGAAAGCGAGGGGGATGAACTTCGCTACAGGTCGGTGCACATCTCCGAGGTGTGCATCGCTGAGAATGCGCACGGGCTGGTAGACACCGTGTTTCGCAAGGCGCTCTTGACTGCACAACAGGCGGTGCAGCGCTTTGGTGCGGCTGTCCTGCCTGAGAAGATTGTGGACGACGCGCGGGACCAACCCGACGCGCTGCACGAGTTTGTGCATGTGGTGCTGCCCAATGACGCTCCCGACCGGATGGCGTGGAACTACCGGGGGATGCGGTTCGCCTCGTACTACATCTGTATCCGGAGCCGTGAGATCGTCAGCGAAGGCGGGTTTCGCACCTTCCCTTATGCCGTAGGCCGGTACACAACCGGGCCGAAGGAGGTGTATGGTAGGTCGCCGGCAATGACCGTACTGCCCGAGATCAAGATGGTGCAGGAGATGACCAAGACGATTCTCAAGGCCGGTCAGAAGGCGTTGGACCCGCCCCTGCTCTTGCAGGAGGACGGTGCGCTTTCCGCGTTCGATCTGCGTCCGGGCGCCTTGAACTTTGGCGGGGTCGATGACGCGGGCAATCCCACCGTGCAAGCGTTGGAGTTCCGGGGCGACATCGCCATCGGCGACGAGATGATCGAACGCCGGCAAAAGGCGATCAACGAAGCGTTCCTTGTCACCCTTACGCAGGTGCTGGTGGCCATTCCCCGGATGACTGCCGCGGAGGCGATGTTGCGTTCGCAGGAGAAGGCGCGGTTGCTGGCTCCCACCATGGGGCGGCAGCAGAGCGAGTTTTTGGGACCGATGGTGGAGCGTGAATTGGATTTACTCGACCAGATGGGTTGGCTGCCACCGATGCCTGCCGTGCTGAAGGAAGCCGGGGGCTTGGTGGATGTGGACTACACCAGTCCGCTTAACAAGGCGCAGCGGGCCGAGGAAGGGCTGGCGATTGTGCGGACCATCGAGAGTGCGACGACTCTTGCGCAGGTCGATCCGACCATCATGTTCAACTTCGACGGGGACGCCATTGTCCGGGAACTGGCCGAGATCAACGGGGTGCCCGAGAAACTGTTGCGCCCCGTGGCAGAGGTGTTGCGGATGAAGGAAACGGTGAAGGCGCTGAACCCGACGATGCTGGCGCAGGCGGGGGCGATGGTGGGCGGCCAAGCCGTCAGGGACCTGACGAACCTCCAGATCACACAGGGCTTGGAACCTCTGGGCGCCGGCCTCGACCTTAAACTCAACCAGTGAGCGTCATGAATAAATTGTGGCAGCGGATTTTTAAGCGGCGGCAAAGTTATCGGCGACTGTTTCTGGACGGGGACGGCAGGGTGCACCCGACTGCGGAGGTGGTTCTGGCTGACTTGAAACGGTTTTGCCGTGCGGAAACCTCGACTGCGGTGGTGTCACCGGTGAGCAAGGCGATTGATCCGCTGGCAATGGCCATGGCCGAGGGACGACGCGAGGTGTGGAACCGCATTCAGCAGTATCTGCACATGGCGGACAGAGAAATCACACAACTGAAGGAGGAAACTGAATGAGCACGGCAAGCGAACTGTTGATTGAGCAGCCTGTGAACACGGGCGAAGGGGCCATCTCACAGGGATCGCCCTCCCAGACGTCCTCAGCTGATGCAACCTCCTCCAATTCAGCAGGGGCCATCTCAAACCAGCCACAGGCTGGATCAAAAGGGCCTGTGGCCCCGCCCTCTTGGACGGATTCGGTGGCAGACGCGGAACTGCGGGAGTTCATCCAGAACAAGGGCTGGAACGATCCGGCTGAGATGGCGCAGGGCTATCGCAACTTGGAGAAACTGGTGGGCGGCGAGAAACTCCCTCTGCCCAAGGGCGACACTGACAACGAAGGCTGGGACCGAGTATACAAGGCGCTGGGCAGGCCCGCCAAGCCCGAGGACTATCAGTTGCCCGATCTGGAGAGCGCGCAGGCCTATCACAAGCTGGGGCTGACTGGCCGGCAGGCGACGGGGCTCAGTGCGTGGCAGGACACACTCCAAGCGGCGCAGGAACTGAAAGCCAAGGACGAGGCGGCTTCGCAGCGCACCCAACAGTTGGCGGCCGTCCGGAAGGAATGGGGCGGCGAGTTTGACGAGAACGTGCGGCTCGGGAAACGGGCGGTGCGGGAGTTCGGTCTGGAAGGCAGCGTGGAGAGGCTGGAAGCGGCGCTCGGTTCGGCCGACTTGCTGAAACTCACGGCCAAGCTGGGGCGCGGGCTGAAGGAGGACAGCTTTGCTGGGGGCAGCGTTCCGGCAGCCGGTCCGACCAAGGAGGGCGCGAAGGAGGAACTGGCCCTGTTACAGAAGGACAAGGCGTTTGCGGCGCGTTATCTGGCTGGGGAAGCCGAGGCGGTGAAGAAGTTCACCCGGCTGCACGAAGTCGCGTTCGCGGAGTGATGGTTCAGGAAAACTAGGAATCGTCCCCATGTCCCGTGCAAATGTTTGCTTGCGTGAATAACATCAGGCGCAAGACTACAGAGTATGCGCGTCAAAACTTTCTTAGCGTGGCTTGTTCTTAGCGGTTGGCTCGCGTTCGGGGCTTGGGCACAGGTGTCGATGGAATCAGTTGCAAATGTGAGGCTGTCTTATTGGCCCCGAACAGCATCGGCTACAACAACGACTACGCTAGCAACGGGAGATTTATTCTCTCAGTGGGGTTTGCCTCCCGGAAGGTTGATTTGCTGCGGCAACGCGTTTGATCGCAATCAAGCGTGGACATTCAAACACCGCACCGCATCAGCAAACGGAGCCACCGCAACTGATACCGAGCTTGCTGGAAAGATCGACATGGAGATCCTAGGTTATTCTGACGTGGATACATCCAAAACTCCACAGCCTGTAGCACCCAGTGGTGCAGTTAGGCTGGGACGAGTGACGCGTACAGCGACCGTTAAAATCACAGTCAGCCCCAGCGGCACCATAACTCACGAGTTTTGGGGAAGTCTGATTTCCTACTTTAACGCGGTTCAGGAGAAAGGTCGTACGGATGCGTCTTGGGTACCCTCGAGCATGAGCATGAGACTTGTAGGCTGGACTGAAGCGGCTGGTCCCGCTGATGGAGGAGCGGCAGCATTAACGATGACATTGGGGCCCTTTAAGCGGTTAACAGCATCGTCAGGAACAGGAGTCACCGCATTCGCAAAGATCCCAGGCGGGACATACCAAATGGGCAACCTCATCGGGGACAGCAATATTACCGACGCGGGAACGGTAACGGTGACGCTGAGCCCGTACTACATGGCGGTGAACGACACGACCAAAGCGCAGTGGGACACGGTGCGTACGTGGGCGTCGACCAATGGGTACACGGACCTGGCTGCTGGTGCCGGAAAGGGCGCAAATCATCCTGTGCAGACCGTGAGTTGGTATGACGTGGTGAAGTGGGCGAATGCGGCGAGCGAGAAGGAAGGGTTGACGCCGTGTTACCAAGTGGCCGGGAGCGTTGTGCGGACTGGGACGAGCAATGCGGTGACGTGTGACTGGAGCGCGAACGGGTACCGGTTGCCGACGGAGGCGGAGTGGGAGGTGGCGGCGCGGGGCGGGTTGAGCGGGAAACGGTTTCCGTGGGGAAACACGATTTCGCACAGCCAGGCCAACTACAAAGCGAGTACGAGCGACGCGTATGACTTGAGCGGGCCTGTAAATGACTACCATCCGACTTACAAGACAGGGGTAATGCCGTACACGAGCCCTGTGGGGAGTTTTACAGCGAACGGGTACGGGCTGTACGACATGGCGGGCAATGTATATCAATGGTGTTGGGACTGGTACGGTGCCTACGCCGGTGGCATTGATCCTATAGGGCCTGAAAGCGGCTCGCACCGGATGTTGCGCGGGGGCCACTTTGGCCTCAGCGTGTTCATAGCGCGGAGCGCATACCGCAGCCGCGACTTCCCTACGAGCGAGTACCACAGCTTCGGCTTCCGCTTGGCCCGAGGGCGTCTGTAGTCCGTTGAAGGGAGCAGCCGCTGACGGCGTCCATCGGAGCCGGAGTGGGTAGACGCGGTGAGGAAGTTCACCCGACTGCACGAAGTCGCGTTCGCGGGCGAGTAACCGGTCATTCGCCCGGAGGAACGAGGTACGGATTGCTGGGGTCGCCCTCCGTGTAGGTGGGGTCCCAGTCCAGTACAGGCTGGTTGGGGACCTCTGGCTCCGGTGGAGGGACGGGTGGCGGGTTGTTGGGGTCCGGCAGGTTCAGCAGCAGTTTGATGGGTGCGTTGCGCGAGCCCATGATGTCTTTGAGCACGGTGCAATCGTACACCGAGTCTCTCAGTGTCGGGGAAACCAGAAAGTAGTCGGTACGCCAGCCGATGTTTTCTTGCCGTTTGCTTATCAGGACGGGCCGCTCGGGATTGTTCCTGCTTATGGGCCAACAGGTGTAAATGTCCGTTCGTGTTCTGAAAAAACTCAGCGCGTCAGAAAACCCGTCAAAGAGGTAGCCCTTGAAACGGCGGCGCAGCTCGGGATCTATCTGGAGGGGAATCCATAAAATCTCAGGCTGTTCATATGTATGGGGTTTGAGAGAAAAGGTCGGACGATTTTTGAGATCCAGCCTTCCGCTGGGCTTGTCGTAGTGGATCTTGTAAAGAGGGTGGGCATCAATCTCTTCGGCCGCCACTTTGAAGTCGCCTGTCAGCACCACCGGGGTCGTTGATTTGAGATCAAAGAGGAAACGGCGCAGATCGTTGTCAAACTTCTCGCGCCTCAAAAACCGTTTGGACCCTTTTTTCTGTGAGTGGCCTGGAGCCAGCACGGTGACCAGGGTGAAGTATTGAAACTCAAACACAGCCAACCGGCCACTCCCAAAAAAGGCGGCGTGTTTGTGATACACCCAGCCCGAGTCGGGGACTGGGCGGTTGTTTTCGTCGAACTTGCCGTGGGTGCTGTAGTTCTGGGCAAAGGCCCAGCGCCCGAAGACGGCGACTCCGTTGGAGGTGCGTAGGTTGGCGTATATCCGCGAGTAGTTGCAGACCCATTTCTCGCCGTCAGGGATGTTCTCGTCTTTGGGCAGGCCAAGGTCGATGGTGTAGGGATGGTCGTAGTTGTGCGCCCGATAGTTTTGGATGCAAACGATTTCCGGCAACTCCGAAGCCATCAGTTGAAGCAGGGTGTCCCAGTTTTTTTTGAGCCCGTTGATGTTCCAACTGAGGATTTTGATGGTTTGCATGTTTTTTTGCGTGACCCGCTGCCCGCGTCATAGTAATACGCACACGTAGCTTATTCCAGCCGCTCGCAAGGTGCAGTGGCAAGGGACAACGCCCGGCTCCACAAAAGCTCGGTGCCCCGCAAGGAAGAGGTTGCATCGCTAAAACCCCGTTTTCGGGAGGCCCGTCCAGCGGACGATAAGCCCAGGGAAACACCAAACCGGCGCCACAGCGCCTCTTTCACGGCCTTCTAAAGGCCTTCCCTAGCCATGTCTTTCCAAGCTCCCACGGCTTCCGTGCAGCAGTACACCTCCAACGTGATGATGCTGCTTCAGCAGTCTGAATCGCGTTTTGAGAATGCGGTTC
>JBIKSY010000116.1:0-12377 GCA_044348365.1 Chthoniobacteraceae bacterium
CACCCGGATGAGGGTACCCCGTTCTAGGGCGCGGAGCTGCTCTAGGGATTCAGCCGCCTCCAAGGAGCCGGTGGGCCACTTGACGAAGCGCTGCAAAAAGCCGCTGGTGTAACCGTAGATGCCCAGATGCCTCAAATACGGAAATTCCGTGCTGTCTCGGAGGTAGGGGATTGGGCTACGGGAAAAATATAGAGCGTCCGAGTTTTTGTTGAGGACGACTTTGACGGCATTCGGGTTGGCGGGGTCCTCGTCCTTGCTGAAGGGGGTGGCGGCCGTGACCATTTCCAGGGAACTGTCCTTTTTGAGGGCGCGGGCGAGTTTGGAGATGAGCGCCGGGTCGACCATGGGCTCGTCCCCCTGCACGTTGATGATGCGGGCGACTTTTTTGAGCCTGGCGGCGACCTCGGCGCAACGGTCGGTGCCCGAGATGCAGTCGGGCGAGCTGAGGGCGACTTCGGCGCCGAAGGCGAAGGCGGCTTCCGCGATGCGCATGTCGTCGGTGGCGATCACCACGGAGTCGACGCCCTTGGCCTCGCACGCCCGTTCCCAGACGTGCTGCACCAGCGGTTTGCCCGCGAGCAGGTGGAGCGGCTTGCCCGGAAAACGGGTGGAGGCATAGCGGGCAGGGATGAGCACGACGGTCTTCGACATGCCGGCGGAGCATGCACCGCTGGGGGCGGCGGCGCAATGGCACGCTTTTGTGGGAGGGGCAAGAGGCGTGACCCCGGGCAGTTTCCGCTTTTGCCTTTTTGGCGGTCTTCAGCCAACCTTCTAAAAAAAGTCCGGTATCGGTCGACACAACCGACACTGAAGCCCCACAACTGCTATGATGTTTGGTGCCGCAATGATAATCGGGTTGGTGCTTGCGGGAGCGATCCTCCTCGGACTGCTCTGGGCGTTCGCTTCGTATAACGGGTTAGTGGCGGCGCGACTGGAATGCGCCGAGGCCTTCGTTCACGTGCTGCTCCGGTTGCGGCAGCGCAACGAACTTCTTCCCGCCCTTGTGGAAACGGCGCGTGGCCACATGCGGCATGAGCGTGAAACCCTCGAAAAGGTGAACGTTGCGGTCCAGGAGGCGGCCGCGCTCGGGCAGGCTTTGAGCGCCCGCCCGGTGCAGGCGGAGGGAATGCAGAAACTCCAGCAGGCCGAGGCGGGGGTGAGCGGGGCCATGGGCCGTCTTCTGGCCATTTCAGAGGCGTATCCTGAACTGCGGTCGAGTCCAAGCATGGTGCGGATTTCCGAGGAACTGGGATTGGCGGAAGCCGAGGTCAGCGGCGCAAGGGAGGCCTACAACGCCCAGGTGCACCGCTACAACGCGATGCGTGCCACGTTGCCGCAGACGTTGCTTTCAAAGGCCCTTGGCTTCGCAGACGCACCGTTTTTTGGAACGGACCGGGAGTCGGCGCCGCCGCCTCAGCCCCCCAGAATCGGCCCGATGATGGCCTGATTTTTGCGATGAAGCCGGGGCCAGTTGCGAGGAGCGGGATCGTTGACACCCCCGAGGGGCGCGCTTAAGCTCCGCACCGAATGAGACGCGCCCTGTTTTCATTGGTAACCCTCCTGCTGTTGAGCGGGAGACTTGCCGCCGTTTCACCCAAGCTTGGGGCCGCTGCCCGCAAGCCTGCACCTGCGCCCTCCACCGGGACGCTTCCCCTCGCACTCGACGACGCCTTTGAAGTGGAAAAGGTGTTCTCCGTGCTGGTTGACCCTTTGGTAAACGGCCCGGTGGACACACCGTGGATGCAAATCGAGCAGAGCCGCCGTTATTATGGCGCGATAAATTCCTTTGAGCGGAGACAGCGTGAAGGGCACGCCTACACGGTGCACTGGCGGGCCAGGACCCCGGTCCCGGCAGAACTGACGGTTCGTTTTGAGTACCGGCAGCAGCGGCTGGGTTCGCATATACAGACGCAGGAGGTGCAGTTTTCTAAGGTGTCCGGCCGGCAGCGCACCGAGTTTACCGTGCAGGGGGACGACTACCACCAAGACGGGGCGGTCACGGCTTGGCGGATTTTGCTCATTGAGCAGGGCCGGGTGGTCGGCCTGCAGCAGAGTTTCCTTTGGTAGCAAACGAACCCGCCTGTGAGCTGTCCATCATCCATCCAGGTCGGGCTGTTCAATGACACCGTATGGATTCGGGTGGAGGGCAAGGGTAGCTTCCAAAACAGTACGCCGCTCAAGGAATTCGCCCGGGAGATGCTGGGGCGCGGACACCGGGAGTTCGTGGTCGACCTGAAGGAGTGTCCCTTCATGGATTCCACCTTCATGGGAACCCTTGCAAGCATCGCCCTCAAATCCCGCGCGGACGGCGCCGGGGGCCTGCACATTGTCAACCTCAACGAGCGAAACCAGGACCTGCTGTGCAATCTCGGTCTGGACCAGCTGATGCAACTGGATCCGCCCCAAGCCGGTCCCGTCTTGAACGGACAAGCGGTTGCGCTGGATACGGCCGGGCAGGCCGACAAAGAGGTCGAAGCACTGACCATGCTGGAGGCTCACGAGGCGGTCGTCGCCGTCAACCCCGAGAACGAAGCCAAGTTCAAGGACGTGCTTGATTTTCTGCGCCAGAACATTGAAGCCAACCGGTGAGTGCCCCGCCCGCTGCCGGAGCTGAGTTGCCGGGCGCCGGGCCGGGTTCGGGAGGCCGCTTCGGCCTGTGGAGCGGTGGACTGCTGTTGTTGTTGCTCGGCATCGCCCTCCGCCTCCACAACCTGACCAACGTGCTGGTCGGGGGGCACTTTTATTTTGTCGACGCCGACTGCTATTCGCGGCTGAGCAGGGCCCGGCTGGTGTTGGCGCAGCCTGGCAAGGCGGTGAGGCAACAGTTTTTCGAAAACTGGCCCGAGGGGGTTCATTCCCACGCCACGGCCCCGCTGGACTACCTGATCGCCGGGCTGGAGAGGGTGTTGCACTGGGGATGGCCCCGCGGCGGACGGCTCGGGGTGCTTTCGGAGTTGTCTTTGGACCTGGCGGGCGCGTTGGTTTCGCCGCTTTTGGGCCTGATGCTCGGCTGCTTTGTCTGGTTCTGGGCTTGGGGCTTCCGGCTGCGCGACGGGTCGAGACCGTTCTGGTGGTGGGCGGCCCCGCTGCTGGTGGCGGTAAGCCCGCCGCTGGTCCATGCCAGCGTCTTTGGGCGGCCCGACCACCAGTCTCTGCTGGTGTTGCTGCTGGCCGTCGGACTGGCCTCCGAGCAGCGCCTGCTCCAGCGAGCGGCCTTGAACTGGGCCTGGGCGGGGGGGCTTTGTTTTGGGCTGGCGCTCTGGGTTTCCCTCTACGAACCGTTGGTGCTTTTGGGGGGAGCGTTGGCGGCGGGCGCCTGTTTTTGGCGCGCCTCCTGGACCACCCGGGTCCGAGCGCACTGGGTCGCCGCCTTTGCCCTGCCCGTGTGTGCCGGGGCGTGGATTGACGGCCTCCAGATCGTCCCTCCGGGCGGGGCTTCCATGGAGCTCCTGCAGCGGTGGGCCGGCACTATCGGGGAGCTGGGTCGCATCGAGGATCTGGCTGTGCTTTCGAGCTGGGGCAGCCACCTTTGGGCCGGCGCGCCGTTTGGTTTGTGGCTGGCAGCCCAGCGCAAAGGGGACGGCTCCCCGGGCTGGCTGCTGCTGCTGGCTTTGTGTACGGCCCTCACTGTGTGGCAGCTGCGCTGGGCCCCCTATTGGAGCCTGTTGCTCGCCCTCTCGCTGCCCCTTGCGCTTTCGAGGGCGGGCTCCTCACCCGCCGCGGGCCTGGCCTTCCTGCTGGCTTTGATCCCAGTCGGCGCCGAATGGAGCGCCCGGCTTGTTCCGGATGCGCAGCTCCGCGCGCGACGGCATTTGGACCGCTCGGAGTGGATCAACGCGCGCCTTGCCGCGGAGCGGATGCGTTCCGAAGAGGTCGAACCCTTTCTCGCGGTCTGGTGGCTGTCGCCTGCGCTCGCCTATTGGTCAGGCCAGCCGGCTGTGGCCGGGAGCGGGCACGAGGGGATTGATGGCATTGTCGACTCGGCCCGCTTTTATCTAAGCACCGATCCGGTCGTGGCGCGGGAAATCTTGCAGGCCAGACGGGTGCGGACGGTGGTTGCCAGTGACAGCGCGCGGGCGGTTGAGAACGCCTCGCAGATTCTCGGTTGTGCGCCGCCCGAGGGAGCTTTGGCGGAGCGACTGTGGCAGCCGGAGCCAGGCCGGGAATGGGGGCTTGAGGGGGAGACCAACGTGGTCAACTTCCGCCTGCTCCGGGTGCTGCCTGCCACGGAGGCCGGGCGTTAGAAAGCCGCGTCAAACCAAGCCTCCCATCGGAGCCTTTAATTTAAGCGCACCACGCGCTCCACAAAATCCGAGCGGCTGTAGGTGACTTCAAACGACAACTTCCTGCCGTCGAACACCGTTTCGGCAGGGGTGCCCGCAAATTCCCACAAACCGGCCGTGGCAATGTCGCCCACGCCGTGGCCGAAGGCGCGGCCTACCCTGGCCTCCTTGCTGTAGCCCTGCACGAAGGAAAAAAGGTCGACGCGCTTCTCGCCCTGGAGGCGGCTCGAAACAGGCTGACCGAATTCTTCCAACAGCCTGGCGCGTGGCGTACCAGCCGTCAGGACGGAGAGGTCTTTTTTATCCGGTTGGTTTGCCGCCATGAACACGGAACACCCGGAGAGGAGGAGCAGGGGAAGGACGGCGCAAAGTACGTGGCATCCTTTGGTTCTTGGAAGTTTCATGGGCGGATAGTGCTGTGGAACGGGGTGTTGGATGAACTTGAAAACGGCCGGAAAATCAGGGTCCGGCGGGCCCGCCAGGGGGCGTGTGCAGAAGCATCCCACCACCTCAGGGTGCAAGAACCTAAAAAAAACGGAGTCAACTGTCCATTGGTTGCGGCGGTGGAGGATGAAACTTTTCTGCATTTCCCACCCATTATCGGAGTGAAGATGTGGACACGAAACGGTCTTTGTGGCAGAGCCAACAGCTTGTTTTGATTAGACGCATCTTTTTGCGGATCGAATCTGTTTCATGTGCCGGGTGGCCGGTCCGTTTCGTCATCCCAAAAGCCGCCGAATTATCGAACTCTCATACCCATGCCAAAAACCAAAAAATCCGTGAAGCCGGCCGCCAAACGCGGCGCCGCAAAACCAGCGAAATCAGCCGCGAAAAGCGCGCCCAAACGCCCCGCAAACGCACCCGTCGGGCGCGCCCCCAAATACGTCTACACCTGGGGCGCTAACAAGGCCGATGGGGACGGTTCCCAAAAGTCCCTTCTTGGCGGCAAAGGCGCCAATCTGGCGGAGATGACCCGCATCGGACTGCCGGTGCCTCCCGGGTTCACGATCTCCACTGAGGTCTGCACGTACTTTTACGACCATGCCCGCACCTACCCCTCCGTGCTACAGGCGCAGGTGGAAGCCGGTGTCCAGAACATGGAGCGGATCATGGGCTACAAATTCGGCGACAACAAAAACATGCCGCTGCTCGTCGCCGTCCGTTCGGGAGCGCGCGACTCCATGCCCGGGATGATGGATACGATCCTCAACCTTGGCCTCAACGATGAAACCGTCCTCTCGCTAGCCGCCGCAACCAACAACGAACGCTTTGCGTGGGACTGCTACCGCCGCTTCGTGCAGATGTACGGCGACGTGGTGTTGGGCGTGCAGAAGCGCGAGGGCGAAGACCACGAACCCTTCGAGGTGGTCATCGAGGAGTTCAAGCACGAGCGCTACCACAAGGAAATCGTCGACAGCGAGCTCACCGCTGAAGACCAGCAGGAAATCGTCAAGCGCTTTAAGAAGCTGGTCAAGGACCGCACTGGAAAAACCTTCCCCGCTTCTGTTTACGACCAACTGCAGGGTGCGGTCGGAGCGGTGTTCGGTTCGTGGATGAACGACCGCGCAATCGTTTACCGCCGCAAGTACAACATCCCCGCCGCCTGGGGCACGGCGGTCAACGTGCAGGCGATGGTTTACGGAAACACGGGGCCAACCTCCGGTTCCGGCGTGGCCTTCACCCGCAACCCCGCCAACGGCGAGGACGAGTTCTACGGCGAGTTCCTCATGAACGCGCAGGGCGAAGACGTGGTTGCAGGGGTGCGCACTCCCGAGCCCGTCGCCCGTCTCAAGAAGGAAATGCCGAAGGCCTTCGCCGAGCTCATGAAGGTTCGCGCGATCTTGGAAAAGCACTTCAAGGACGTACAGGACGTTGAGTTCACCATTCAGGAAGGCAAGCTGTTCATGCTCCAGACCCGCAACGGCAAGCGTACCGCCGCCGCTGCACTGAAGTTCTCCGTGGACATGTTCAAGGAGAAGCTCATCGACTGGGAAACCGCAGTGCTGCGCAACCCTGCCGACCAGCTCGACCAGCTGCTGGCGCCCATCTTCGACCTCGCCGAGGTCAAGAAGGCCAAGGCGCTCGCCAAGGGGTTGCCCGCCGGTCCGGGGGCTGCTTCGGGCAAGATCTACCTTAACGCCGACCGCGCAGCCTTGGCCGCGTACGAAGGCAAGGAACACGTGCTGCTCGTCCGCAACGAAACTTCGCCCGAAGACTTGCGTGGCATGATCGCTGCCGAGGGGATTCTCACCGCCAAGGGCGGCGTCTCCTCCCACGCGGCGCTCGTCGCCCGTCAGATGGGCAAGGTGTGCATCTGCGGCGCCAGTGACGTGCTCATTGATTACGACCGCAAAACGGTGACCATTGCCGGCAAGGTGTTCAAGGAAGGTGACTACCTGTCCATCGACGGGACCAGCGGCACCGTCTACGGCGGCCAGCTTAAGACCGCGCCGAGTGAAATCATCACCGGCACGGTAAAGGGCGACAAGCGCGCGCAGAAGACCGAGAAGTTCAAAAACTTCCAGCTGCTCATGAAGTGGTGTTCGCAGGCTACCCGCCTCGACGTCCGCACCAACGCCGACACCCCCGAGCAGACCGCAAACGCCATCGCCTTCGGGGCGAACGGCATCGGTCTGACCCGCACCGAGCACATGTTCTTCGAGGGCGACCGCATCGACGCCGTCCGCGAAATGATCCTCGCCGACACCAAGGAAGCCCGGCAGAAGGCGCTTGCCAAAATCCTACCCTTCCAGCGGCAGGACTTCATTGGCATCTTCAAGGCGCTTAAGGGCCATCCGGCCACCATCCGCCTGCTCGATCCGCCGCTCCACGAGTTCGTTCCGCATGACGCAGCCGCACAGGCCGATCTCGCCGCGAAGCTTGGTATCTCCGTGAAGAAGGTCTCCGACCGCGTCGCCGCTCTGCACGAATCCAACCCGATGCTTGGCCACCGCGGTTGCCGTCTGGGCATTGCCTATCCCGAAATCACCGAAACCCAGGCACGCGCCATCTTTGAGGCGGCCGCCGAGGTGCAGAAAAAGGGCATTAAAGTGAAGCCCGAGGTGATGATTCCCTTGGTCGGCTTTAAGCGCGAACTGGATCTCCAGGTGGAAATCGTCCGCCGCGTGGCCGCCGAAGTGCAGAAGGAAAAGAAGGTGAAGATCAACTACCAGGTTGGGACGATGATCGAAGTGCCTCGTGGCGCCCTCACCGCTGATGAAATCGCCCATACGGCCGAGTTCTTCAGCTTCGGCACGAACGATCTGACCCAGACGGCGTTGGGCATCAGCCGTGACGACATGGGCAGCTTCCTGAACCCGTACGTGGAAAGCGAAGTGTTCTCCAAGAACCCCTTCGCCAGCCTCGACCAGGACGGCGTCGGCCAGCTCGTCAAGATTGCCATTGAAAAGGGCCGTGCTACGCGTCCCGACATCAAGCTCGGCATTTGCGGCGAGCACGGGGGCGACCCGGATTCGGTGAAGTTCTTCCACCGCGTCGGCCTGAACTACGTGAGCTGCTCGCCCTTCCGCGTACCGGTTGCGCGGCTTGCTGCCGCACAGGCCGCGATCGAGGAAAAGCGCGCAGGCGGCTACTCCGCCCCAGCCAAGGCAAAGAAGGGAGCCAAAGCGGTAAAGGCCGCCAAGGCACCCAAGGCGGCGAAAGCCGCCAAGGCACCCAAGGTCGCAGCCCGTAGAGGACGCCCGGCAAAGAGCAAGTAGTCGGGGTTACGGCCTCGCCGTCAGTTCAAAAAGCCGTCCGGGTACACCCCCGGGCGGCTTTTTCGCGTCCGGCGTGTGTCTGCTCTCGAAGCCCCTGCGTGCGTGCTGCTTGGCTTCGAGGGGCCAACCCACCGGGTCAGAGGGCGTGGAACGCTGCGGCTTCCACGGTCTTTTGTGTGGACCGCACCCAATTTCCGCGTGCCCCCCCACGACCGGAGTTGACCTTACGGGCGCGCTTCCCCTCCGAAATCCCCTTGCACCATGCCTGACACCCCGTGTAGTGTTCCAACCCCTCGCTCGGGTGAGAAAGGGTAGATACCGAAGTGGCCAAACGGGGCGGACTGTAAATCCGCTGGCTTACGCCTTCGCAGGTTCGAATCCTGCTCTGCCCACCATTCCCCCAGCGGGTCCAGCCTCAAGGCCTCCAAAGACTTTTCGAGGAAGGAACTCGTGCGAAGCCTGTAACAGGCTCTAGGCGCTTTACAACAGGTGGCCCATCTTTAGTTTCTTGGTGGCAAGGTATTGTGCGTTGTGCGGGTTGGGCTCCGCCGAGATGGGAACACGCTCGACGATCTCCAGTCCGTAGCCTTCCAACCCAATGACCTTCTTGGGGTTGTTGGTGAGAAAACGCATCTTCCGGATACCTAGATCCACCAGAATCTGCGCGCCGACTCCATAGTCCCGCAACTCGGCGGGAAACCCCAGCCGCAGGTTGGCCTCCACCGTGTCCAGACCGCCTTCCTGCAGCTTGTAGGCGTGGATTTTTGCGGGCAGGCCGATTCCACGCCCCTCGTGCCGCCGCATGTACAGGACGATCCCGCAGCCCTCCGCCTCAATCATTTCCATGGCGACATGCAACTGCGAGCCGCAGTCGCAGCGGCGCGATCCAAAGACGTCCCCTGTGAGGCATTCGCTGTGCACGCGCACCAGCGGCGCCTCCGCCTTGGTGGGGTCGCCCTTGACCAAGGCGAGGTGATGTTCCCCGTCCAGCGTGTTGCGATACAGGTGCAACTCAAAATCGCCGAAGTCCGTCGGCATCTGCACGACCTGCTCCCGCTGCACCAGTTTTTCCTGGGTGCGCCGGTAGGCGATCAGGTCGGCGATGCTGCACATTTTCAGCCCGTGGGTTTCCTTAAACTGAATCAGCTCCGGAAGACGCGCCATGGTGCCGTCTGGGTTGAGAATCTCGCAAAGCACCCCGGCGGGGGTGAGTCCCGCAAGGCGGGCCAGGTCGACTGAGGCCTCAGTATGCCCGGCCCTGCGCAGCACGCCGCCCGGCTTGGCGCGAAGCGGAAAAATATGGCCCGGTTGCACCAGATCCTCGGCCGTCGTGGAGGGGTCTGCAAGGAGTGCGATGGTGCGTGAGCGGTCCGAGGCGGAAATGCCGGTGCTGATGCCCTCGGCTGCGTCGACCGAGACGGTGAAGTCCGTTTTGTGGCTTTCCCGGTTGCGCGCGACCATGCGCTCCAAGCCCAGGGCGTCCGCACGTTCCTCCAAAATCGGCACGCAAATAAGGCCCCGCCCGTACATGGCCATGAAGTTGACCGCCTCCGGGGTCACCTTGTCCGCTGCCAAGACCAGATCCCCCTCGTTTTCGCGGTCCGCATCGTCAGTGACCACGATGAGCTTTCCCTCGCGGATGTCTGAGAGGACGTCTGCGATCGGATCAAAAGGAGAGGATTGGGGCATGGTGACAGCATCACCCCGGAAAGGCCCGGGCTCAAGGGCGGAGCGCAGGCGCTGTGTTCTCCGGGGGTATGCGGGTCCCCTGAAAAGCGTCCCTACTTGGCTACCATGTTGGTTCTGTATGAGCTGTAGGCTTCGCGCACAGCGACATAGGGATCAAGGGCGTCCTTGGTGGCGTCGTCGTAGGTCTGCATCCGGTCAGGGTTGCGCTGCACGTTGTCCGCCGCCGTGCTCCAGACGTTCAGATTGCCAGCCCTCACCCAAGTCTGCGGCGTGGCGGCCACATCCGCCACCATACCGACCAGATCCCGCGCGGACCGGGGACCAATCACGGGAAGCACAAGGTAGGGGCCGGGCTTGACCCCCCAAACACCGAAGGCCTGGCCGAAGTCCTCCTCTGGAACATTCTTGAGTCCATCGAAACGGTCGGACGCCCTCCACAAACCGCCGATCCCAACGGTGGAATTGACTAAGAGTTTGCCGGTTTCCTGAACTGCGCGGCGTCCCTTGCCCTGAAGCAAGGAGGCGGAAATTCGCACGGGCGACTTGAGGTTTTCAAACACGTTGCCCACCGCATCCGAAACGGGTTCCGGAATCAGAAAGGTGGTCAGTCTGGAAAGCGGCTTGAGCAGGAAGCGGTAAACTTGGTGGTTGAACGCAAAAGTCCCGCGGTTGAGCCGCTCCAGAGGATCGCTGGCCTGCGGGTGGATTTCCTCCTCCTCGGGCGTGACAATTGCCGAGGAAGGGATGGGATGGGCCCTCTTCCGGGAATGCCGCCGCGTCCTTGTTCCAAAGGGCCTTGTGGACCTGCGCCGCGGTGAGGCGGTGCGCACCCCCGCCACGCGATTGTCGGGAGCGGGGTCTGTCGCCGCCTCGAGGGCGGGTTCAAACACGCACAAAAGGGCGGCGCAGGCGAGGAAGTGCGGGCGGAGGCGGGACGAAGTCATGGCGAGGCTGTGTTACTTGAGTTTATCTTCCATCGCCCGGATGACGGCGTCGGGCCCGCCCTTCTGTCTAATGGAATCGAATTGGGAGCGATAATTTGACGCCAAGCTGACGCCTTCAATGACCACGTCGTAAACGCGCCACCCCTCGGGGCCGGGCTCAACGCGATAGGCCACTGACACGGCATTACCTTGGTAACGGGCGAGCGCAGGCACCTCCTTGCGGCCGTTGCCCATGTCCACGGAACGGATGAACTGCACGTCCACCTCGCTGTTGGGATCAAAGCGGCTTGTGTAGCTGCGGATGATGATTTCAGAAAACAGCTGGGTGGCCTTCTTCTGCTGCTCGGGATTGAGATCCTTCCACCCCGGCCCCAGCGCCCGGCGGGTGAGGCTCTCAAAGTTGAAGAAACGTTCCAAAGTCGGCCGCAGGCGCCTGGCCAATTCCACGGGATTGGAGTTGTTGCGGCCCTTTACCGAGGCAAGCAGTTCGGCAAGGCCACGCTTGAGGGTCACCTCCGGAGAATCGCTTGCCGCCAAGGCGGTGGCGTTCCAAGCCGAAAGAGTGCACACCATGGCAGCGGCGGGGAGGAGGGCCACGGAAGCGGCGAAGAGGGCGGGTTTTCTGAACATAATTTAGGGGCGTCGCTGTTTGCGTTGGGAAAACTTTTGCCGGCTGTTTCGGAAACGGGCAGTGAAACGCAGCTTTTTGTCATGGCTTCCTAGCCTGTTTTATCCGCGGATAACTTTCTGAAGAGTGGTTTGGTTGGCTTTGTCTAGGGGAGCCGGCGCGGTTGCCGGTCGGGCCTCAGGTCGAGATCCACTCACTCCGGATGCAGTTCCCAAAGTTGCCAGCCCCTCGGTTTTCCACAGCATCTCGTCCCGTGAAAGTAGCAAAAAACCCTCATTTATTTTTCAGGGGCGGCTTTTTTCTCGGACTGCACCGCGCCAAAGGCGAAACGGCTCAGGAGCGACTCAAGGTCCACTGAGCTTTCCGTGTCAGTAAGGCGCCCGCCCGCAGGAAGAACATCTTCTGCGGAACCGGCAGCAAGTGAGATGTACTTGTCGCCGAGGAGACCGTGACCCCGGATGGAGGCTACCGAGTCGGAGGGCAGTTGTACGTCTTTGCGTAGCTTGAACTCCACGACCGCGGAGAAGTCCTGCCCCAACTTGAGTCCGGTGACCGAACCGACGGGAACCCCAGCGATGGCCACCTGGGAGCCAAGGATGATTCCAGAGGCGCTGGTGAAGCGCGCCTCCAGCGTGTAGGTGTCCAGTGCGCGCCATTCCACGGAGCCAAACTGGAGGGCGAAGTAGCTGATGCAGGCGACGCCCGAAAGGACAAACAGGCCTACGAGTCGCTCCATTTGCGCGGTTTTCATCATTAAATAGAATTGGGGTTTGCTATACTGCGCAAGGAATCACGCAAAGCTTCAATGTTGTCGCGGAACTCGCGCAGGGCGGGCTCTTGAGCCGTCGCAAACGCGGATGCCTCGCCGTCAAATTGAACGGTGCCAGCGTCCAGCCAAAGCACGTGCGAACTGACTACCAGCGCCTCCTGCACATCGTGGGTGACCAACACCGCGGTGAATCTGCGTTCCCGCTGGAGTCGGGCAATGAGACTGAAAACCGCATTGCGCCGCAACGGATCCAGGCCGGCGGTTGGTTCGTCAAAAAACACCAACTCGGGCTCGGTCACCAGCGCGCGCGCCACAGCCAGTCGCTTCTGCATCCCGCCTGAGAGT
>JBIKSY010000353.1:0-3726 GCA_044348365.1 Chthoniobacteraceae bacterium
CGAGATTCTCCAGAGCGGGACTTCCAGCGTGTATACCAAGGCGAAGGTGCAAGAGAGCGACGACACCTTCTACACCGTCACTGTCGAAGGTAAGGTGAACGGACAGGTGACCTCCGCCCCGTTGAGGGTGTCCGTCGCCGACCCGGTCTCCTTTGGCGCAAACCCCCTGAAGACACTCACTCTGGTGAAGGGGGAAACTGCGACGCTTAAGGTCGTTGCAAATGGCTCCAATCCGGAGTTCCAGTGGTATCGGCAGTCCAACTCCGGTGCGGACTGGGTCCTGTTGCCGGGAGCCAACGCTTCTACCTATGTGATCGCTAGCGCAGAACCCCAGGACGCCGGCAGTTACGGCGTGGTGCTGTACAATACGGTCAGGGACGACGCCGGCGCATTGGTGACCGCACCCGCTGACGGGAAACCCAGGGAGCTTGCGCGCGTCAGCGTGAAGGCGCCGCCTTCCGCCGCGCTGGTTCTCGCGTCGGCGCCGTTGCAGGTTGGTCAGGGAGGCACTTTGTCGCTGAGCGCAGACGTGTACGACTCCTCAGGCGGTCTTGTCCAGTACCAGTGGCGCAAGGACGGCCGCCTCGTCACGGGTGGTACCGGAGCCTCCGGCAGCACGGTCGTTCTTTCTTCCGCGGCACCCAACCGCTTGACGTTTGTAAAGACGGACGTTTCGCTTGCGGACGCTGGCCAATACGAGTTGCTGGTTTCCAATCCGAACGGCGCCGCTCTCTCTGCTGCGCCGCGTTTCGTGGAAGTGGCCGCGCTCCCGTCCATCAGCCTGATGAGTCGCCCCCAGGCGGCGGCCGCGTCCGCCAACGGCACGGCCACCTTCCGGGTGGCGGCCACGGCCAATGGAACAATCAAGTACCAATGGCAGAGACTCCAGGGCGGTTCGAGTGCCGCCGTCGACTCCAACTGGATCGATGTGGGTGTCGTGGGTGTCAATTCCCCAGTGTATTCAGTCAAGGGGCTGAGCGCTGCGGAATCCCCCACCCTTCTTGGAGACGACCAGTCCAGATACCGGGTGGTCCTTTCCATCCCCACTGCCGGGTTTACGCTGGAGGAAAAACCCGAGGCAGAGCTGCGTGTTTCCAATCCGACGGATGTGAAGCTCGAACTGCAACCCTTCCTCGTGAGCGGCGGCCGCGAGCTTCCCATCGGCTCAGCGGCGGCCCAGCTCAAGGCTGTCGCCTTGGAAACCGCAGGCGGCGCGTCCCTCTTCTACCAGTGGCGCAAAGACGGCGTTGCAATCGTCGATTCCCGTTCCCTGGTGACAGGAAAAGCGCGGGGCTCCGTCGCGCGCGGTTCCGACGGCAAGTTTCTCATCACTTACAGCCTGCCCCCTGTGGATAACGCCAGCGACGGAGTCTATGACCTGTTGGTCGACAACGGAGCAAACTTTGCCAGCAGCGAGGCGCTGGTGCTCTCGGTCAATCCCAAGATCCTTTCGCTGGAGGTACCGCCATCGGTCAATCCCGGCGACAGCGCCAAGCTGGAGGTCAAAGTCGCCGGAACCGGCTACTCCTACGAATGGCGCCGCAACGGACTGAAACTTAGCAACGTGGAAAACTCCATCAGTGGAGTGGACTCCTCCGTCTTGCTGCTGAGTGCAGCGACAGAGGCGAGTTCGGGAACCTATTCCGTGGTGGTTACCAACGCCGGAGTCTCGAGCACCAGCGCTGCATTGCCCCTAGTGGTTGCCGCCCAAGTTTCCATCACCAGCCAGCCTTCCCTCACGGGAGACCTCAAAAAAGGACAGACGCTCACTTTGAGCGTGCAGGCCAGTGGCGGCGGAACCGTGTCGTATCAGTGGTTCAAGGACGGGCGTGCGCTCGACGCCGGCACCTCCTCCCTCCTGAGCGTTGCAGACGTAAGCGTCGCTGACGCCGGGCTCTACCAGGTGAGGGTCAGCAATGCCTCCAGTTCGGTCATGAGCAGTCTAGTGACCGTCAAGGTCCTGCAACCGCTCTCGGTCACCCTCCCTCCGACCTTGGCGGTGGACTTGGGAAAGAGCGCAAACCTGGCGCCTGAGGTGCTTGGCGCGGGGAGCCTCACCTACCAGTGGTTCCGCAACGGCTCGGAAATTTCCAGCGCCACTCAGGAGCAATATCGGATCAATCCCGCGACAGCAGCTGATGCCGGGAGTTATACCCTCAGGGTTACCAGCGAACAGGCGAGCGGTTTCAAGGAAACAGCCACAAGCGACCCGTTGGTGGTGAGTGTAAAGCTGTTGCCCCAGATTGTCGTGCCGCCTGCATCGCTGACCGTCGGAGGGGTGGTGAGCACTGCCTCCTTCGCCGTGGTGGTTCGCTCTGCTCTGCCGGTGACTTACGCGTGGACTCGAAATGGGGTGCCGGTGGGAGGGGATTCTCCCTACCTGAACCTGACCGGACTTTCTGCCGCCGGTTCCTCGGTGGTTCGGGTGACTGTGACGAATACCGAGGGCTCGGTCGCTGCGACCGCGCGGCTCACGGTCGGGACGACCAACCCCAGAGTGCAAAACGCCGGTTCTACGGATGTTTCACAGGTCTACAGCTATGCCTCCTGGTGGGTGTTCTGGGCTGATGCGCTGGGGAGGACCAAAGGCGGTGTGTACACCCCGGATTCCACGCGGAGTGGTTACTGGCTCATCGAGCGGCTCTCGGCAGGAACGGAGACGGCTCGCGTGGTGACTCCGGGCCGCTCCCTTTGGGTATGGGGAGACTCCGCCGCGCTGGACAGTGCACCGACTCTCCAAACGTGGGAGGCGTCGCAGCAGTCGGTGCAGGACGCTTTGGACAATGAGAGCGCGGAGTTTTCCGTGCTGGCGCAGGCTGAGGCGTCGAACTATGCGGTGAGTGGACGGGTGGAGCCCTCCGGTGAAGCCTCCCTTTACGGAGCGCCTGCCACCATGGAGGGCGCCTATGAAAATGCCGCCTTCGGCCGACTGGACCTGAATCTGGTTTGGGACGGGGAGCAGGTGCTTTACTTCGATGGCAATTCTGACATCGAGGCAGTCAAGACCCAGCTGCAGAGGGTGCTCTCGATCGAGTTGGCGAAAATAGAGGGTGAATAGCCCGGGTAAGGGGAGTGATCGCCCGACTTTTGTGCGGTGACCGAATAGGGGAGCAAAGAGAACGCGAGGGGAATTGTGGGTTTCAAGCGATCGGGTCCCTCCGTTCTTGTTTTGGCATTAAAGTCAAATTGGATAAAGCTACATGGAGATTTCCTATCGAAAAGGGAAGCGCATTGGCGCCAGCCATCAAGAAGAACCAGTTTGCTTAGATCCGCATCGGTGCTACTGATTTGGGTGACTCATCGGGCTTTCCTGTCGCGTTCTCGTATTTACATGTTGATCACATTCCAGAGTTTTTTATCGGACAACGTCCACCTGCATTCTCGCTAGGGGTCGTCGAGTTTTACCGTCAAATTTCCATCCGCTTGAGTGGTATCGAACGCAGGAAACATGCGACCCGGGGTGAGAGCTGTCTTTTATGAAGGTTAAAGTTAGCGATTTAATTGTTCGGTTTTTCGAAGGAAAGGGAGTCCAACACGGCTTCGGAATCATTGGTTCCGCCAATTCCCACATCTTTGATTCTGTCTTCCACGGTTCAGACATTGAAATCATCTGTAACCACCACGAGCAGGCTTGCGTCATGGCCGCTCAAACGTATTGGAAAATAAAAGGAATCCCGACTTTTGCCTTGGTGACTGCGGGAGCAGGCTCTTCCAACGCCATCACAG
>JBIKSY010000352.1:0-3726 GCA_044348365.1 Chthoniobacteraceae bacterium
GTCCTTGAGAGTCTCGCCCTTGCTCAAACTCGAGCCCGAGGCGCTCATGTTAATCACGTCCGCACTCAAGCGCTCCGCCGCGAGCTCGAAAGAAACCCGGGTCCGGGTGGATGGCTCCACGAAAAAGTTTACGAGTGTCTTGCCCCTCAATGCCGGGACTTTTTTGATATGGCGGGTCCCGACCGTTTTGAAAGCAGCCGCGGTGTCGAGGAGGAGCACCAGCTCCTCGCGGGAAAGGTGCTGGAGTCCAGTGAGGTCCTTGCGAAGCCAACCCGCTCGTTGCCCGGAACCGTCCTTGTTAAAAATCTCTGTGGAACTCATAGGATTGCCTTTGGGCGGTGATGCCGACTTGCCTCCACTCGCTCCATCCAGACCCCCTCGACCGGATCCATCGGATGGAGGCGTACGAACACGCGCTCGCCGGGACCGGCGGCCACCACTTTCCCAGTGTAATCCGCCGAGATCGGCAATTCCCGCTCCCCACGGTCCACAAGCACCGCGTACTCAATGCGCGCAGGACGGCCAAAGCTCGAAAGGGCGTCGAGGGCGGCACGGCAGGTCCGCCCGCTTTGCAACACGTCATCCACGAGAAGAAGCGTCCCCTCCTTCAAGGAACGGGGAAGGCGGGACATTTGAACAGGGGGGACGCTACCCCTTGCCCCGATATCATCCCTGTGCATTGAAATGTCCACTGCCCCGCAGAATGGCGAACCGCCGGTCGCTTCAGCGATGATGGCGCCCAGACGCCTCGCCAACTCCACGCCCCTGGAAGGGATCCCGATCAAACTGAGGCGGGCCGGATCCGGATGCCGCTCTAGGATCTCTCTGGCAACCCGCTCCAAAGTACGCTCCAAAGAGGGGGCATCCAGTAGCAGGGAGGCAGACTCAGGGGGGAGTTGGGAACTCGGTTCAGCTGATAAACAAGCGTCAGACACGCGTGAAGCTTAACGGTCCATCCGGCAAAGTGGAGCCAGAAAGCAGGGCCTCCGGCCTAGGTGCCCGGGTAAATCGGCGTGCCGGTGGTCTGCGCCAATTCGCGGAAGCGCGCGATGATTTTTGCGGTCAAGGGCCCCGGACCGCCGTTCCCAATCTGGCGGGTGTCCAGTTCGTTGGCCGCAATCACCTCGGCGGCGGTCCCCGTCAAAAAGCACTCGTCTGCTGTATACACATCGTACCGGGTCATTTCCACCTCTCGGATGGGTATTCCTAAGTCCGCGCAAATCTCAAACACAACGTTCCGAGTGATCCCGCAAAGGGCCCCGGCGTAAACCGGCGGGGTGGTCACCGCACCTTTTTTGACCACAAAAATATTATCCCCGGTGCATTCGGCGACGTAGCCCTGTTCGTTGAGCATCACGCCCTCATCCGCACCTGCGTGGGTCGCCTCGATTTTGGCCATGACGTTGTTGAGATAGTTGAGCGACTTGACCGCAGGAAGAAGAGCCGCCGGGGTCGCGCGCCGGGTGGCGCAGGTCACCATCACCATCCCTTTTTCGTACTTCTCAGCAGGATAGAGCTGAATCTTGTCGGCGATGATAATGACTGTCGCCTTCGGACAGCGGTCAGGACTCAGTCCCAGATTGCCCTTCCCCCGGGTCACCAGCAGCCGGATATAGCCGTCACGCAAACCATTCTGGCGGATAGACTCCAGCGTTGCCTCGCGCAATTCCTCGAGAGAGATCGGAATTTTGAGCATGATCGCTCTGGCGGAGTCCCACAACCGCTCTAGGTGCTCTTCCAGACGGAACACCCGCCCGTTGTAAAACCGGATGCCCTCAAATATCCCATCCCCGTACAACAGCCCGTGGTCAAAGACAGAAATCTTGGCTTCTGCTTCGGGATAAAAAGTGCCGTCGATGTAAATTTTCATAGGGTGGAAAAATGTGAGGGAAACTAGTCCGCTAAAGCGGCCCAAAAAGGAAGAAGAGTACGCGGTCTCAAATACGTTTCTATTGCAAAGATTGGAAAAACTTTGCGCTCGCCCCGAGTCTTAAGCGACGATTTGGCCGTCTCGGATTTCCAACCGTCGGTCCCCGCGCTCTGCCAGACGCGCGTCGTGAGTTACCACCACCAGTGTGCGCTGGCTCTCGCGTGCCAGCGTGAGCAGGAGTTCGACGATCAGACCACCCGTACGCGAATCGAGATTTCCGGTGGGCTCGTCGGCAAAAAGGAGGGTCGGATCGTTCATCAACGCCCGGCCGATTGCCACCCGTTGCTGCTCTCCGCCGGACAATTCCGAAGGCAGATGTTGCATGCGGTCCCCCAAACCCACCCGCTCCAAGATCTCGGCAGCGCGTATCCGCACTTCTCTTCCTCGATAGCCGCCAATCAACGCCGGCAACTGCACGTTCTCGAGCGCAGTTAATTCAGGCAACAAAAAGTATCCCTGAAACACAAAACCAATCCGCTGGTTCCTTCGGCGGCACTCCGCCCCATCCCCCTTTGAGTAAAGTGCTTCACCCTCAAAACAAACCGTCCCGCTCTCAGGTCTCTCCAAACCAGCAAGCGTGTACAGAAGGGTCGTCTTGCCGGCCCCGGAGGCTCCGCACAGAAACACGCACTCACCGCGGCTGATTTCCAAATCAATGCCCTTGAGCACATCGACCCTCCGTGGCCCGACCTGAAAAGAACGGCGCAGTTGGGTGGCGGTAAGATGCGTGCTGGGTTCCATGGATTCTGCCAAAGATGCGAGCAGAGGTGTGCAACTGCAACTTCGCAGATGGACTATCCGCGCGCGCCCCCTCCCGCGGACCTCTCCACACGTAGCGCTCCAAACAAAAAAACCGCCCCAGAAAGGAAGCGGTTTTTCCAATGAACGCTGTTCGGCGAAAAGGCCGACTACATCAATGCATCCAGCTTTGAAACCAAAGTGGATTTCGGCGCCGCACCCACCAACTGGTCTACGCGTTCCCCATTCTTAAAGAAGAGCAGAGCGGGAATAGAGTTAATTTGATACCTGGCGGCGAGCCCCTGACAGTCGTCTACATTAACCTTGCCGACCTTAGCCTGACCCACTTTGGAATCCGCGATCTCATCCACTACTGGGCTTAACATCCGGCACGGGCCACACCATGGGGCCCAAAAATCAACCAGTACGGGTACTCCAGAATGGAGGACTTCCGCTTCAAAGTTGCTTTCGGTCAGGGTCAGTACGTTTGCGCTAGCCATAAATTGTAAAATTAGAACGGTTTTCGACTACTTCAGGGCAGTGTAAGCCCACAGGGATGTTAATGTCGACAGCAACGCCACCACCACCGCTATGCTTGCCAGCATCCGGTCCATCCCACTCACTGAGGGAACATCGTCGCTCACATCCACCTCGGTTTCCTCAGTCGCCGCCCCCGTGGGCTTGGGAGCGTTAGGCACCTTTTTTATCACCGGTCCGGCTACACTCGCCGATACAGGAACAGCTCCCCTCGGCAATGCAACCGTTGCTGACGGAGCTGTGGCGAGGGGCACCGTGGCCTTTGGCACCGAAACCGGCGCGGGAACTGGCTTACCCGGCGAGGGGCCAGACTGTAGTTTGACTGTCGCACGCGGAAGCGCGGGGGAGGTCGCTGCAATCGCAGGGTCTATACCAGAGTCGTCTGCTGGACTGGAAGAGGCTGACGGAGCCAAAGCCGGCTTGGGTGCGATTGCGGGAGTCCCAGCGGACGTGGCTGAACGGAGCGGCACGGTTTGAGTTCCAGACGGAGAAACCGTGGCCACTGTGGCCGAAGGCAAAGT
>JBIKSY010000010.1:0-38222 GCA_044348365.1 Chthoniobacteraceae bacterium
CGTTGAAGGACCCCACGGCCGAGGGAACGTTGACTCCGTTGAGATCCAGCACCCCGTTTTGGCGGATGGTCAGAGCTTGGTTGGCCGCCCCGAGCACGGCGCCGGCAGTCAGCCGGAGGGTGCCCTCGTTGACGGTGACCGTACCCGTCTGTGCGTTGGCACCGGAGAGGATCAAGATACCCCGCCCGTTTTTGGTCATCCCGCCCGTGGTGGTGGCCGTCAGAGGGGAGGCGAGCGTGAGGACGTCAAGTTCGGTATCGGTGCGGAAGACGAAGTCGCCGGAGCCGCCGGTGGTAAGGGAGCCGCCGGACAGGGTCGCCGCGTTACCACCGGTGAGCAAGAGGGCGCCGGCGGTGTTGGCCCCGCTGTTGATGGTGAGTAGGCCGCCCAGGGTGAGCGTGCCGGACGAGGCCATCTTCAAGCCGCCCGCGATGGAAACTGCATCCGGCTGCGTGAAGTAGGCGTCTATGAAATAGGGACTGGTGTTGCCCGGAAGGAGGGTACCACCCGCCGCCGTATAGGTGCTGGAGACGATGTTGCCGGCTCCGTCGAGCGCTGCGAAATCGCTGCCGTTGAGGTAAAAGCGCGGGTTAAGCAGACCGGAAGGCAGGTTGGAGGTTCCCGCGAGTGCGATGTTGGAACCGGCTCCGCTCAGGTCGAAGTTGAGCCCGGTGCCGTTGGCTGTAGCGCCGAGCGTGCCCAAGGCGAGGGTGCCACCTCCTGTGACCCTTAGAATGCCGGCACCTGCGGAGAGGGTGAGCGTTCCCGCTGTTTCCGTCAGGCCGGCGGTACCGGCATAGACAAGTGTTCCGCCTGCGCTGCTGGTGTTGGCGGCGGAGGCAGCGCTGGTGAGGCTGTCCGCGGTGAACGACAGGATGGCGGAATTGGCCAGCAGATCGGAGCCGTTACCGCTGGCGGTGGTGGGTCTGAATTGAAGGGTTCCACCGGCCACGGTCACGTTCCCTGTGAAGCCGGTGAGGGTGCCGAAGGTGAGGGTGGCTCCTGCGACAAGGTTCGTGCTGATGTTGCTGCTCGCCCAGATCGTCCCGCCGCTGATGGCGGTGATGACGCCGGAGATGCCTGTGCCGGAGACGCTTTGCCCCACGACCAGCCCAGAAGTGCTGCTGAGGACGACGGAATTGCCGAGAGTGGAGCCTCCCGAGACAACGGTCGCTGTAGTGGAGGACGCGTAAAGCGTGGCGTCCGGGGAGTAACTCCACAGGCCAAATCCCTGCTTAAGGAGCGAGGTACGGTTTGCGGTAGTGTTGTTCTGAAGGACGCCGCGGATTTCGTTGGCGGCGGTGGAAGTCCCGCCGAGGATGAGGGTTTTGGAGCCGGCTCCGGTGGCCGTGATGCCTCTCGAGAGGACGAGGGCGCCGGAGCCGCTGGAGAGGAGAATCGCAGTGCCGGTGGTGCCCGAAAGGTTGACGGCCTTGGAGGTGGTTTCCCCTGCGCCCTGGTAGAGGACCGTGGCCGGTGTGGTCGTGGTGCCCAGATTCAAGGCGCCGCTATTGCCACTGTTGAACGCGCCGAAGCTGTTGACGACGGTGGTGCCTCCAAACGCATTAAAGCCGCCGGTCATCGTGCCGGCGGTGCCTGAAATCAGGAGCTGGCCGGTGCCGCTTTTTTGGGCGTAGTGCGAGGCGTTGCTTCCGTTCAGGTTGCCGTTGAGCAGGATGTCCCCTGTGACGGTGAGGGTGATCGTCCGGGCAAAGGGCTCCGTGGATTGGAGGGTGCTGTTGATGGTCAACAGCCCGTTGGCGATGCTGGTGAAAGCGTAACTGTTCGAGCCTGGAATGGTGATCGTCCCTCCCGTGCCCATGGAAACGCCATAGCCATCGCGGCTGTTAATCGTCAGTGTTTGTCCAGCCCCCGTTGGGTTGAAGTTGCCCAGCACGAGCGTCTGGTTCAGGCCGCTGCCATTCAGCGCACGGCTGGCGAAGAGGGTGGAGTTTTGGTGCTGGCTGAAGTTTTTCGAGGCGAACGATGTGCCGGGATTCTCGGACCGTACCTCAAAGACCCCCCCGGCATTTCCGAGCATGATCGCGTTGGCCGCGGTGCTCAGACCGAGTTGCCCGCCGTTCTCGACCCGGATGAAACCGGCGCCGTCGATCTGCACGGTCCCGGTGAAACTGTTGAGGCTGTTGGTGAGGGTCAGCGTGCCGAAGCCTGTTTTGTTCAGGGTACCCCCGGTGATGAGCGCGTCGATGACGATGTTGTTTGGTAGGCTCGAGGAGGTGGCGCTGGAGCCAAATGCGCTCATGACACCGGCGCCCATGTTGAGCTGACCAACAAGGTTGAGCTGTCCCGCCCCTGTGGAGATACGGGTGGCAGACAAGGCACTTGTGGTGACGGATCCGGAGACCGTGTTGTTTCCAACGCTGAGAAGGGCGGCCTGGGCGAGTTGCATTCCCGACCCCTGGGTCGCGGGTACGCTGGAGTTGCCGCTGCCGGAGAGAACGAGGTTTCGTTGGAGCGTGAAGCCCGCGCCCGCTGGCGTAACGAGAACCAGCGCGCCGCCGCCGATGAGGGAGTCCCCGCCCACCAGCACGGGCGAGGCTCCCGTGCCCAGCGCGGAACCGTTGGTAACCAGCAGGACGCCGCCGGTGACGGTTGTCTGACCGGTGTAGGTGTTGTTTCCCGAAAGGACGGCGGTGCCACGGCCGGTTTTCCACAGGCCGGCGGAGGAGTCTCCGGTCACGCTGGAAGAGACGTTCAAAATCCGGCCTTGGCTGACATTCCAAGTCTGCCCGGCACTCAAGTTGAGCAGGCCCGCGAGTGTGAGGTCCTGACGGGCGGAGGCGAGGTCAAGCCCGTCGGAGCCGAGGCTCAACGTGTAGGAGCCCGTCGCAATGGAGACAGGTCCCGCGGGATTGGTGAGTTGCAAGCCGGAGAGGGAGAGGCTGCCGCCCAGCGTGAAGGCGGTGCCCCCGGAGAGCGTGGCGTCAAAGAGCGCGACATCCAAGGGGCCCGGCAGAACGCCCCCGATCCACGCTGAGGAGAGAGAGAGGTCCGTCCCCGTGGAATCCTTGGTCACCGGGGCGGCCTCAAGGCGGGCCGGCCACAAACAGTTCAGGGCGAACAGGAAGAACACTGCAGCGGCCAGAAAACGCAGCCCGAATCCCGCCACGCGGACCTCTGCCGGACGAAAAGGCCGGCACGGGCAGGACATTTGATTCGCGACGAACAAATGCCTCTCGGTCGTGCGAGGGGGACGCATGTTTGGGGGGTGGACGGAGCGGCCGCAAAAAAAGCAAACGCCCCAGGTATTCAACCGGCAGAAGGGACGGTTTCCAAGCCTGAGTTGGCTTAATGCATGGTTTTGCCCGCCCCTTTCCTTAGGGGAAACATGCAAGGGTTTCTCCGCGGCCGCGCCAATCCCGGCCGGGGTGGTAAACAGCCCGACAGATGGCAGGCGGTTCACCGGCCGCAAGTCTCCTGCGTCCCATGTAACATGCCAGAGCATCCGGTTATCCCGCACCGTTCCCGGTGGGTTCCGCCTGACGTCATACGGGTACCGCAGGCGTGTGGCTCACCACCGCAACTCGCTACGGGTGAGAAAAGCGCGCACGCGCCGGTCCCGGCCCGACCACCCTTCGACTGCACCAGTTTCCTGCTGCAGCCAGACCGTCCTGCCCCCCGCGCGGCATTGCTCCGCCCAGTGGCGGACCGCCCCGGCGTCCCGCCCAAAGGGAGTGCCCGCCACGACGATGAGCGCGGGATTGACCGCCCGCACAAACGCCTCGGTGCCGGTAAGCTCGCGGCCGTTGCTGCCCCGGACCCAGACATCGGCCTGCAGCCGGTCTGGCGAGTGCTGCAACAACCAGCGCTCCGTCGGAAAGCCGGCGTCCGCTGTGTACAGGAGGCTCCAGCGCCCGGTGCTAAAACGGACGACGAGGCCTTTGTCGTCGGCGAGCGAGGCCCGGGAGCCGGCGGGCGGGTAAAGGATTTCGACCGTGGGCGCTGGCGGCTGTTGGAGTGTCTCGCCCGCGCCCACAAGTCGGGGAGCGTGGCCCGAGGCTTCCAGCGTTGCGGTGAGTTGCTTTCTGGTGCGGGAACGATCCTTTGCAAACGGGGCGACAAGCTGGCGCGGCAGGAAGGCGCGCTGCGTCGCGAGTGCGCCGCCTATATGCGCGGCGTCTCCGTGCGAAAGTAGGAGTCCCTCAAGACGGCTGACCCCGTAAAAGCGGAGTCCCGGCAGCAGCAAGGATTCAAACTGTGCGGCGCTCGCGCAGTCGAAGAGCCACGGTTTGCCTTGGACATCGAGCAGGAGTGCCGCTCCCTCGCCTGCGTCAAACACCACAAAGTCGGGTCGTTCGACAAAGGGAGTGGCTGCGGCCCAATGGCCTCCGGGAAGGGAGTTTCCAAGGCGTACCGTATCCAACAGCAGGCCTGCAAGTACTGCGTTGGCGCCATTGAGCCAGGGGGCAATCGGGCCGAACGGGGTGGAAAGGATGCTCAACAGGCCGAGGCTTAAGATCCCGAAGGCCAGGGGCAGAACCAACAGGTTGAGGGCGATACCCACCGGGGTGACTAGGTGAAACACAAAATAGCTCCAAGGCAGTCCGCCCGCAAAGGCCACCAGGCTGGCGGCCAATGTCGCGCAAAGACTGACGCACAACCGGACCCGCCAGCGCTGCGGCAGGGTCCAGAGTTTGCGCGGCACGAGCGGGTCGGGCTCTGCAAATCTCGCCATGCCTCGACCCAGCGGGGTGGCGATCCAGAGCAGCGCAAGGACCAGGCAAAAAGAGAGCTGGAAGCCGCCGTGGAACACGTTGTTGGTGTCGGCGAACACCAGCAACAGGGCCGCGGCGCCGAGGTTGTTGTACGCCACCGAAGGGCGCTCTACCCAGACGCACCCCAACAGCAGGAGGACTCCGACTAGGGCCCGCAGACAGCTCGGTCCAAGCCCCACCGCAGCGGCGTAAAAAGCCAGAAGGGGCAGCGTGAGAACAGCAGTCAGGCGCTGGCCCGCTCCGGCGATCCGACAGCCGGCGCCCAGCAGCCAGGCCAGCATGGAGAGGTTCAAACCGCTGACGGCAAACAAGTGGAGGGTGCCGGTCTCCCGAAACCAGGCCTCAGCCTCCCGCAAGCCGGGTCCACGGACCCCGAGTACCATGCTGGCAATCAGGGCGTGTTCCAGAGGCTGGTTTTCGAGGCCGCGGGCAAGCGCATCCGAGATCCATGCACGGGAGCGCGCGGCCCACTCCAGAGGCTGCCAAAAGCTGGGGTCGGAGAGCCTTTCCAAATCCTGTGGATGCGAAACAAAGGCTTCCACCCAAAAGCCGCGGCGCTGCCAGAGGCTGGCGATGTCAGGCTGGCCGGGATTGCGGGCGGGCGGGATCCTCCGTAAGGCAACACGCAGGCGCAGCTGGTCGCCGCAGCGCGGAGGTGCACCGCTGACGCGGACCAGAAGGCCCGCCCCCGGCAGCGAAAACGTTCCGGGATCGGCGGTCTGCACGCGAAAGCGGAATTGCCAACGGGTCTGGGTGCCGGACTTTCCACCGGGTTCGGGGACGTCCAGAACCGTGCCGCTCAAGAGTATCGAACGGGTCTCCCCGGGGGCCAGGCGGCGGAACAGCTCTCGGGAGGGGGAGCGCTCCCGCTGCCAGTGGTGGGCCGTGCCAGCGCCCAAGAGCAGCAGGGCGAGCCAGGACAGGCGGCCGGGGGCTACTAGGGCGTAGGCCAGTGCGGCGGGCAACAGAACGAGGCTCAGTTCGCTGAGGGACGCCGTTTGGTCGGCCAACAGGATACCCGCAACGGCGCAGCAGGCGGCGGTGAAAAGGGGCGCAGGCGGCCGCTGGGATCCGGAGGACATTCCTCTTCAGATTCGGAATTGGAGCTTGGGGGGATGGGGTTTCCCACGGTGTTGCCGTGGGCTGTCGGAGGAAATGCACCCTCGGTGCGCCGGAGTCCAATGTCGGACAGCCGCGCCCCGTTGCGATGGGCCCACAGTCACACCCACAGTCACACCCACAGTCACACCCACAGTCACACCCACAGTCACACCCACAGCCGCAGTCACACGTCCTTACCCACACGCATCCATGCTACGCCCCGAAGGGGCACCCCGTTGACAGCCCATGGCAACGCCATGGGTCACGCACCCCCATTTGGACCCAGCCCTGCAGGGGCGTTCCAAGGCCGGGGTGGAGAGCCGTGCCTACTTCAATCCCCGCTCGCGGGCGTACTCCGGATAGCGGCTTTGGAGGCGGTTGAGAACGTTTTGGGATTCCTTGAGTTTTCCTGCTGTCCGGTAGGCCTGGTAGGCCTTTTCCATCGCAGGCGGGGCAAGTTGGTCCTCGTCGAAGGCGATGGAGATGCTTTCGTAAATCTTTGCGGCGGCTTCCCAGGATTTCTGGGAGGCGAGTACATCCCCGGCTACCAGACGGGCCTCGCCGTTGAGGACCCCCTCGGGTTGGAGGCGCAGCACTTCGTCGGCGGTTTTCTGGGCGGCTGCCGCGTTGTTGAGGGCAAGCTCCGCCTTGGCGCGCACCAACAGGCCACGGGCTTTCGACGCGGGATGGGAAACGAGCGCCAGGTAAGCTGTGGCGGCCTCGACAGCCCCCGCGTGCTTGTCGACGGCGTACCGGACGGTTGCGAGCTGAAGCCAGTCGTTTTCCGTCACCTCCTCGCCGGCGCACAGAAGAGAAAGGACCGGTTCGGCCTTGGGAGAGGACTTCGCATCCAGATAAATCTGGGCGCACCAGCGCAGAAGGTCGGGGGTGATCTTGTTTTTGCCCTTGGGCAGGTACTGCTGCACCCTGGCCCAGAAATCATCGGGATCGTTGAGGTTGTAGGCACAATAAACCAGCCGGAGGCTGTCGGACTCGAAATATTCGGCGTTTTGTTCACGCGCCTTCTCGAGGTGCTCGACCGCCTTTTTGTAGTCTTTGACTTCGAAGTAGCTGCGGCCGATCCAGTGATGGGCCTCCGGGGCGTCCTTGCTTTCGGGATACTCCTTGAGGAGTTGCTCGAAACGCTGGGCCATTCCGGTGTTGTCGTTCTGCTCACCCCGCAGGAGCGCCCACTGTTTGAGGGCCGTTTCGCGGTCGGTGGAGGTCGGAAACCGCTTGGAAAGCGCCTCATATCCCTTCTCGGCTTCGGCGTATTTTTTCAGTTTGCGCAGACTTTCCGCCCGCCAAAAAAGAGCGGTGGCCGCGAGCGGATGGTTCGGGGCGGCGGCCATGAGTTCCCCGGTGGCGGCGACGGTGGACTCGGAATCGCCTGTGCGCACACTGCATTCGGCCCAACGCATCAGGGCGTCGTTGCGCCGGTCGGGCTTCAAATCCTTCGACTTGACCACCTGTGCGTAGGCTCCTCCGGCGCCCGCGTAATCGGCCTTGAGCCTGAGCCATTCCGCCTTCATCAGCAGGGCGTTGTCCCGCTCAAGCGGCCTTGGTTTGGTGGCAAGAAAGACCTCGATTTCCTGCGCCAGATCCTTGCGTTCCAGGTTGTAGTAGCAAACAAGCCGGTCGTACCGCGCGGAGGCTGCAGCAGGGGAGTCCGGTGCGGCCTCAATGACTTTGGAATAAAAGGCCACCGCCTCTGCGTGCTGCTTTAGGGCCTTGTGCGCGTTGGCTGCCAGGAGCTGCAGCTCGGGAAGTTGGGGCGCCTCTACGGCGGCAGCGGCGGCCGGATAGGTGGCGATAATCTGCGCGTGGTCGCCGAGGGCGACGTGGGCCTTGAAGACTCCAAGTTGCAACACCTTGTGCCACTGCGCGATTTCGCTGGAGGCAAGCGCCGCCTCGAGCGCCTTGAGGGCCTTCTTCGGCTCGTTGGCTTCCAAAAGCAGGAGCGCAGAGCGGGCGGTCGACTCGGCGCGGATCTCGGCCGCACCGGCTTCGGTGCTGAGTTTTTCAAACCGGGCCAGGGCCTCGCCGGGCCGTCCGGCCTCCTGGAGCAAAAGCCCCAGCTGGAACTGGCTTGAATCGCGGAAGGGATGCTTTTCCGGGGCGTCGGCCAACGCCTGGTACAGCGCACGGGCCTCGGGCTTGCGCCCCAGTTCCTGGTAACTGCGGGCTGCAAAATACTGGGCGCTTTGCCTGGCCTTGGCGTCCTGCAGCAATTGGGAGGCGAGCTTGAAGTGCGCGGCAGCCTCGCCAAATTCGCGCTCCTTGAATTCAAACTCGGCAAGTCGATAGGCCGCTCCGCCGCCAATCGGGCCGGGCTGGGGAAGGGAGGCCAGCTTGCCCCAGTAGAGTCTGGCGGAGTTCGCATTCCCCATCTTGAGGTAACACTCCGCAAGGCGGTAGAGGGCTGCCGGCGTTTCCACGGCGCGCGGAAAGTCAGTCAGGAACCGCTGGTACTCTGGGATCGCACCGTCCCACTGCTGGCGGCTGTAGAGGGCGTCTGCGAGGGCCAGCTGCTGCTGCTCGGCGTTGGCGGCCGTGGGACGGGCCGGGGAAGCCTCGGGCGCGGGCGCTGCCGGAGCAATGGGCTGGAGCGTAGGCACCTCCATGCGGCCGGAGGTTTCTCCGCGGAGGGCCGGTGCACCGGAGCGCCCGGGTGCGGGCGCAACAGCCGCGGGCGCAGGCGCGGACGGTTCCGGGGCGGGTGCCGAAGAGGGAGGCGGGGCGGGCGAGGCGGGCTGGACGGGGATGGCCTTCGGCACTACTTCGGTCCGGGGCGGGACCGGGACTACCGGGACCACCCGGGGCGGGGTCTGCGCTGCAAGTTGGAAAGGCGCAAGGACGCCTGCGGCGGCCAGTAAAACCAGACCCGATGCTGCGCTTCTGTTCATTCCGCCTTGGAGGTGGCGAACGCAACGTTCCAAATGCCCGCCTGTCGGCAGGTATCCAACACCTGAACGATGTGCTCGTAATCTGTCTTCACATCCCCGCGCAAAATGATGGCGTAGTCGGGGTAGAGGGAGGCGAGGCTCTTGAGTTTTTCCTGAAGGGTTTCGCGGCTGATGGGTTTCCGGTCCCAGACGATGGAGCCGTCGGACTTGACGTTAAGAACGGTCTGGTTGACCACCGGATTGCTTTCCTGGGCGGCTTGGGCGGCGGGGACCCGCACGTCCAACTCGTTCTCCTTGCGCGCCATGCTCCAGGTGATGACAAAAAAGCACAGGAGCACCAGCAGGATGTCGACCATCGGTGCGATTTGAAATGCGACCGGCACCGGCTCGCTACGGGAACGAAATTTCATGATCTTAAATTACCTGAACCGCTTGGAACAGTGCTTTGCCGCCTAGAACTCGTCTTCGGCGCGGCCCGGTTCACGGCGGCGCTGGTAGCTGGCAGCCAGCAGCCCCATCACATGGCTGGAGGCGCCTTCAAGTTCGGAGATAAGACCCTGGACCCGGTTGCGGAAGACCGCGTAGCAGGCGGCCGCCACCACGGCGAGAACCAGACCTGCCGCGGTGGCCACGAGCGCCTCGGACACGCCGCTGGCCAGCAGCACATCGCGGGACAGCGTGCTGCTGCCGTTGCCGATGGCCGCAAAAGAGCGAATGATCCCCATCACGGTTCCGAAGAGACCCACCATGGGTGCGAGTACGCCGATGTCCGCGAGGTAGGCGACCCTGTGCAGCATGGAAGAGGCCTGCGCGCTGCCTTCCGCAACGGCGACTTCCTTGAGGCTTTCAAAGGGCACGCCCGGGTTTTTGGTCGCAAAATCCAGCGCCCGCTGGACGACCCTCGCCAGAGACTCTCCGTGGCGGTTGGAAACAGCCAGTACCCCAAGGTAGTCCTTTTTGCGGATAAGCACCTCGACCGTCGCGAGGTACTGCCGGGAGGCGACCGTGCCGCGCCGGATGGTGATGGCAAACCCCACCACGAGCATGCCGGTAAGCACTGAAAGACCACCCAGCGGAATCATCGCCCAGCCGCCCTTTTGCAACATTTCCCAAAGGTTCATGCTTTCCTCCGTCTGGGAGGTCTCCACTTTCTGGACAGCCTCCTTTTGGCCAGCCTCCACCTGCGAAGAAGCCTGCCCCGTACGGACGGGTTTAGCTGTTTTGCTGGCGCCCTCCTGGGCGAAGGTAAATGCGACGCTACAGAGGAGCGCCGCCAAGGTTGCAATGGCTTTCATGAGCAGGGTGGTGATTTGGTACTTTAACTGCCAAAGCGACGGATGCAACCCCAGCGCACAAATGAAGGCAAACTCCCCGGCAAACGTTCTGACAGACATTTGCCTCGCCGCGCCCCTGCACTAGCGGGCGATCTCAAAGCCTTTGGCGGCAAATACAGCTGCCGGGTGGGTCTCGGTCCGTTTGATGTGCGCCTTCAACTCGCTTTCCAGAACGGCCCTCAGGAACTCCTCGAGTTCACCCGCCTCGCCGCACGCCTGCAGCTCGACCCGGCCGTCCGGAAGGTTCCGCACCCAGCCGGTCACCTCGAAGCCGCAAGCCAGTTGACGCACGCAGTAGCGGAATCCCACCCCCTGCACGCGGCCTTCATAAAACACTTGGACCCCAGTCATCCTCTCTTCTATAGCTCACCCCCCGCGCACCACACCCGCTAAAAAAGTTTTCCCTCCACGCTGCTTCCGCTACACCTCAGGGGGTCTCCATCTGTATTTCCACCTCCTAGCATCCGCCCGCCATGCCTCTTTACATTGAAATGCCCAAGCTCGCCGACACCATGATGGAGGGGACCCTCGTCAAGTGGCGCAAAAACGTTGGGGACAAGGTCGCAACCGGGGACGTTGTTGCTGAGGTGGAAACCGACAAGGCCACCATGGAAATGGAGAGTTTTGAGGACGGTACCCTCCATGAGCTGCTGGTGCAGGTCGGGCAAAAGGTGCCCATCGGAGCCAGAATCGCAGTCCTTCTGGGCAAGGGCGAGGTGGCACCCGCAGCCGGCACCGTACACGCCGTGACTGCGAAGGCCGCAACACCCTCCGCCTCGGCTGCAGCCGCCGCGCCACAACAGACTGCCGTGCAGGCACCCGTGGCCGCCGCGCGCGGCGCCGCGGTTTCTCCCGGCGGCCGCCTCAAGAGCTCGCCCCTGGCCCGGAAGCTTGCCGCCGCAAAGGGCGTCGACCTGTCCACCCTGCCCGGCACGGGTCCCGGCGGCCGGATCGTCGCCAAGGACGTCCAGCAAGCCACCCCGGGCGCAGCCCCGGCCAGGGCCTTGGCGGCGCCTAGCGCCAGCGTGGTGCCCCTCCCGCCTCCAGGTCCCGGCGACCAGATGCTGCCCCTGAGCGGCATGCGTCGCGTCATCGCGGACCGGCTTCTCGCCAGCAAGACGCAGATCCCCCATTTCTATCTCCACATCGAAGTGGATGCAGCCCCCATGATGAAGATGCGCGCCGACCTCAATGCAGGTTCGGATCCCGTCACGGGCACCAAGCTGACCGTCAACGACTTCATCCTCAAAGCCGTCGTCAACGCCGCAGTGAAGGTACCCGCGGCCAATTCCGCCTTTGCCGGCGACGCGATTCTTCAGTTCGCTTCGGTCAACCTTTCGGTCGCCGTGGCCGTGGACGACGGGCTGGTGACCCCGGTGGTGCGCGACGCCCAGAAAAAATCCCTCCGCGAGGTAAGCGAGGCGGTCAAGGACCTCGCGACGCGCGCCCGCTCCAAGAAGCTCAAACCGGACGAATACCAAGGCGGCACCATCACCGTCTCCAATCTGGGCGCCTTCGGCGTGGAATTTTTTGACGCGATCATCAATCCGCCCCAGGCGGTCATTGTGAGCGTCGGCGCGGTGGTGAAGAAACCGGTGGTCGGTCCTGGCGATACGATTGTCGTGGGCCAGCGGATGGCCCTGGGCGTAAGTGCGGACCACCGGGTGGTGGACGGCGCGGTCGCCGCCCAGTACCTGGCAGAATTGAAGCGTCTGCTGGAGAGCCCGGCCCTTTTGTTGGTCTAGGCGCCGCCTCAAGGCGCGGTCCCCGGAGCCCCTTCGTCGGACGGTGCCCCCGGCTTTCCCAGCAGGCCCCCATTCTTTTCCTCTGGAGGTACTTCGGACCGGACTGCGCCCGCTGCGAAATGTCTGGTCTCCGACTTGATTCCACCCCCTGGGGCACCGAGGGTCCCGCTACTGGGAATATCGTGGGCCGCGCGCCGGCCAGGGTCCCTTTGCTTGAAACATGCTCCTCCGCGCCAACACTGTTCTTCCCATCTGTTCGCCGGCATTTGCCGCCGGCGCCGTCCGCGTGGAAGGGGGCCGGATCACGGCGGTCGCCGGCGCGGCCGATCTGCGCCCGCTGCCGGGCGAGGAAGTGTTGGACCTTGGAGACACCGTGCTCCTGCCCGGCCTCATCAATGCGCACTGCCACTTGGACTACTCCACGCTGCGCAACGCGGTCGCGCCGCAGGCGAGCTTTACCGAATGGGTACAGCGGCTCAACTCCATCAAGCGCCAGCTGAGCCCCGAAGACATTCTGGAAGCCATCGGCCGGGGCTATGCGGAGGCCCAACAGTTTGGAACCACCACGGTCTGCAGCATGGCGGCTTTTCCCGACCTACTGCCGCGCCTTGGCTGCGCACCGCTGCGCACCTGGTGGTTTTACGAAATGATCGACATCCGGCACCGCATCACCTCCGAGGAATTGGTGGCGGGCGCCCTGGGTTTTTTCGCGGATAACACCGACCCCCTGGTCCGGTACGGACTCAACCCGCACGCGCCCTACACCGCCTCGCTTTTGCTGTACCGGCTGGCGGCGGCCTGCGCCGAGAAATCGGGCATGGTACTGACCACGCACGTCGCCGAGTCCACGGAGGAAAGCGACATGTTCGTGCACGCACGGGGCCCCTTGTACGAGTTTCTCGCGGGGCTGGACCGGCCGATGCAGGACTGCGGACATGACACGCCGTTTGGATGGTTGTGGCGCAACGGCGCGATCCGCGGCCCGTGGTTGCTCGCCCACCTCAATGATCTCTCGGAAACGGACTTCGCGCTTCTGGAGGCACTCGCGCCCGAACAACTGCCCTCAGTGGTCCACTGTCCGGGCAGCCACCGTTACTTCTGCCATCCGCCCTTTCCGTTCGAACGGCTCGCTGCCCTCGGGGTCAACCTCTGCGTGGGCACCGACAGCCTGGCCAGCACCGACTCGCTAAGCCTTCTGGGCGAACTGCGCAGGGTGCAGGAGTCCCAACCGTGGTTGACCCCGGAGGCCCTGCTGCGGACCCTTACCCTCGCACCGGCCCGCGCCCTCGGCGAAGAGGGACGCCTGGGCTGCATCTCCCCCGGCGCCCTTGCGGACCTCATCGCCATCCCTTTCTGCGGCTCCCCGGAGGAAGCGGCCGCGGCCTGCGTCGCCCACATCGGACGCGTGCCCTGGATGCTGCTGGATGGCAACCCGGTGGATTCCACGTCACACTGATAGCGACTCATGAATGTGCGCCGATTGCTCCCGCCCGTGCTGGCCCTCTTTTTCCTTGGGGCGCCGTCCTCTGACGCCGCCACCAAAAAACGCGCCACCCCCGGCCGGCCGGCGCCCAGGAAAAAGGCAGCCCCTGCCGCTCGCGTGGCGCCGTCCGCCCAGGTCCCGCCCACGACGGAGGACGGAGAAATGGCCCTGGCTGCCCGGGGCGCCATGCTGATTGAAGCGCTCAGCGGAAGGTCGCTGTACGAAAAAAACGCCGACACCAGGTTTTACCCGGCAAGCACGACCAAAATCATGACCGGGCTCCTCGTGATCGAAGCCGGCGGCCTGGAGACGCCCGTGGAGGTGACCGAGGAGGACGCCAAAGTCGGGGAGAGCAGCCTGAGCCTCCGGCCGGGACAGTCCTACACCCGGCGGCAGATGTTGTACGGTTTGATGCTTAAAAGTGCCAACGATGTGGCCCACGCCCTCGGCCGCGACAACGGCGGCACGGCGGAGGCGTTCGCTCTCAAAATGACACAGCGCGCCAAGGAACTGGGCTGTACGAACACGAGTTTTATGAATGCGCACGGGCTCCACCACCCGAGCCACTACACGAGTCCGCGGGACCTGGCGCTCATCACGCGTGCGGCGATGAACCAGCCCCTTTTCCGCCAGATCGTAGGCACCCAACAGGCCCCCTGGGCCGCGCCGACGGGCACTTTCATGCTCTCCAACCACAACCGCCTCTTGCAGCGCTTTCCCGGGTGCAACGGGGTCAAGACCGGCTACACCATTCCAGCCCAACAGGTGCTTGCCAGCTCCGCCGCCCGCGCCGGCCGCGAAGCCATCGCCGTCGTCATGCACACCGACAAACCGGGCATCTGGGAGGACAGCGCGAAGCTCCTCGAATTTGGGCTCAAACAGCCCCCGGAGCCCGGCGGCCCCACCAGATAAGTCTGTGGGCGCGGGCGCTCCGGCGCCGAGGAAGCCCGCCTGACGGCCACCCAACCTGGAGGGCATGGCCAAGGAGAAACTCCCCCGGCACGCCCACCCTAGAGGACCGGCCGCCACCGGCCGGTTCCCCTTCCAGGACGGGCGTCATGCCTCAAACCCCCCAGCCACAGGCGCCCTCAGTGTTCCGTCGACTCGGGCTCAGGCGTCATCTTGTTTTCCACCTTCCGGACGCCGTGGATGTCCCCGCACAGCCGGCTCACGTGGTCCCTTTCCGCCACGCTGCCCACATGACCGGTAAGGGTCACCACGCCCTCCTTCGCCTCCACCCCGGGCTTGAGGCTTCCGGTGCTGCGGTGCGCGCGCAACGCCATGCGCACCTGCGCCGCCACCGACGGGTCGTCCACTTCACCGACGGCTTCTGCCCCCCCCGGCCCGCGGCCGTTGTTCGCCTTGGCCGCCGCAGCGTCAGCAGCCCGCGCCGGGGAAACCGTCAACTCGTTGCGCACCTCGCTGACCCCTTCGACATCCGCCGCGGACTCCGCGGCCAACACACGCTGGGCCTCGTCTTCCACCTCCCCCTTAAGCACCACCGCGCCCCCGATGACCTCAAGCCGCGCGGCGTGGGTGCGCCCGCTGCGGTGCAGGCCCAGAATCGTTTTGACCTTGAGCGCCAGCAACGCGTCCGCCGCCTCCGGCGCGGCCGGCTTGACGAGAATCTGGTTGTCGATGCTCTTGACCCCGGGAAGTGCCGCCACGGCTTCCTCCGCAAGTTCTCGCTGCAGCGGAATGCCCACACTCCCCCGCAGTGTGACCATGCCGTTGCTCACCTCCATGGCAATGCCCTCCTCGGCAAGAAGCGTTCGAAAAACGTAGGCGCCCCGCACGGTGGCCTCCAGGTTTTCGTCCGTTTCCGAAGCGTTACTCAACAACGGCCCGAGCAGCAACGCGGACGCGGCCACAGCCAACAGCCCGCCGCCCCGTAGACATCCCCGTCCCCCGGAGCCTGCGCCAAGAGCGGTCGGGGAAAGACAGTTTGAGCGCTTAACAATACGAGTTTTCATAGGGTGGAAACCTCGCCGGCGGGCCGGGGTTTCGCCACGGCGAGTTTCCCCGTCTCCGGCCTCGTCCGCGCCCCTCCCATCCCCCTCAGACATTTCCCTGCAGCAGCGGGCGTTGCGCCGCGGTGCCAACACGCACAAACCCTGCCGGCTCCGCCCTCCCGCAAACCAGTGGCCACCTGAAAACACCACGCGCACCCGCCAGTGCCGGGGCCAATGTTTGGCTGGCCGACCTCGCCGACCTCGCCGACCTCGCCGGCAGGAACCGGGCTTATTCGGCGTTGAGGAAAACATCCATCTGCTGGCCGACGTACACCGGCACGCTGGTGCGGTCGAACCGGAAGATCACCTGCAGGACCCGTGTGTCGACGCGCTCTCCGCTTTCGCCGGTCAGCGAGCGCTTGGGCACGATGTAGGGTTCAATGCGCACGAAGCGCAGTGGCACCGCGTCGTAGTGGCCGCCCTTGATGAAGGCGATGGCCTGGCAACCGGCCTTGACCCGGGGTGCGTTGTCCTCGTCCACGTCGGCGCGCAGTTGGAGTTCCTTGGTGCGGCCCAGCAGCAGGCTGTACTCCGCGGCTCCCGGCACGGCATATTCTCCGGGCCGCACGTTGAGCTGCAAAACCGTCCCTTCTCGAGGGGCGCGCACCAGCAGCAGGTCCCGCTGCACGCGGGCCCTGGAAAGCAGGGCGCGGGCGGCGGCAAGGTCGCTTTTGCGTGACTCCACGCGACTGGCAGCGGCGCGGAAGGCGTACAGCGTGCGCTGCTTTTCGTCGACGCTGACCACCTTGCTGGCGCCGAGCTGTTCGACCCGGCTCCACTGGTCCTGCCTGTCGGCGAGCACCACCTCGCTCTCAACCAGGGAGGCCTGAATCGCCCCCACGTTGGCTTCCTGCACGACGATCTGCGCCTCCGCGTCGCGGCCATCCTGTTCGATGAGGATCTGTCCGGCCTCCACCTCGTCTCCGACCTTCACCCGTACGGCGGCGACGAGGCCGGCGACGGAGGGGGCGATGCGCACATTTTCGTCGACTCCCTCGATCAGCCCCCGGGCGCCGATGGACTGCGCGTACGGAGCGGAGGGGGGAGGACTGAGCGGCGGGGCCACGGGCTCCTGGATATCCTGCTTGCGGACAAGGTTTGCCGCGAGGCCGATGCCCGCGATGGCGACAAGAAAAGAGGCGCTTTTAAACATACAACTTCTGGGTTTCTCCCTCTCCGTGGACCGCCTTGATCTGACCGTCCTCCATTTCTGCGATGCGGTCGGCGAAAGAGAAAATGCGGCTGTCGTGGGTGACAATGATGACGCAACGGTCGGGCCTGCAGGCGCGCTCCTTAAGCAGCTCAAGGACTTTGCGGCCGGAGGCGGCGTCGAGCGCGGCGGTGGGTTCGTCGCAGATGAGGAGCCGCGGCTCATGCACGATGGCCCGGGCGATGGCCACCCGCTGCTGCTGGCCTCCGGAGAGCTGCCCGGGACGCACTTGGAGTTTGTCCTGCAGGCCAACCTCGGCGAGGAGCGCGGCGGAAGCCTTCTCCGCCTTGGCCCGCCCGACGCCGTTGAGCAGCAGCGGCACGCTCACGTTTTCGAGTGCGGTCCAGGAGGGGATGAGGTTGAACTGTTGGAAAATGAAGCCGACGTTCCGGCCCCGGAACGCGGTGAGTTGGGCGGTGCTCATGCCGGCAAGGTCCTTGCCGAAGATCGCGGCGGAGCCGGAGTCGTATCCGAGGGTGCCGCAGATGACGCTCAGCAGCGTGGTTTTGCCGCAGCCCGACGGGCCGACAATCATGAGGAGCTCGCCGCAGCGCGCTTCAAAATCCACCCCCTTGAGCGCCTGCACCAGGTTGTCGCCTCGGCCATAGTTTTTGACCAGGGCAACGGTCTGGACCGCGAGCGGCTGGTGGGATTCCGTAGGGGCGCTCATTTAAAGACCATGGCGGCTTCGGTTCTGGCGATCTTCAGCAACCCTACGAAGGCGGAGAGGCAGCAGATTAAGAGGATGATCACCCCGGCGAAGACGAGCACCTGCCAGGGCATGTAAAAGGGCGGCTCGCCCTTTTTGAGGACGGCATTGCCGAACATGGCTGCGATGCCCACGCCGATTCCGTACCCGGTAAAGCCCACCGTAAACGCCTGCAGAAAAACCATCTGTGCCAGTGTTCCGAAGCCTGCCCCCATGGCCTTGAGGGCCGCCATGAAACGCAGGTTTTCGTGCACGAACAGGTAGAAGGTCTGCCCGGCGATGGCGATGCCCACCACGATTCCGAGGATCACGACGGTGCCGAAGGAAATGGGGATGCCCGTGTTTTTGACGTACCACATGAACGTGTCCCACTTGAGCTGGTCGGAGCTGAAGGCGCGCAGCCCGTCCATTGCCGAGATCCGCGCGAGCAACTCCGGAACGGCAACGCCGGGCTTGGGCTGGACGAGCACGAAGGAAAGCAGCTTCCGCTGGGGCGGCGAGTATTCCAGCGCGCGGGAGTAGGTGGTGAAGACGTAGGGCTGCCCGAGAAAGGAGCGCTCCGTTTCGCAGATCCCCACCACGCGCGCCTCCTTGTCGTTGATCTCGAAGGTGGAGCCCACTTTGAGAGCGATCCCCCGCTTGGCGAACTTGGCGATGGCCACCTGGTCCACGATGACGGCGTTGGGGAGGCGCAGATCCTCGACGTTGCCGGCGCGCATCTTGGTGGGGCGCCCGACCAGCGTGGCGCTGTCGAGGCCCGTGAGCTGGACCGCCTGAAAGGTGCCGTCGGGAAGGCGTGTCTGGAGAAGGCTCCAGTAAAGCGGCACGGCCCACTCCACTCCACGCACGGAGCGCACCCGCTGCACCTCGATTTCGCGCATGGGCACCACTTCGTTGACCTGCTCGACCTTGGCATCGGCCACCCACACCGGAACGCGAATGTTGCGCACCGTCGCATTGGTCCAGAGCAACAGACCGCAGAAAACCGAGATCTGCTGTGACATCAGCAGAGCGCAAAAACTCAGGCCGCACACCAACATCATGTATTTCGCGCGGTCGCCATACAGCATTTTGAGGGCGAGTCTGAGCATCGGAACAGGATTCAACCAGCGGCGGCCTGAAGCGTCAATGCACCCTGACGGTCCTCCACGCGCCCGGAGCGCTCCGGGCGCAGGACGAACTGAGCCTTTGAATACGCCCCGGATTGCGCATAGCCTGTCGGTTTCCGCGGGGCGCGGTTGATTCCTTGCGCTTCCGGAGCCTTTCCCTTCGTACCTCCAATTTTTCGACCGCTCCCGGGTCGCCTCTTGGACCGCCCTTTACTCCAATACCGTGAACGCCCCGAATGAGTCCCTAGCCGCCGCCCAGTCTGCGACGATTCCGCGCACCTCCGGTGTGGCTTTTTACCTGCTGGTACTTGTGGTTCTTGGGGCGGCCGGCGGGCTGTTTGTGGCGGGGATGTTGCCCAAACTCAAACGGCAGGCGGTGGCGGCGGCGCAGACCCAGGATCTTGCGGTGGTGCGTGTGCGCATCGGGGAGGCCGTTCCGGCGCCCGTTGGGGTGCCACTGGCGTTGCCGGCGGAGTTGCGGCCGGGCACCGAGGCCTCGCTGCTTGCCCGTGTGAGCGGGTACGTCCGGAAGTGGCATGCGAACCTGGGGGACCAGGTAAAGGCGGGCCAGCTGCTTGCAGAGCTGGACACCCCCGAGCTGGAGAGGGAACTCGGCCGGGCCGAGGCCCAGCTCAAGCTCGCCGAAGCCGCGCACAAGCTGGCCGATTCCACAGCCAAGCGCTGGCAGGAACTGTTCGCCGCCAAAACCGCTTCCTCGCAGGAAACCGACGAGAAACAGGCGGACGTCGAGTTCAAGGCGGCGGCGGTGGGCACGGCACGCGCGGAGGTCCAGCGACTGCAGCAAATCGCCTCGTTCGCGATGATCACCGCTCCGTTTGCCGGCACGGTCACGGCGCGGAACCTGGACCTAGGACAACTGGTGGTGGCGGGCGGGAGCAGGGAGCTCTTTCATCTGGCGGACACCTCCCGTCTGCGTGTGTTCATCCATGTCCCGCAGGCGTACGCGCGGGGGATCAAGAAGGGACAGCACGCAGCGCTGGTGCTCGCGGAGCGGCCCGGCAAGCCGGTCGCAGCGCAGGTCGTCAGGACGGCGGGGGCGATCGACGCCGCTTCGCGCACCCTTCTGGTGGAGCTGGAAGCGGACAATGCGGACGGTGGCCTGCTGGCCGGCGGCTACGCGCAGGTGCGCCTCGCGGACGTGGAGACCGACAGGCCGCTGGCGGTTTCCGCAAACTCCCTGGTTTTTCGCACCGACGGCGCGATGGTGGTGTCGGTGGATGCGGGCGGGCTGGCGCGCCTGCACAAGGTCGTGCTGGGGCGGGACTTTGGCAGCGCGGTGGAGGTGTTGGAAGGGCTCCCGCCAGGGGGGCGCGTGGTGCTAAATCCGCCCGACTCCATCAGCGAGGGCGTCCGCGTGGAGGTCGTCGAGTAGGACCGGGCGGCTTGAAGCTTCCTCGGGACACTTGAGTCGCGCCGTCGCGCGCCGGCCTACTTGGCGAGCCGCAGCTCGTCGTGGACCTTCTGAATGTTGAGCGTCGCGGGTTTGCGGCCGGCCCATTTCTCGTAGCGCGGGAGGCTGACGCTGCGTTCGATTTCGGCGAAGGACTTGCCCTGCTTCATCATGTCGCCCACGATCTGGCGGAGGTCGACAAAGTAGGAGCGCTGTTCTGCGAGGGTGTCGCGTCCGCCCAGCGGGCCGTGGCCGGGGCAGAGCGTTTCAAAGGGCAGCTTGTCCACCGCGTCCAGAACGGAAATCCAGTCGGCGGTGCTGGCGTCCCCCAGGTAATTGAAGGGGCCGTTCACGCAGGCGTCTCCGGTGAAGATGATCTTTTCCTTCGGGAGCCAGACAAAGGCGTCTCCCTTGGTGTGGGCCCAGCCAAAGGTGACGAGTTCCGCACGGTGGTGGGCGTCCTCAAGCACCTTCGTTTTGGAAAAGCTACTCGTGGGGAGTTTGAAGGGCACCGCCTTGAACTCCGGGTGTTTCACCAGCATTTCCTCCCACTGCTTGGCGCCCTTTTCCTCCAACTCAGCCCGGCAGGCGTCCTGGCAGATGATTTCGGCCCCGCGGCTGGCCCACCACGGATTCGCCTCCGCATGGTCCCCGTGGTGGTGGGTGTCAAAGACGTAGCGGATCGGCTTGGGCGTGGTCTTTTTGATCCGCTCTTCGAGGGCCTGCGCGACCCACGAAAAGTTGGCGTCGATCACCAGCACGTACTCGTCGAAGACGACCCAGCTGCAGTTGGAACTGCCGTTCACCTGCTGAAACCAAACCCCAGGCGCAATCTCCCGGGGTTCCGCGGGAAACAAGGGTTTGGGCTGCTGGGCGTGGGCCGCACCGAGGAACAGCGAGGCAAGGGAGAGGACCGTCAGGATGCGTTTCATTGGGGGGAGAATGTGGACGACGCGCGGGACGTGGGCTTTGTGCGGACTGATGCGGAGGCTACCGCGGGACGAGCCAGACGTTGCGGTAGCACACCGGATTTCCGTGGCCCTGCAACTGGATCGCACCGCCGGTCGGATCCTCCTTTTTGCCGCCGCCGGTGGGACCGGAGATCTCGACCTGGTCGTGCACGAGAACGCCATTGTGGCGCACGTTGATGACCGCGTTCCGGGACTTCTTGCCTTCCCCGTCATACTTGGCCGCCGTGAAGTCGATGTCGTAGGTCTGCCAGACGAGGGGGGGAAAACACATGTTCACGGCCGGAGGCGTCTTGGAGTAGATGCCTGCGCACTCGTTGTTGAGTCCCTTGAGGCCGAAACTGTCGAGCACCTGAACCTCGTACCGGTCCTGCATGTAAACGCCACTGTTGGCCCGGTCCTGGCCGCGGCCAAGCGGCTTGAAGGGCAGGAGGAACTCCACGTGCAGGGTGTAGTTTTGAAAGTCGGCCTGCTTGGTCTTGGAACCCGAGGCCAACAGGTTGCGATTGAGTTCGTCAAAGTGTCCACCCACAAAGGCGTCGCAGTTTGAGCCGTCAAAGAGAACCACTGCGCCGGCGGGGGCCTTGGCACCGAGGGTGGGGCTCTGGCGGTTCACCCTCTGCAGGTTGAACTTGCCCGAGCCGTTTTCGCCGGAAAGGGAGTCCTTTTTAAGCGTCGCCTTAAACCCCTCGCCTGAAAACTCCACAACCTCGCCGGACCGCGTGGCCTCGAGCTCCACCTTTGCACCCTTGTCCCAGCCCTGGCCAGGGAGTCCGCCGTGGTGGAAGACGGCGCGGAACGTATCGTTGCCGAGCGCGATGACTTGGGCGCCGAGTTTGGAATCGCTGTACTCACCCTGAAGGTCCACATCGGGACCGTCCTTGCGGGCGTCCTCGACGGTGAGGTAGGTGGCGGCCTTGGGCTTGGCGTCCTGGGCCTGCAGTTGCGGGGCCAGGGCCAGACAGAGCGATAGAAAGAGGTGGGCTTTCATGGATGGGGGTGAGGTGGTTGGCTTTTAAACCGGTGCGCAACGCGAAGTCACGACACCGTGTTAACAAATACTCTCAGGAGGGGAGGCGTCGTGTCACGATTTGACTCGTGCCCGGCGGTAGTAACGCGCTAGACCCTCCGCGACTCCGGAGGCGTACTCGTTGACGAGACTTTTGCGGGGCACGCCGTCGACTGTTTTTTCCCCCGAATAATCGCCCATCTGGACGCGCTTCCAAACCGGTTCGCTGTTCATGACATACGGCTCGAGAAACACCACCGGCGCCCGGTAAAGCCGGTTGGCAAGCAGGTTGCGCGCATAGACATACGCGGAGCCGCCCACGCGCCGCGCGTTGGAGGAAAAGTAGGTGAACGGCGGCAGCCCGGTCTCCTCGGCCAGCGCGTCCACGATTGCCTCGGTGAGGGGCAGCGCTTCGGCCGACGTGCGTTGAAAAAGCTGCGCCAGCATCTCGGAGCGCACGTCGTCCCAGTCCAGTTCCTTGGCGCCGTAGCAGCCGTTGACCAGCGCGTGCAGGTGGTTGCGGGGTTGCAGCTGCGGATGCTCCGGCTCGCCCCATTCCTCTGCGTTCAAATGAAGACAGAGCACCACGTCCGGCTTCCACCGCTCATTAACCTGCCGGGCCCGTGCGCGGATCTCGCTGACCCGGTAAAACAAAAGTTCGCTTTGCGTCTGGATGCGTTCCGGCGTCGGGCTGCCCTTGAGTTCGGCCACGGCGGGGCCGACCAGGGTTTTGGGACGTTCCGGAGTGACAGGCCGGCTGCTCGTGCGGAGCAGTTGCACCTCCGCACCCAGCTTCTCGAGCTGGGGCTTGAGTTTTTTGGCCACCGCAAGCGTCAGGTCTCCCTCCCGCACCGGGCGGCTGCGGCCCATCTGAAAAAAACGGCCCTCCATTTTGGCCCAGTCCCCGCCCAGATGGCCGGGGTCGATGGCGACACGCACCCCCTTGAGCGGACGCTCCGAGGAGGCTGCCCCCATTTCCGAGGCGGTGCGCCAGAACCGCTCCGGCGCCTTGGTGGGCGCGCCCTCGGGTGCAAGGGCCACCTCGGTCCAGGCGTCGTCGCCGGTGCGGACGCGCACCGCCCGCTCACCCACCTCGACGCAGCCGGCTGCGGCACCGCCTGGAGCGTACATTTCATCCAAAAGCTTCACAAACTGGGCGCGCGACAGCACCCCGTCGCAGGCGCGCAACCAGCTCCAATCCACAGGCCCAGCCAGCGGGCTGGATCTGGCAAATGCGGCTTCGTGCAACGGGCCGAGGAGCAGGAGCGCCAAAAAGGGAAACCAGCGCTGAAGCGGGCAGGGGTGCATACGTATTTAGTTTAGCCCCGTTCCCGCGGGACGTCACGCCGCTGGTGTTTCGGAGGTTCCTTTTGCTTCCGCCCTTAGGCTGGGTCACTTGCCCTCGACGGGCGGGTGGGCGCCGGAGGAAACCCATGGCCAGACCCGCGGCGGTTCGTTAAATGTGGGGGATGCTCAGATTGCTGTTTCTTGGAGATATTGTCGGTGAACCCGGCCGCAAGGCGGTGGTGGAGGCCCTGCCCTGGTTCAAACAAGAGCGGGGCGTGGATTTTGTGGTGGTCAACGGAGAGAACACGGCGGGCGGACGCGGGATCAGCCCGCGGATCAGCGTGGATCTGCTGCGTGCCGGGGTGGCGGTAATCACCACCGGCGACCACGTTTGGGACCAGAAGGATCTGCTGCCCTATCTGCCCACGGAACCGCGGCTTTTGCGTCCCATCAACTACCCCGAGGGAACGGTCGGCCATGGGTCGATCGTGTTGGAAACGGCCAAGGGAAAGGTGGGTGTGATCAACGTGCAGGGACGCACCTTCATGCAACCGCCGCTCGAGAATCCGTTTCTGGCGATGCGGGCCGAGGTGGCCCGCATGCGCAAAGAGACGGCCGTCATCTTCGTCGACATCCACGCCGAAACCACGAGCGAAAAGATCGCCATGGGCCGCTTCCTAGACGGGAAGGTCTCCGCGGTGGTCGGCACCCACACCCACACCCAGACCGCCGACGAACAGATCTTCCCGGGCGGCACCGCCTTCCTGTGCGACGCCGGCATGTGCGGACCGGTGGAAAGCGTTCTGGGCAGGGATATTGATTCGATCCTGTACCGCTTCCTCACCGGCCTGCCGGTTTCCTATCCGGTGGCACGCGGACCCGTCGTCCTCCACGGCGCACTCATCGACATTGACGAGAAGACCGGCCACTCGCTCCATATCGAGCGGGTGGTGCACCGGATGGAGTAAGCCGGCAGCGCCACGGCAAGGGGCGGGGCCGCCTCGGAACCGCCCGTTGCGGGAAACGCCTCAGCGGACTTCCTCGTTCCAACGGAAGCGGATCGGCGGCGGGGTCGGGCCGACCGGTTTCATTTGTTCGGCCAACTCCGCCTCCGGCGAGTCGGGTTCCAGCCGGGACTGGACCTTCGGAATGGTGGGACGGAAACCGAACGGCTTCTGCTCCGGAAGCAGTCCCGCTGCCGGCACGGCGGCGGGAGCGGTCACCGTGGGGAGTGGCGGCGGCTGGGGCGCACTCTCCTTTTTCGAGGTAAGTTTGTCGGCGGCGGCCGGAACGGAAGGCTCCGTGCGTTCGGGAACCTTTGCCACCATGGGTTCCGCAGGCACGTGTGCAGCGACGGCGGCAGCAGCCGGGACCCCCGGAGAAACGCTTTCCACGGCTTGGCGTGCGGATTCGACCACTCCGGGCAGTGGGTCGGCATCTGCAAGTGGCAGCAAATCGGGGATCTGCAAGAGCTCCTCCGAAAAGTCCGGCTCCCGTTTGGGCGTAGGTGCGCCCGTCATCCAGGGAATGAGCGCCACCGGGATGAACAGCAGCCCGTTGAGCGCCATGAAGGACTTCATTTCCCCCCAGGGCGGAGCGAAACCGCCCCCCTCGCCGCCCCCCAGCGCAAAGCAGGCGGCGCAGCGGGTAAAAGTCTCCAAGAGGGTGGGAGCGGCGCCGCCCTGGTGCAGCACCACCGCCCAGGCGCCCACCTCGATCATCGCCAAAAACAAAAGCTTCCAAAGCTGCACCAACCGGTCGGCCGCCTCGTTTCCCGAACGGGAAGGGGCGAACAAAGCGCACAACGACAGGTTGGCCGTCAAAAGCAGCAGGCCGAGAACAAGGAGGTTTGAGGCACTCATGGGTGGTGGATCCCTCTAAAACTCACCCATCCGCCCCAGTGCGCAAGGGAGAAAGCCGCAAACGGCAATGGAAGCGCAAAAGAGGGGCTCAGGGGGTCACAAACCGGGCGTTATCCGCGGTCACCTTCAACACGGAAGGCAACTGCTTGGATTTCACCGACACCGTGAGGGTGTGTTCCCCGGCCTCAAAGGACCGGGCTCCCGGCTGGAACGGCTGCCCGTCCACCCAGACCTTTTCGCCGCCCGAGACGGACAAATCCACCTTCGCCTTGGCGCCCAACTGGAACTTAGCGACCGCGAAAACCTCCTCGGCCGCACCCGCCATTGCCAGGGGCATTTCCCAGTGCTCCGGCAGCAGCCGCCCGTCGGTCAGCGTGTAGGCTGCCCCCGCCGCGGGGAGGGCGCGTCCGGCCAGGGCGTCGTCCGCCTTGGCCAGGATCCTCCAGGAGCGAGCCACCCCGCCGTTGCTTGCGTCATACGCACCCGGCCGGCCGACGGATCCGAGAAACGCGAAGAGGTTGATTTTCTCCTCCTCGCTCAGCGCATCCACCAGCCCGGCGGGCATCAGCGAGCCGATGATTTCCGAGGACTTGATCTTGGCCTTGGGCACGTCCAGTTCCAATCCGCCCGGAACGCGGATGCGGACCGCGGCCGCGTTTTCTTCAAACGGCACGCCGGTCATCGCGCCCCCGTCCGTCAGGGTGTAGTTCACGCCGTGGTAGCCTTCCTTCACCTTTGCCGCGGGCATCAGCACGCTTTCGATGACGTAGTCCAGCGGCGCGCTGGCGCCGATGGTGGACATGTCGGGTCCTAGCTTTCCACCCGCGCCGCCAACCTGGTGGCACTGCACGCAGTTGAGCCGGTTGCTGTGGTAGAGCAACTCGCCCTTGGCGGAGTTGCCCCGCTCCTGCACCAGCTTGGCCCAGGCTTGGGGCGTGTTGGTCGCCACCGGTTGGTCCGCTTTTCCTTTGAGCGCCTCTTCCAATCCTGCGCCGCGTCTGCCCAGTTCCCGGGCCGCCTGCAAACCGGCCTCCTTGGCAACGGCGCTGAGCTTCTCCCGCTGTTGGAGGGCGAGCTTCTGTGCGACGCCCACGTCGGCCGTCGTCAGCGTGCGCCACACCGGCAGCGCATCGGCCGCCTTGCCGGCTTCCGCCAACAGCGATTCGGCCGCCACGGCAACCTCTGCCGGGCGCACCTTGGCCAGAATCGACAGCGCCAGCAAACGCATCTCCCGCGGGCGTTCCGCCGAGAGCAACGGCCGCACCTGTTTTGCAGCCGCCTCGCCGCCCAGGGCGCGCAACCCCTCGGCGGCGGCGTTGCGAAGCGCCCCGTTGGCGCTGGCGGCAGCCGTCCCGAGATCGGACGCGAGAGCTTCCATTTTCCAATAACCCACCAGCGGAAGAGCCGCCTGCACCACGGCCTGGCTTTGCGCCTTCAACAACGTCTCCAGCGGCTTGAGATCCCCCGACGGACGCACTCCACGGCCCGCGGCCGCCAGCAATGCCTGCAGCCCCCGGACGGCGGCCTCTGGCGACTGTCCTTCCTTCGCCGCAGCCGCCCAAACCTTGCCTGCCTCCTCCGCTCCACCGGCATACGCAACCAGCGCAGCCCACGGCCCGCTGAGATCCTGGGGCAGGGTGAGCGACTTCATGACCGCCGCGAGCGCCTTGCCCGCCTCCGGGACCTCCAGCGCCTGCAAACGCGACAGCAACTGCGTTTCGCGCCCCTTCCAATCCCAACCTCCGCTGGTCACCGCCTCCACCCAGGAGGCGCCGGCTTCCCGCATTGAAAGCTTAGCCGCAAACGCATACTGGGGGTCGTTGGCTGGCTGCCTTTCGACCGCCGCCGCCACCGCCTCGCCCGCCGCCGCGGAGGGAATCCTTGATAGGGCGCGCATCGCCTCGATCCGAACCCGGGGTGAAGCATCCCGCGCGAGCGCGGCAAGCCGCTCGACATTGCCAGCCACCGTTCCGAGCGCCCCGCGCCAGCGGGCCTCCCAGCAAGCCGTGGCCGCCTCCTTGACGGACAGGCCCTCGAGGGCCGCGGCCGCACCGCCTGCAGTGGCCCTGGCAAAAGCGGCTGCCCGCTCGGCCTCCTGCGTGCCCTTAGCCTTGCGCCACGCGTCCAGTTCGCCGAAACCGGTCTTGCCCAGGCGTTGGCTGAGCACGCGACGCGCCTGTTGTTGTTCCCACGAGTTCTGGGAAAGCAGCGCCTCCAGAAGCTGCGGGGTTTCCCTGTCCCACAGGGACTTCCAATCCACGGGCTTGCCGTCCTTGTGGGAGATCCGCCAGATCCGGCCGTTTTTCTTGTCCCGGCGCGGGTCCCGGAAGTCGACCTCGCCGTGGTTGATGACCGGATTGGTCCAGTCGGCGACATAAAGCGCCCCATCCGGCCCAAGCTTGACGTCGACCGGACGGAAACCCTGGTCGGGGGTGCGCGCCACGTCGGGCATGTCGCTGGTCGCGTAGGCGCCCCTGGGCGGCTCCGCTTTGGTCAGGTCGGCAACGGAAAACCGCACCATCCTGTGGGCACGAAAGTCGTTGGTGATGGCGTTGCCCTGCCAGGAGGCGGGGAACATGGGGCTGCGGATGATTTCCAGACTGCAGAACTTCGGATACCCTCCGGAACTGACGCTCGGCATCGTGCCCTTTGCGCCTTCCGAAGGGGAAAAGGTGGCGCCTGGAAAAGCCCAGCTGACGCCGTTGCTGCCGGCGCCATCGGTGAGAAAGGACTGCCCCTCCGCGTCCGTCTGGTGGCCCCAGTTGTTGACGAGGCCCTTGGCGAAGACCTCCACCTTTTCGGTGCGCGGATCGTAGGCAAGCACACCGCCGGAGTTGAGACGCACCACGCCCCAGGGGGTTTCCGCGTGGGTGTGGATGTAGATGCTCTGGCTCATGTAAAGCCGGCCGTCGACGCCCCAGTGGAGCGAGTGGAGTGTGTGGTGGGTGTCCTCGGTACCAAACCCGCTGAGGACGACCCGGCGCTGGTCGGCCTTGCCGTCGCCGTCGGTGTCGGTCAGCAAAAGCAGCTCGGTCGAGGCCCCCACGTAGGCGGCGCCGCGGCCTTCCGGGGTGAGGTCCGGCTCGATGCCGGTGGGGATGAGCAGGTCATCGGCGAACACGGTCGTCTTGTCTGCGCGGCCCTTATGGGCGGTGTCTTCGAGGACGAAGATTTTGTCGGTGGGATAGGCTCCCGGCTGGATCTGGGGATAGATCGGCGTAGAGGCCACCCACAGGCGGCCCTTGGCGTCCCAGTTCATTTCGACCGGTTTGGAAAGGAGCGGGTTGGCGGCCCACAGGCTGATTTCGAGGCCGTCCTCCATTTGGAAGACGGGCGCCTCCACCGGTTGGTCGGCGGGGATGTCGGCAGGGAGCACCGCCTCCGGAGGTGCGGGCTTGCCCGCCTTGAGGGAGGCAACCGCCGCGTCGGCCTTTTCCAAAAGGGCGTCAAACTGTTCGATCTCCACGGCGTTGCGCCCCTGTTCCCGTTTGCGGAACCCGAAAATGTAGGTGTGGTTGGCGGGGCGCCAACGGTGGAAAAACAGCTCGTTTTTGCGCTGCAACGCCTTCCGGAGGTCGGGGGCGGGCGCCTTGCCTGCGGGCGTCCAGCCCAGTTCCGCGGCCAGGGCGGAGGCCCACCGGTCCAAACCGGCGGCCGAGGGGTGGATCCCGTTGTCGGTGAGGGCGGCGCCCCCGGCCTGCTGGGCGAGGGCCGCCTGGTCCACGAAACGGGCGCCCCTTTCGGCGGCCAGTTCCCGGATGGCCTGCGTGTAGCCGGCCAGCAGTGCGTTGTGGGCCGACGGATCCGGCAGACCCGGACGCGTGCCACGCAGGTCTTCGTGCCGCAACGGGGCAAGCAGCACAAACCGGACCGGCTTGCCGGCCGAGGCCGCGGAGATCGCGTCCATGAGCGCGGCCAGATCGGTCTTGAATTTCTTGGCGGAAAACTCGGCGCCGTAGCGGGTTGGATCCGCGTTGAGATTGGGGTCGCCGGAGCGGTAGGTGAGTTCCTCGAGGCTGGCCGCCATGCCGTAGCCGAGCACGGCCACCGTGGGCTTCACCAGCTCCAGCTGGGTGCGGATGCGTTCCATCCCGACGGCGGCGGGGTCGAAGCTGGCGCGGGAGACGCCAGTGGGCAGGTCCGCGCTGAAAGAGAGGTTGCGCACCGTAAAGGGCACCTCGGCAAAACGGCGGGTCAGCAGCGTCTCGAGGGCGGCGGCCGAGCCTTCCCTTTCGAGAAGGGTGTCGCCCATAAACAGGACGCGGTCGCCGGATTGTAGCTCAAAGGGGGCGGCGGCCAGTGCGGCCGGCGCCAACAAGACGGCGGCCTGGAGGGAGTAGTGCAGCTTCATGAGGGAAGGGGGAAGATGGGTTGGGGAACAAACAACGGGCGACAGGTTCTGGAATCTAACATTAGCCAAGCCAAGCCGAAAGAATACCCCCAAACAGGGGCGCCCTTTGGGCTTAATCCGCGGAGGCCGGACATTGGATTGGACCCACAGGACCGATGCGCGGGGGACCGCGTTCCTCCCAGCCTGTGTGTCTCACCGGGGAAGGCAAACCTTGCGTCTGGGCGCGGGCCTGCGCAAATGCCTCCTTCCTTGCTCCACTTTTGCTCCGCCAAATGTTAGGTAAGCTAACAAATGTCGATTCCTGCCGCCACTCCCCTGACCCCAGACAGCGTCCACTGGATACCCGCCTCCATTTTGGAGCCGGCAAGGGTGGCGGAGCTTTTTCCGCAGCCCGGACCGCTCTGCGTGGACTACGGCTGCGGCGAGGGCGCCTTTGTCGTGGCCATGGCTAAAAAACATCCGGAGCGCAACTTTCTGGCCACCGAAAGGCTGGCGGGCCGCGTGGAAAAGGTCTGCCGGAACGGCGCGCGGCTGGGCCTCTCGAACCTGCGGGTATTGCGGCTCGAAAACCTCTACACTGCCAAGTTCCTCCTACCCCCCGGTTCGGTCGCGGTTTCCTACGTGTCCTTTCCCGATCCCTGGCCGAAGCGCGCCCACCAGAGCCGCCGGTTGGTGCAGCCCGAGTTTCTCGCGGCGGTGCGGCTGACGTTGGCGGTAGGTGGCGAGCTTCGGCTCAAGACCGACGACCTTCCCTACTTCCAATGGATGGAAAAGGTGGTGGCGGAGGCGGCCGGCTGGGAGCGTGCCAACTGGCCGGAGGACCCCGCGGAGCCCCTCACAAACTTTGAAGCGCGCTTCATCGCCCAGGGCCTCCCCATTCACAAGGTGCGCTTGGTCAAAGCCGGCGTGGCGTAACGGCACCGACCGGATCGTCCTTGGTGCGGCGGGGCCTGCTATCCCCCAAGCAGCCTCACCGCGAGGTCCCCCAGCACGTTGGCCTGCGTCATCACCGCCCGCGACGCCTCCATCCGGATGCTCGTCCGCCCGAGGCGCGTCACCTCGCGCGCCACGTCCACATCCGATACCCGGCTGCCCGCAGCCTCCAGATTCCCACCCCGGGTCCGCGCCTGATCCAAGGCGTGCAGCACCCGGCTCTGCTCCGCTCCGTTGGTCGCCAGCATGGAGGAGACCGATTGCAACAGAATGTCAAAACCCGCCTGCCCAAACGCCGCCAACCCTTCCGGCGTGTCTGTCCCGATCCCCACGTAGGGCGCCTCGTTTCCCAACACAAAAATCCACGCGTTGGAAATGTCCCCGGCGCTGAAATCCGAGCGCGTCAAATCCAGCGTCTCTCCCCCGTCCCCGAGCCGCACACTCAGCGGGTCGGTCGTTTCCCCGAGATAGTTCACAAACAGCTTCTGCTCGTTGAGCCGGCCCGCCTGTCCCCTCACGATCTCCTCCCGCAACTGGTTCATCTCCAGTATGCTCGCCTCCGCGTCCCCGGCGCTCCGGGTGGGGTCCTGAATCAGCGTGGCCAGCTCGTTCATCCGCTCCACCGCACGCCCGATTGCCACCAGTCCGGCCTCCTGCGTCTGGAGGAAGGACTGCGCGTTGACCAGTCCCTTCTCCACCGCGTCCAGCGCCCGGGCCGAAAACCTCAGCTTCAACGACACCGCGTACGCACCCGGATCCTCAGAGGTCTCCACCAGCCGCGTACCACTGGCAATCCGCGCCACGCTTTTGGCGTGCTGGCTGGAGGAGCGGTTCAGGTCAAAGACGGCCAGATTGCGGACCGAACTGTTGGTGTAGGAGACGACACTGTTCATGAGCTGCGTTGCTGAAAGCTGGTTTTGTTTATTCGCCGTCCACAAACACCCAGAGATGGGCGTGCTTGCTTTCCACGGTCCGCCCCAGGGCGTCAACCACCACCACAAAGTAGTCCGCATCGTCGGTGCTCTTCGCCCCGGGCACCGAGAAGAAGCCGGTGGAGTTGGTGCCCACAAGCTCAGCGGCCCCCAGGAGACCCTGCCGGTACCAGTTGAACGTGCAGCCGTACTGGGAGCCGTTGGCGGCGAGGGCGACCCCGAAGTTGCCCGAGCCCCCGCTCGGCACGTAGGCGTCGTTGAGGTCCACCGCAATCTCCACCGGGGGCAGTGCGTTGCCTGCGCCCGCCTTGAACGTGGCGGTCGCGAACTTCAACACCCAGACGGACCCCGTCTTTTTGGCGGTGACTTTCACCTGCAAGACGTACGCGCTCGAGAGCGAGATGCCGGGCACGCTTTGCAGCGCCAGATAAGGCCTCGTCTGGCCGGGGATGAGCTTGAGTTGGGTCGACCCGCTGGTCGAATAGCCCCACTCGTAGGTGTGCGTGTCCACGGAGCCGAAGGAGACAATCAGCGTGTCGTCCAGCGTCACCGCCCTTGACGGGAAGGTCCCCACCACGCGGTTCACCCCCGGCTTGTACACCGCCGGATCCAGAAGCACCGTCCACCCGTGGCGCAGAAGCCGCGTTGAAGACATCAACAACTCCACCGTCGCCGGCGCGCTCTCCTCCCTGCCGTATGCGTTCCACACCACCAGCCGGTACGAACCCATCGTGGTGCCGCTGGCCACCACCGGCAGCGGGACCTCCACCCCGGTGGGGCTTGCCCCAAGCGCGCCGCTGGCCACGCTCGTCCCGTCGTCCTTCTTCCACGCATAGTTGAACGGCAGGGTTCCTCTGGCCACCGCCACAAGGCGTACCACCGTTCCGTCCCGCAGTTCCCGGAACGACACCGGATCCTTCGCGATCCCCGGCGCCCCGGCCACCGCCACCTGCACCTTGTCGCTCAAAAGCGCACCGGCTCCGTTGGAAATCCGTACGCAGTAGACGCCCATCTCCGTCGCCCCCGCCGCGGCCACCGTGTACGTCTCCGCCATAGCTCCCGCCAGTGCCACCCCGTTGCGGTACCATTGGTACGCCAACGGCCCGGTTCCCACCGCGGACACACGCAAATTTAACGGCGCCCCGGGCTGGACCAGCGCCCGCGAAGGCTGCTTGAGGATGGCTACCGGATACACCTTGTCAGGCACCGCCGTCACCACCACCGTCGCCAGCGCACTCGTCACGCTCCCGACCGCATTCGTGATCACCACGTCGTAGCTGCCGCCAGCGCCGGGTCCCGCCGCCGGGTTGGTGTAGACCGCCTCCACCGCGTCCGAAATCGGGACGCCGTTTTTGCGCCACTGGTAGGTGAACGGCCCGGTGCCCGCCGCCGTCACCTGCAGAACCAGCGGCGAGTAAATCTCCACCGACACCCCCGCCGGCTGCTGCGAAATCGTCGCCGCCACGTTCACGCCCACCGCCGCGGCGAGGCTCGTGACGCTCCCGACAGGATTGCTCACCACCACGTCATAGCTGCCCGCGTCCACCGCCTGCGCCGCCGCCACCGGATACGTTGCGCCCGTGCCTCCGGCGAGGGGGACTCCGTCCTTTCGCCACTGGTAAGAGATCGGGCCGGTCCCGGTCGCCGCCACGCTCAGGCTGAAAGCGGAGCCCTGGTTGAGGGTGACCGCCTGCGGCTGCGTCCCGATGGCCAGCGGTGAGTTCAACGAAAGGGTTGCCGTCCGGCTGACCACGCCGCCGGCGGGATTGGTGACCAACACGTCGTAGCTGCCGGCGTCAGAGGCTTGAGCGGAGGCGATCGTGAAGGAAGCGCCGGTGGCGCCTGCGAGGTTCACGCCGTTGCGGCGCCACTGGTAGGTGAAGGGGCCGGTGCCGGTGGCCGTCACGCTGAAGACCGCTGGGGCTCCAGGGTTGACGGTGGCGTCCGCCGGTTCCCCCGTGAGGGTCGCACCCGCATTCACCACAAGGACCGCCGCACCGCTGGCCACGCTCCCGACGGCGTTGCCTACGACCACGTCATAACTGCCCGCATCGGACGTCTGTGCCGCGCCTATGGCGAGCGTGGCGGCAGTGCCCCCCGCCACGACCGAACCGTTGCGACGCCACTGGTAGGCCAGGGGCCCCGTCCCCTCGGCCGTCACCGAAAAGACGGCGGGCGTCCCAGAGGATACCGTGAGCGCGACAGGCTGGGCGGTAATCTTGACGGGTGCGTTCACGGAAACCTCCGCCTCCGCGCTGTTGAGGCTTCCCGCGACATTCTCGACACGGACTGTGTATTTTCCGGCATCCGCGGCTTTGAGTTCGGAAAGGGAAAGCGTGGCTCCGGTGGCACCCGAAACAGCCACTCCGTTTTTGAACCACTGGTAGGTGAAGGGCGCGGTTCCCGCGGCCGTCACTCGCAGGGCCAACGGGTCCCCCGGATTAAACGCGCCGCCCTGCGGTTGCGCTGCAATCGACACGGGCGTGTTCAACGTGACCAACGCGGCGGCGCTGGTGCTGCTGCCCGCGACATTGCTCACCACCACGTCATAGCTTCCCGCGTCGGAAGTCTGCGCGTTCGCGAAGGACAGGCTTGCCGAGGTCGCGCCCGGAACAGGCACGCCATTCCTGCGCCACTGGTATGTAAACGGCCCCGTGCCCGAGACCGCCACGCTCAGCACCCCGGCGCCGCCGGGATTGAGCGCCACCGGAGCCGGTTGTGCCGAAAAATTCACCGGGTTGTTGAGCGCGATACGGGCGCCCGCACTCGTGACGCTTCCCGCCACGTTGGTGATGACCACATCGTAGAGCCCAGCGTCGCCGGGTTGCGCCGCGGCCAGCGAAAGGGTGGCCGAGGTGCCGCCTGCGACGGGCACGCCGTCCCTGCGCCACTGGTACAAAATCGGCCCGGTCCCGGAAACCGTCACGGCCAGGGTGGCGGATGCGCCCGGGTTGACGGCCACGGAGAGAGGTTGGGCGTCGAGGGTCGGGAAGACGTTGAGCGCCAAGATGGCAGCTGTGCTGGTGACGCTCCCGGAGGCGTCGCTCACCACCACGTCGTAGGTGGCTGCATCGGCCGGCTGGACTTCGCGCAACACAAGGGAGGCCGCCGTGCCGCCGGTGATGGCCACACCGCTCTTGCGCCACTGGTAGCGCAAGGGTTCGGTCCCTGTGGCCATAACGGCAAAGCTGGCGGTTCCCCCGGCGTTGAGGTTCGCGCCGGCGGGTTGGGTGGTGATGGCCAAGGGCGGACCGTTCACCGTGAGCGTTGCAATGGCGCTGGTGACGCTGCCCTTGGAGTTGGTGACCACCACGTCGTAGTTGCCCGCATCGGCGATACCCGCGGAGGGCAGGCTGAGCGCGGCCTGCGTTCCCCCGGCGATGGCAACGCCGTTTTTGCGCCACTGGTAGGAAAGCGGAATCCCGCCAAAGGCAGCGACCGAAAGCGTTGCAGAGGTCCCGGTGGTGACCGTCAAGGAAGTAGGCTGGGCAGTGATTTCGGGTGCCTCGGTTTCGAGGAGGTAGCCGTCAGTGCCGTGGTCCACTGGTCCATCGTTCCAGCGCCCGTAAATTCCAATCCAATACGGGTGATTCACATGCGCATAGGCGCCATTTCGGTATATCCCCCCAAATTCGCCATTGGGTTCTTCCGCCGCCCAAGATGCGTAGCCCCAAGGCTCGCCCGTAAGCCAGCGCCAGCCGCCCGTCAAACTCGGTGCTCCCGGCGACTGGTAGGCTCCGAGCCACATGACTTTGTCCATGTCAGCGCCCAACTGTAAGGCAGCCTCACTCCACTCCGCCTCGCTCGTCACCGTCGCCAAATGCCCGCCCTTGGCTTCTGCATCCGCCTTGGCCTGTGTCCAAGTAAAGACGCCCCCGATGAACCGGTACCTTGAACCGGCAGACGGAGTGTTCACCACCACCAAAGCGGCTTCGCTTGAAACGCTACCGTATGCGTTTTTGACCACCACGTCGTAGCTTCCTACATCGGACGTTCGGGCGTTTGCCACCGCATAGCCCGCGCCCGTTGCCCCTGCGATCGACACCCCACCCTTTCTCCACTGGTACGTCAGCGTCCCGTTGCCGCGTGCCGTGACGCTGAGACTCAGCGTCCCGCCGGCCGCGACCGTCAGACTGCCCGGCTGCACCGTGATCACCGGCGGCGCGTTCACCGAAACCATAGCCGCCGCGCTGGTCGCATTCCCCGCCACGTTGCCCACCACCACGTCGTAGTTGCCCGCGCTTGCCGCCTGCACCGCACCGAGCGCATAGGTCGCACCCACTGCCCCCGCCACAGGCGTACCGTTTTTGCGCCATTGGTAGCTCAAAGGGGCAGTGCCGGTGGCGGTCACGCCCAGGGTCTTGCTCACGCCAAGGTTCAACACGCCTCCGAGCGGTTGCACCGTGATTGTCGGCGCCACGTTGAGCGCCAGCTTCGCCGTGCTGCTCACCACGCTGCCCACCATATTGCCCACCACCACGTCATAACTGGCCGCATCGCTTCCCTGCGCCGACCGCACCGCGTAACTGGCCCCCGTCCCCCCGGCGATCGCTATTCCGCCCTTGCGCCACTGGTAGGTCAGCGGCGCCGTCCCCGCCGCAGTCACCTTGAAGACCGCCTCCCCGCCCGGGTTCACCGTCAGCGCATTCGGTTGCGTCACGATGCTCACCGGCGTGTTGACGCCCAGCGTGGCGCTCGTGCTCGTCGCGCTGCCGGCCGCGTTTTTGACCACCACATCGTAGACACCCGCACTCGCTGCCTGCGCGGAGGCGAGCGTGTAGGTCGCGGCAACTGCTCCGGCAATGTTCACCCCGTTTTTGCGCCACTGGTAGGTGAAGGGCGCCGTTCCGCCGGCCACCACGCTGAAGGAAGCGCCCTTGCCCGGATTCGCCACAAGATTCACGGGCTGCGTCACGATCGTCGGAGGGGCATTCAACGTCACGACCGCCGTACCGCTGGTGATGGTCCCAACGACATTGCCCACCTGCACGTCATAGACGCCCGTGTTCGAAGCCTGCGCGGAGACGATCTGGTAACTGGACTGGCTGGCCCCAGGCACCGGCGCTCCGTTCCTGCGCCACTGGTAGGTGAGCGGGGCCGTCCCCGTCGCCACCACGCTCAACGTCCTGCCTGCACCAGAATTGACCCCGCCGCCGACCGGGTGGGTGGTGATGCTCACCGCCTTGTTCAAGGAGAGTGCGGCGGCGCTGCTTGTCACGCTGCCGGCCGCGTTTTTGACCACCACGCTGTAACTGGCCGCGTCCGCGCTTTTGGCTGAAGCGATCTGGAAGGCAGCCGCGGTCGCCCCCGGAATCGCCACCGTCCCCTTGCGCCACTGGTAGGTGATCGGCTCCGTCCCGGAAACCGCGACAGAAAAGCCAGCCGCCGCCCCGGGATTCACCGCCACGGCCACGGGCGCCTTGGTGATGGCCACCGCCTTGTTGAGCGAAACCGCCGCCTGCGCACTGGCCAGACTGCCGCTCGGATTGGTAACGACCACATCGTAGAGGCCCTCGGTGGTTGTCAGGAGCGAGGCGATTTTATAGGAAGCCGCCGTGGCCCCTTTGATGGCCACGCCGTTCCTACGCCACTGGTAGGTGATCGGCCCCGTTCCGGCGGCCGCCACTGTCAAGGTGACCGCCGCCTTTAAGTTTGCGCTCTGCGCGAGCGGTTGGGTGACAATGGACACTCCAGAGGGGATAGTGAGTTTGGCCACGTTCGAGGTCACGCTCCCGGCGGCGTTGGAGACGACCACATCGTAGTCCCCGGTCAGCGCGACCTGAACGGAGGCGATGGAGTAGGTTGCGGAATTCGCGCCAACGATGGGTACGCCGTTGCGGCGCCATTGGTATTCGAAGGGCTGCATGCCGCCGACGGAGACGGAGAAAGAAACCGGACTACCGGTGCTAATGGTTGCTGGGCTCGGTTGGACGAGAATCGCGGCGGCGGCTATTGCCTTCAATTCCGCATGAAGCAATCCCACATTGTACACGTAAACAGATCCTGAGCCTGGTCCCCCTTCAACACCTCTGGTGGCACCAATTACAAGCGTGGACGCATCGCTTACCATGGCGCTTCCAAAGGCTTCGAGTGCCCCGAATGATCGGCTGGGCGCAGAAAATCGGCCAAGACACTTGCCCGCGCCTGCCAGCGAAAACGCATAAACCGCACCATCGGGAACCATTTCATTCCCGGTCTCCCCGGGCGCGCCGACGAAAAGCGTACCATTGGAAATTGCGACCGCAGAGCCGAATCGCGCATTTGCGGACGGTGTAGGCGCCCTCAGGCTCTCCTTAAACGAAAAGGCTCCGTCTTTATATTCGAATATTTCGACCCGGCCAGCAGCTGTGAGATTAAGAGAGCCCGAAGTAGCAGCGGCACCGTAATTGCCTACCGCAAAGATGTCTCCCTCGATAGCAAGCAGATCTAACTCCCGCCGAAGAGTCGTTGAGAACCCGTTGACCGGTACAGTCTGGGACAGAACCACCGTCGCAGGATCGCCGTTTGAATCCCGAGAAACATTAAAGATCTGGACGGCACCTTCTGTAACCGCGGTCAGTGAAGCAACCCGGTTTTTTGAGATCGCAACCTTTCCTAGGGATGTTTGCGGATGAGAGTAAACCATGTTGCTGGCACCCGTTACAGCGTTCAGCTTGTAAAATTTCAAAAATCCTGCGCTTCCGTACTGCGCGTTGATTCCCTGCGAAAACACAACGATGTTGGAAGAAACTGCTCCATAGGATCCGAAGTACCCGGCTGTTTGGCCGGAACCCCAGTCGAAAACCTTGCTGTAAGTTGCGCCTGTTTTCCCGAAAACATAACCTTTGCCATCGTGGGGTTTTGGGTCGTACGTGTGCGGGGCGGAAATAACCACATGACTTCCCAGTTGCCCCGCTACGGTCCCGAAAGAGGGGTTGTCATAAACCCTATGGGGCGAATTTAAAGTGGACAGTTTGCCAAAGGATTGTCTGTCAAAAATATGAAGCTTTCCCTGCCCTGTTGCCTCATGAACAAGAATCACGCTCTCTCCGAGAAAAACATGGTCCCCAAACTCCGCGGGTGGGATGCCGTGCGCCGACGGGTTGATGACAGCCGAGGGATTTGGATTGTCGAGCGCCAAGCCG
>JBIKSY010000117.1:0-12294 GCA_044348365.1 Chthoniobacteraceae bacterium
CTCCAAGGGAAAGATAAGCGGTCAGCAGTTTCGGCGCGCGCGGAACCGGTGCCGGTTCCGATTGTTGCTCGGGTTCGGGACAGGCCCAGCCTGGCAGGGTGACGGTGCGGAACGATTCTGGCGCAAGGTGCCGTTGGGAAAGCATTTGATACAGCGCGAGCCCCTCCTCCGGATCTTGCGAAGTCAGCGAACTGCATCCCAAAAGATAGCGGCAGCCACGCTGCCTCGCATACTCCGCAATTCCGCGCCACAGCAGTGAGAGCACCTGCAAATTGCGGTGTTCAATGTGAACGCAGGCGCGGCCCAGTTCCAAAACCTGCGCGCGGATGGGCTCGAACGGGCTCAAATCAAACTCCTGCGCGCTGTAGAAGCCGATATTCTCGGCAGCCTTGGTACCCGTCTGCATCCGGTAGGTGCCTACGACCTCGCCGGCGCTTTCCACCAGCAGATGGTCGCAGCCGCTGTCGTAGGCATCCTCGTCCCGAAGGGTGAGGTAGGAGGCCTCCAGGCCTTCCTCCAGTTCGAGATTGAACACGAGAAACCGCAGGGTCTGGGCGGAGCGCAGGTCCTCGGCGTTATTGGCTAGCCGCACTGTGTACTGGCAGCTGGTGCCTCCACGCGAAAGGATGCGCTGCCCGATGGCGGATTGGCGGTCCGCCCGCTCGGAGGTGGGAAGTTCGGAATCAGTCACTGTGGCAAAATAAGGGCAGAAGATTTCAGCTGGTTGGCAACAGCGTAACAGCTAGGTCAAATCTTCGAAGTTCCCCGGGTGTTTCGGGTGTCCAAAGGGTGTTGACTGGAGGGCGGTCCAGTCCGCCCAGGGCCCCGCCACCAGTGCTCGCAGGCTTTGCACGTTCCATGTAATCTCCAAAGCAATGTTGGTCTCTCCGACCTGGGTGCTCCCAAAACAACACTCGGGTGGCGCGACCTTCGAGCGTAGACATGCCATCAGCATTCATTCTTGAAAAACCTATGAAAATCATCCAACTCCCTTATTTCCTTTGTGTTGCCAGTACAGTGCTGGCCTTGGGTTCCCCTTGGGGACATGCCGCCGAGGGGGCGGAGGCTCCGGCTCCTGCGAAGCCCTACCCCCTCTCGACCTGCGTGGTTTCCGGCGAAAAGCTTGGAACCATGGGCAAGCCCTTCGTCCACAAATTCGAGGGGCGCGAAGTGCAGTTTTGCTGCAAAGCCTGCCTGAAGGACTTCAACAAGGACGCGCCAAAGTTTCTAAAGAAGCTTGACGCCGCAGCCAAGGCGAAAGAGTAGCCGCGGTTGGAGAGGGGCTGGGTCGCACTGAAACGCTTTGCTAGAGAAGTGTCTCCAGCGCCTGGAGGGCTTTTAGATACACGCGGTGCTTTGGTCCGGGGGTGAGTTCCTCGGTAAGAAGACTCTCCACGCTGGAGTTTCCTGCCGGATAGTGGGTCACGGTCGCCTGCCCGTTCTCAGAAAGGTTCGCGGTCAGCAGGGGGGTGCCCGCCTCCCTGCTCACATGTAGCTCCAGTCCTTCTGTCCTCAGCTTGACCCTTGTGACACCAACAGTGGGAGCGGGCGCATCGGCCACCAGGCGGCATTCCACAGTGGCTCCCGAGGGGGTTGAGAAGAGGAGAGGGTGCGCGCCGCGCTGGAGGACGGTCCAGCCCAGTTGGGCGGTAAACCAGCTGAGCAGAAGCCAGCCGGTGGTGGCCGCATCGCTCGAATGGTGGATCTCCAAATGCGAGATCTGGCGCAGACTGGGGCGGAGCGCCGGGGCGTCGAAACATTCGGAAAGCGCCTGGCGGAAGCTCAAGGTCCTGGTCCAGTTTAGGTCGGCCACGGCCATCCGGATGTTTGCCTTGGCGCGGATCTGCTGGAGGCGGCCGAGGGCTTCGAGTGGGGCTTCCCAGGAAAGGCTGTCAAAGAGTAGGCGGTCGACGCGTGCCCAGAGCGGGGACTGGCCGTTTGGCGGGAACGGGCCCTGCCACCACAGACTCAGGGGCAGGTCGTAGTCCAGGTTGGTCAGCACTGCGTTGGAGACGCCCTCGGGGGACATGCCCTCGGCAAGAATCGTGATCTGCTCGCTGCAGACCTCCCCCGCGCCGGCTTTGGTGATGCGGCAATGGGCCTGCACCCAGGCCGTCACCTTGGGGCCGTTGCGGGTGGGGCAGTCTCCCAGAAGAATGGCGCGGCAGGCGTGGTTACGGACAAAGCGCGAAATGAGCGCCGTGTTTGCCTCGAAGGCCGCCGTGTCCTGGCAGTAGACGACAAAGTTCAGGAGGCTTGCGCGGGTGCGGGAGCCGCCGTCCCAGAGCGCCTTGAGCTGCGCTGGAATCTTGGTCAGTTCGACTTCCAGCCCGAGTGTTGTTGGGTCAAAGGCCATCGGAAATTCCGGTTAGAGGAGGCGCCAGGCGCGGCCGTCGGCGGCCAGCAGATCGTCCGCTTCCTTTGGTCCCCAGGATCCGGAAGGATAGGTTGCCATCGGCGGGGGGGTCGGATTTTGGTGCCAGGCGTGCTCGATCGAGTCGATGAAGGTCCATGCGGCGTCCACCTCGTCCCGGCGGGCAAAAAGCGTCGCATCGCCCGACATGGCGTCCAGCAGCAGTCGTTCGTAGGCCTCCGGGCTGGGCTTGCCGAAGCTGGTCTTGTAGCGGAAGTCCATTTTTACGGATTCGATCGCCAGTTGCACTCCGGGCCGCTTCGACTGGATCCGAAGCGAAACCCCCTCGTCAGGCTGGATGCGCAGCACCAGCACGTTTGGCCCGAGTCCGGCTTGTTCCGCATTGAAGAGCACCCCCGGGGTTTCCTTGAAAACAACCGCGATCTCGGTGCCGTGCTGCGGCAGGCGCTTGCCCACCCGCACATAAAACGGCACGCCCGACCAGCGCCAGTTGTCCACGAGCACCTTGAAGGCCACGTAGGTTTCGGTCTGGGACTCCGGGTTTACCCGGTCCTCCGTGCGGTAGGCCGGCACTTCCTTGCCGCCGACCACTCCGGTTCCGTACTGGGCGCGGACGACGTTCTTGGCGACCTCCTCGGGGGTCCACTTGCGCATGGCGCGCACCACCTTGAGTTTTTCGTCACGCACGCTGTCGGCGCTCAGGTCCGTGGGCGGCTCCATCGCTACGAGGCACAACAACTGGGTGAGGTGGTTTTGCACCATGTCGCGCAGTGCCCCGGCCGAATCGTAATACGGCCCGCGCGCTTCGACCCCCATCGGCTCTGCGGCCGTCACCTGAATGTGGTCGATGTACTTGTGGTTCCAGAGCGGCTCAAACAGCGAGTTGGCAAACCGCAGCACCATGATGTTCTGGGCCGTTTCCTTTCCCAGATAATGGTCGATGCGGTAGGTGTCCTTCTCCTCAAACACCCGGCTGACTTTTTCGTTGAGGTCGTGGGCAGAATCGCGGTCCCGGCCGAAGGGCTTTTCCACAATCACGCGCGCCCAGCTGCCGTCCTTGGTTTTGTTTAAGCCGTGTTCCTGCAGTTTGCTGAGAATGCCTTCGAACTCCGAGGGGCCCACGCTCAAGTAGAACAGCCGGTTGCCGGCCGTTCCGTTTTCGGCGTCCAGCTTGTCCAGTTTTTCAGCCAGTTCCCGGTATCCCTCGCTATTTCCAAACTCGCTCTGATGGTAGTGTACCCGGCTGACAAAATCATTCCACACCCCCTCGATCCGGCCCGAACGGGAAAACTTCGCCAACGCCTCGCCCAGCTCCGCGCGGAAGGCCTCGTCGGTTTTGGGACGCCGCGCAAAACCCGTGATGTGGGTGGTCGCAGGCAGGTCGCCGTCTGCCTCGATGTTGTAGAGCGCGGGGATGAGCTTGCGGTAGGTCAGATCACCCGAAGCTCCAAAAATGACAACGTTGCAGGGCCGGGGCATGGAGCGGCTCGAGAGTCCCTCTTTGAGGGGGTTGGCGGTCGGCGAAAGTGATGCGTTCACAGCCGGCAATGCTTATCGGGGCTTCGCCTAAAGGGCAACGGGAAAGCCATGAGGCGGACCGGGGGGCTCTCCGATGGTGCTGGAACACCGCGCTCTTTCAACCCGCTGGATCAAGAACCGGGCGGGGCTCTGCGAGACGGGGAGGAACAGGGGACGGAAACATGAGTGAGCGTGGTGCCTTTTCCGGGGAAGGAGGCTCCCCATCCGGTTCGTGGGCACCTGTCGAGCCCCTCCCGTGCGGGCGGGTGGGCCGCGTAGGGGGAGGGGAGCGTCAGGACGGCACGCGGCTAGCCCGGCAGGGGGAAGCGGCGTGTGAATTGGCGCACGGTATCCTTGACCTTGCCCAGATGGGCCGGATCGTGCACCTGCGCCAGGGCCGAGTGAATGAGGTCGGCGATCTCCATCATTTCCTCCTCCTTCATTCCCCGGGTGGTGACCGCGGGGGTGCCAATCCGGATGCCCCCGCCGAGCGTGATTTTTTCGGTGTCGAAGGGGATGCCGTTTTTGTTGACCGTGATCCCTGCGTGATCGAGGGCTTCCTGTGCGACCTTTCCGTTGAGGCCCTTGGGGCGGAGGTCCACCAGCATGACATGGTTGTCAGTCCCCCCGGAAACGATCCGGTAGCCGTGGTGGCTGAGGCGGGCGGAGAGGGCCTTTGCGTTGGAGACCACCTGTGCGGAGTAGGCTTTGAAGGAGGGCTGCAACGCTTCGAGAAAGCACACCGCCTTCGCCGCGATGACGTGCTCCAGAGGGCCGCCTTGGCACCCCGGGAAGACCTGGCCGTCGACGGCCTTGGCGTACTTTGCCTTGCACAGGATCAGCCCGCTGCGGGGGCCGCGCAGGCTTTTGTGGGTGGTTGTCGTGACAAAGTCGGCGAGCGCGACGGGGGAGGGGTGGACGCCGCCGGCAACAAGGCCCGCGATATGGGCCATGTCCACAAAGAGGTAGGCCCCGACGGAGTCGGCGATGGCGCGCATGCGTTCAAAGTCGATGATGCGCGGGTAGGCGCTGGCGCCGGCGGTGATCATCTTGGGTCTGACCTCGAGGGCGGTCTTGGCAAGGGCGTCGTAATCAATGCGCTCGTCCGTTTCGGACACGCCGTAGTGGACGATGTCAAAGAGACGGCCCGAGAAGTTGGCCTTGTTTCCGTGGGTGAGATGGCCGCCGTGGTTCAGATCCATGGTCAGGAGGCGGTCCCCCGTCTGGAGGACGGAGAAGTACACGGCCATGTTGGCCTGCGAACCTGAGTGGGGCTGGACGTTGGCGTGTTCCGCTCCAAAGAGTTCCTTCGCGCGGTCGATGGCGAGTTGCTCGATGACGTCCACGTTTTCGCAACCGCCGTACCAGCGCTTGCCGGGATAGCCCTCGGCGTACTTGTTGGTGAGGCAGGAGCCCTGCGCCTCCATGATCGCTTTCGATGTGAAGTTTTCGGAGGCAATCAGTTCGATGTTCTCAAACTGGCGGAGGGCCTCCGCCTGAATCGAGGCGTACACCGCAGGATCCCCCTCGGAAAGGGACTGGCAGGAGGCGGCACCCGTACCCATGTGTTCGAGCTTTTCCACCCGACGTTCGTGCCGGCCGCCTTCGAAACTTGTCCCCAGAAAGGCGTCTACCATGCGGGCGGCGGTGGACGGGTCGATGTGGCGGGAGCCCATGCACAAAACGTTGGCGTCGTTGTGCTGGCGCGTTGTGCGCGCGTCCTCGACATCGGTGACCAGCGCCGCGCGCACCTGCGGGAAGCGGTTGGCCGCGATGCTCATGCCGATGCCGGTGGTGCACATCAGGATTCCAAAATCCGCTTCGTGTGCCGTCACCGCCCGGCAAACCGCCTGCGCGTAATCGGGGTAGTCCACGCTGTCTGCGCTGTTGGTGCCAAAGTCGCTCACGGCGTGTCCGCGCCGCGCGAGGGCCTCGCGCACCGCTTTTTTAAGTTCCAGAGCGCCGTGGTCTGCGCCGATCGCCACGCGCAAGGCGCGCTCGCTTTTGGTGCTGGTAGGGGGGGACGTCAGGTTTGAGGTGTCGCTCATGGGTTTGGAATCAATGAAGTGCAGCAGGGAAGGAAGGGCCTTTTGCAGGGTGTCACGGGTTTGGATGTAGGCGCTCAGCCCCTGACCGATCGGGTCCGGGACTTGGGCTGGCAGGGAGTCGTCGAACTCGCAGACCAAGTGAGCCTTGCGTGCGGCCTGGGGGAACTCGTCCTCCAGGGCATCCCGGTGGCCGGGGGTCATGCAGAAAATGTGGGTGGCCCAGTCGGCCAGTTCCTTGGTGAGCTGCCGGGCCCGGTGGTTTTGAAGCGGCACCTTGATTTGCTGGCAGGCCTCCGCGGAATGGGCGCTTACGCCCTCCCCGACCGAGGCATAAACCCCTGCGGAACCCACCTCCACGTCCTTGCGCCCGCGCACCGCGTGCCGCAACAGCGCCTCAGCCATCGGGCTGCGGCACGTGTTTCCAGTGCAAACAAAGAGGATGCGTTTGGCCGAGGGTTGGCTCATAGGTGCGAAAAAGAACCTTAGCGGACTTCATTCATCCAAGTCAACGGAGCCCCCTGAGTGTGCTTCCGGCCCTGCCGACCCGTAAGCCTGCATTTTGCGGCCGCGGGCAAATTTCCGAGGGCTCCTTCCCTCTGTCTTCACTTCCAGCCGCACCCAGTGTTATACAAGACGGACACTCTCCAGAATTCCTCTCATGCGCCCGATTTTTTTGCCCCTCGCCCTGCTTCTGGTCGCCCTCGCCCTTCCAAGTTGTGTCTCTCCCAAGTTCGAACGGGCGTGGAAAGGGGCGGCTGCCCCGGGCGCATCGGTCGCCGCCAGTGCGCACGATTCTGCGGATGCCGCGCGACTCCGCAGCTCCGCGGTCCGGCAGCCCTCTTCTCCAACCCGCTGGCAGGGGCGTTGGCACAGTGACAGGCACAATGCCGGCGGGCGTCTTCGCGCCGTGGTTCAACCTCTGGCAGACGGGCAGGCGGAAATCTTTTTCGAGGCTGGTTGGCATGGATTCACCACCGCTTATCCGGTGTCTCTTTCGGCCCAGCGCAAAGGAAAGGCCTACCTGCTTTCAGGTGAGCACAACCTCAAGTCCTGCGTGGGTGGTGGCGTTTACAGCTACACCGGCACCCTTCGGGCGGACCAATTCTCCGCCAATTATCAGTCCAAATACGACACCGGCACCTTCCTTCTGACCCCGGCACCCAGCCCTTAGAGCGCTGCGCCGCGCCCTAAATGAAGCCGTCACCCTGGGACGTTCCCGGTTCCAATCCGTCGCGTCCCAACCCGACGCCCCCGTCCGGTGGGCGGTCCGATTTGACTGGCTATTGTGGCCGGGGAGCCGCTTGTGGATGAATGAACGGCCTTCTCAACGCACTGGATCAGTTTGGGTGGGCGGAATTCCCGGGCTGTCTCGGGGAGGAGGATTCCCTGCGGCTCAGGGAGGAGTGCCGGGAAGCCGAGCAAAACGGCGAGTTCCACCGGGCTGGCGTGGGCAGGGGAGCGCTGTTGCAGGTGCGCGAGGAGGTGCGTGGAGACAAGGTCCTCTGGCTCAGGACGGACGCAGCCTACGTTGAGCAGAGCGCCTATCTGGCAAAGCTGGACCTGCTCCGGCTCGCGCTGAATCAGCGCTTTTTTCTCGGGCTTTTTGAGTTCGAGGGACATTTCGCAATCTACCCTGAGGGAGGCTTTTACAGGCCTCATCTGGACCGGCATGCCGGTACGCGGTCCCGGGTTGTCACCGCCATTCTCTATCTGAATCCAGACTGGAAGCTCGGCGACGGGGGGGAGCTCAAGCTCTGGACGGACACGGGTGAAAAATGCGGTCCGTTTGTGTTGATTGAGCCCCGCATGGGCACGCTCGTGTGCTTTCTCTCCGGCGACTTCTGGCACGAGGTGCTGCCCGCCCACAAAACACGCATGAGCATCACCGGCTGGTTCCGGCAGCGCTGAGGGCCGCCAGGGCCCTGATGGCATCTCATCGTGCTTGAACTGGTTCCAGCCGTTGAATAACCCTCACGCCTGCCCGCATCCTAATGAACGTACTCCCTCTGCCCTCTGGCGGGCACCAGCAGATTGCCAGCCTCATTCACCGCGCGCTGGTGGTTTGGTATGAGGCGCGGCTCCGGCAGGGGGCACGGTTCGGGACGACGCCGGACCCCTTTCTGCTTTTTCCCGCGGTTTACGAGGCGCTGGACCCCGGGCAGGCCCTCGGTGCGTACGGGGGGGACGGTGTACTGTGGGGGGTCTGTTTTGTTCACGAGCGGGAAACGCACTTTGCCCTCGGGATTGTGGCCACCGAACCGGAGTGCGTCGGGCGCGGGATTGCCCGGGCGATGGTTCAGGTTGCTCTGGAGCGGGCTCGCCTGGCAGGAAAACCAGTGCGGCTCGTTTCCAGCCTGCTCAACCTTGACTCCTTTTCCCTCTACACGCGGCTTGGGTTCTATCCGCACACAATCTACCAGGATCTGAGTTTTGACGTTCCGGCCGGCGGAATGGCCTGTCCGGCACCCGATTCCGCCCTCCGTGTGCGTCCCGCCCGGGTGGGGGAAGCGTCCGGAATCGCGGACCTAGAAATGGAGCTGCAGGGAGTCCGGCGGGAAAAGGACTACCGGTTTTTTCTGGAGAACGGGGTGGGCCAGTGGCGTGTCTGGGTGTGCGAGGATGCCGCCGGCGACCTCTGCGGCGCGCTGGTTTCCAGCCGCCACCCGCACTGGGGGATGCTTGGGCCGGGGGTGGCCCGCAACACCTCCACCGCGCTCGGTTTGCTTTGGACGGCGTTGGATGCGCGGCGCGGGCGCAACACGGTGGTGCTCGCCCCCTCCTTGGAGGTGGGCCTGCTGCGGACCCTGTACGCCTGGGGTGGAAGAAACATCGAACTTCATGCGGCGCAGATTCTGGGCAGCCTGCCCCCAGTTTCGGGAATCGCCTTTCCCACCTTCCTGCCTGAGAGCGCTTAGCCGTGCGTGGCCCTTCCGCTTGGCCGTGGCTGTTGCGGGAAGGCGTCCGTGGAGCCGCCCCAAGGCGGGCACGGGCACAAAAAAAGAGCCCGGCATGGCCGGGCCCTTTTCAAACTGAACTCGAAGCGCCTGAACTACTTGGAGGCGGCGACGATCGTGGCCTTGCCGTGGGTGGCGTCGACCTTGACTGCCTTGCCAACGAGACCGTCGACGAGGTCCGCACCCTTGGTGGTCGGGGTGAGCGTGATGGAAGCGACCTTTGCGTCCTTGCCTTCGACCTTGAGGGTCTTGGTTTCCTTGTCGAAGGACTTCAAGGTGCCTTCGGTGGTTTCGATCTTGCCACAGCCTGCCTGAGCGGCGGAACCAAAGGCGATGACGGCGGCGATGGTGAGGAACTTCTTCATGTTATTTAGGTGTGTTTTGGGTTGGGAGGGGCGAGCGGATGCCAGCCTTCAACTGCAGTTCGAACTAAAACTAGGTTGAATCAAGCGAAAAATAAGGGATAGCTCTCATCCGTGACCCCTCCCCAGTTCCTGCGCCGTCTCGGTTTCCTGTTTTTCGTGCCGCTGTTTTTTCAGGTGGCTCTTGCCCACCCGATCCCGGACATCCCCGTGCATGGAAACTTTGAGTCGGGCGGCAAGGCCTTTATCCGGGTGGACGTCAACCCCCGGTGTTTTGATGAGGACCCCACCACAGCCACTTCCCTGACCCGCCTCCTCTTCTCGAACCTTTCTAAGGAACGCAAGGAGCAGTTACTCAAGGCTGCGGCCGAACTGGTGAAAAAGGACATCGAATTCTTCTTGGAGCCGGTGGGTCGGATCCAACCGGATTTTACCTTTGAATTCTCGGGCGAGGCCGGGCACGCGCTCGAGACGGACGACTCTGTAGTGGTCATCTCCGGCAAGTGGCCGACCCAAATCCCCTCGGGTGTGACCGGTTGGAGCATCCGCTCCTCCCCCGGGAACAAACTGTCGGTTGTGTTTGAAAACGAGATTAACGGGGCGCCGCACCCCCGGGTTTCGGTGCTTTTTCCGGGGGAGCGCAGCTTCACGCTGGACCTGACCGAAGTAACCGGCGTCCTGCCCCGGGAGGCGATTCCAGGGAGTATTCCCGCCAGCGGCGGCTCGGGTCACGTCACCAGCACGATCTGGAGCTTTGGCAAACAGGGTTTTGGTCATGTGATCCCTGCCGGACTAGACCACATCCTTTTCGTGCTGGGGCTGTTCCTTCTGGGCCGGTCTTGGGGGCCGCTGCTTTGGCAGGTGAGCGCCTTCACCCTCGCGCATTCCGCCACGCTGGCACTGGTCACCCTCGGACAGATCAACGCGTCCCCAAAGATTGTGGAACCCCTGATTGCGGCGAGCATCGCCCTGGTGGCCTTTGAAAATATTTGGAAACCGGTCTACAGCCTGCGGCGTCTGCTGGTGGTTTTTATCTTCGGGCTGGTGCACGGACTCGGCTTCGCGGGCGGCCTCAACGACCTGACCATTCCCAAGGGCTCTCTGCTAGCGGCGCTCGCGGGCTTCAACCTCGGGGTCGAAGCTGGGCAGATCGCCGCCATCACGCTGGCGTTTGTGCTCACGGGCTGGATCCGTGACGACACGGTCTACCGCCGCTACGTGGCGGTTCCCGGCTCGGCACTCATCGGGCTTGCCGGCCTCTACTGGACGGTGCAGCGCCTGGTGGGCGCCTGAGCCGGCGGGGATTGCCGCGGGGTCGGTGTCAAAACTTGACGCCCGTACGTTCGGGGCTCTTTAGGTCAAGGACTCCGTCTCCTTCAAAAAAACATAGGTTCGGCGAAAAAAGATCGAACGATTTGTCCGGCTGGTTTGTCTGCGTGAGGAAACAACCAAGATGGCTTTTAAATGAGTCGCTAAATCCATGATCCAAGTTCGAAATCTGAGAAAAACATTTGGTCCGAAGGTCGCCGTCGGAGGCGTCAGCTTCAAGGTCGAGAAGGGCGAAGTGCTTGGTTTCCTCGGGCCAAACGGCGCGGGCAAGAGCACCACGATGCGCATGATCACCGGCTTCATCCCGCCAACCGACGGCGAGGCGGTCATCGGAGGCTTCAACATTGTGGAGCAGCCCATCGAGGCGAAGCGCTTGATGGGGTACCTGCCGGAAAACGCCCCGTCCTATGCGGACATGACGGTGAACGGCTTCCTGAGTTTCACAGCGGAGTTGCGCGGACTGAGCGGAGCCGCGCAGCGCAAGGCGGTGGACCGGGCGGTGGAGATGTGCTTTCTGGAAAACGTGCTCCACCAGAGTGTGGAAACCCTTTCCAAGGGGTACAGGCACCGCACTTGTTTTGCGCAGTCGATCATTCACGACCCTGAGGTGTTGATTCTGGACGAACCCACCGACGGGTTGGACCCCAACCAGAAGCACGAAGTGCGCACCCTGATCCGGAAGATGGGCCAGACCAAGGCCATCATCTTTTCCACGCACATTCTCGAGGAGGTGGAGGCCGTCTGTTCGCGTGCCATCATCATTGACCGCGGCGTAATTGTCGCCAACGGTACTCCCGCAGAACTGAAGGGCCGTTCGCCCCAGGCCGGCGCGATCACGCTGCGACTGGGCGTGGAACCAAAGGCAGGGATCAAGGCGGTGGTTGCAAAACTCGAAGCACTCAACCAGGTCGACCACGTGTCGATCCTCGGCGGCGCACCGGTTGAGTTGCGGGTGTTTGCCCGTAAAAACGTGTCCCCGGCGGATCTCGCCGGCCTTCTTTCGGAGACCGCCATGAAGGAACAGTGGGCTCTGCAGGAGCTTCACGCAGAGGAGGGCCGGCTCGACGAGGTCTTCCGCAACATCACTCTCCCGGACACCAAAAGCGCCGGAAAGGAGAACAAATGAAACCCATCCTCACGATCACCAAACGCGAGCTCACCGGTTACTTTGCGTCGCCTGTAGCTTTTGTATTCATAGTCATCTTCCTGATGCTTTCGGGCTTTTTCACCTTTATGGTGGCGGGCTTCTTCGAGCGCGGACAGGCCAGCCTGGAGGCCTTTTTCTCTTGGCACCCCTGGCTGTATCTCTTCCTTGTCCCCGCCGTGGGAATGCGGATGTGGAGTGAGGAACGACGTTTGGGCACTTTGGAGCTGTTGCTCACCATGCCGGTGACCCCGTGGCAGGCCATTGTGGGCAAGTTTCTCGCGGCTTGGACGGTGCTTGCGCTTGCGCTTGGCCTGACTTTTCCGGTTTGGGTCACAGTCAACTATCTGGGCAACCCCGATAACGGCATCATCCTTGCCGGCTACCTCGGCTCCTTTCTCATGGGGGGCGCCTACCTCTCTATCACGGCGATGACTTCGGCCATGACGCGCAATCAGGTGGTGGCCTTTATTGTATCGGTGGTCATTTCGCTCTTTCTGATCCTGGCCGGTTACCCGCCAGTGACCAACTTGCTGGTGCACTGGGCGCAACCGTGGGTGGTCGA
>JBIKSY010000354.1:0-3690 GCA_044348365.1 Chthoniobacteraceae bacterium
GAGCCGCCGAAGTTTTGTCCGACGCTCGCTCGAAACCGCCCTGGCCGCATCCGCCTTTCCCGCCATTGCACAGTCCTCTGAGACCATTCTTGGACAGGGCGAGTTTCGCTACCGGGTCGTTCCGGATTGGGGTGTGTTGGGGCCGCAAACGCCCCTCAAAAACTGCCACGGCATCGTCTGCGACCGCGAGGGGCATCTCATCCTCTTGACCGACCACACCGCAAACAACGTCGTCGTCTACGACAAGCGCGGCAAACTCGTCCACAAATGGGGAACCTCCTTTCCCGGCGCCCACGGACTCTCCCTGGTCCCGGAGGGTGCTGGCGAAGTTCTTTTTATCACGGACCTGCAAACCCACCGGGTCGTAAAAACCACCCTCTCCGGCCAAACCCTGCAGGAGTGGCGATGGCCTGAGGCAACCGGAAAATACTCCAAGGAAGCCGACTACAAACCGTCCTGGACGCTCCATCTGCCGGACGGCGGCTTTTTCGTCCTCGACGGATACGGCCGGGATTACATCACCCGCTACGGGGCGAGCGGGGCGTTGGAGGGCATCTTTGGCGGGGCCGAGGGCGGCATCGTCCACTGGGGTCCGCACGGAGGCCTGATCGAAAACCCAGCCGAAGGCGAACCGACGCTTCTTATTGCGATGAGCGACCAGCAGTGCCTGCTCCGGCTCTCACAGCAGGGCGAAATCCTCAAGAGGCTGGAGCTGCCCGGTGGGAACCCCCGCCAGATTCGCAGCCGCGGAAGCTACTCGTTTGTGGCGCATCTCGGAGACAACTGGCCCAAGGACCGCAATGCACGGGGTTTTGTGTCGGTGCTCGACGCCCGGTTGCGGGTGGTGTCCAACATCGGCGGAAGCCCGCCAGTCTACGACGACAGCGGGGTTCTGACTGTAATGCGGCACGAGGGCGAGACCTTCATGCACCCGCACGACCTGGCCGTCGACGGCGAGGAGAGCCTTTACGTGGCGCAGTTTGCGTCAGGACAAACGCCGCCGGTCAAACTGGAACGGGTCTAACCGCACCGGCCGGGGGACCGGGGCTTGGCCGCCAATTCGCAACACCCTCCTAAAAAGCATTTGTGACGCTGGGCGAATACCAAACACAAAGCCTCAGGCCCGCGAAAGCTCCGGGATGGGACGCCCCTCGTTCACAATGGCCGTCGGACGCCCGTTGAGGTCGTGAATCATTACCTTGGAGTAGTCGATTCCCAGGTGCTGATAGATCGTCGCCAGGAAGTCGCCCGGGCCACAGCCCCGTTCAACCACCTCCGCCCCGCGCTTGTCGCTGGCTCCGATGATTCCACCGGTTTGAATGCCGCCACCCGCCCAGATATTTGAAAAGACATTCGGCCAGTGATCCCGACCGGGTTGCAAGGTTCCCGTCGGGCCGCTCCCATCTCCCCCACCCGTACTCCGTTCAAAAGTGATCTTCGGCGTTCTGCCGAACTCACCGGTGACGACCACCAACACACGCTTGTCCAAGCCCCGCGCATAAACGTCTTCGATCAACGCCGAAACGGCCTGGTCGTAATTCTTCATGCGGAACCGCAGGGAATCGAAGATATGACAATTCACCGCGTGATCGTCCCAGTTTGCAACCCGACCGCACAATGGACCGTCGAGGCTGGTTGTTACAATTTCGACACCAGACTCCACCAGTCGCCGCGCAAGGAGAAGCTGCTGGCCCCAGCGGTTTCGCCCGTATCGGTCCCGCGTCCGTGCGTCTTCCTTGCCGAGGTCGAAGGCATCACGCGCCCTTGGATTTGTGAGAAGACTCATCGCCTGCGTCTCAAACTGGTCCACCGCCCCCAGCTCGCCCGCACGGTCAAAGCCGCGCTCCATCCGGTCCAACTTGCGCCGCAACGCCACCCGGTCGCTCAAGCGGCGGCTCTCGGAGGCGTCAGACAGCCCCACGTTGGGCACCTCAAAGTTGGGCCGGTTCGGATCGTCTCCAACGATAAACTCTGCGTATCCATCCCCAAGGTAGGTAGGACCATGATAGGTTGAGTTGATGGCGTTGACCGCGATGTAGTTCGGCAGCGGGTTGTCGCGCCCTCCCTCCTTGGACCTCAAGTAGTGGGCGACCGACATCCAGTCCGGATACTTCGGCTTGGGTTTGTCCCGCGTCTCGGGATCTCCGGACAGCAATTGCACGGTTCCCGCCGGGTGCCCCGGGGCGGTCTGGAACATCGAACGGAGGATTGTAAACTTGTCCGCGATTCCAGCCTGCATCGGCATCAGCTCGCTCAGCTGGGTGCCGGGCACCTTCGTGGAAATCGGCTGGAACGGGCCGCGGTACTCGCTGCCGATCTCCGGCTTCGGATCGTACGAATCAATGTGCGACAGACCGCCGGGCAGAAACACCATGATGATGGCCGTCTTCTCCCGCTTGCTTTGGGCGGGAGATTCCGCGCGCAACCGCATCAACCCCGGCAGGCTCAAACCCGCAAACCCGGCCAGGCCCATCTGCATAAACCCGCGCCGCGGGATGGGACCAGAACACTGCTTCAGAAAGCTCGAAATTACGGGATCAGACATACGCGCATTACGAAGGGTTGAGGGCTTTGATGTGGTAAACTGCTCGTGCAGGCGGGGCAAATCTTCAGCGCTTCTCGAAGGAAACCAGCTCCTTGCCGTTGGTTCCATCCCAAACGCGCAGGACGCTGTCCTCCCCCCCGCCCACCACCTGCACCGCTGAAGCGGTGCTCACGGCAGACTGCATAAATTCGGGAAGCTTAGCGATTGTTCTGACCTGCCCCCCCTCGTCGGTGACGATCCGAATCTGGTTGTCTCCGGCTGCGGTCAACAGCTCCTGGGTGTTTCCAATGTACTGAACCGCGGTCACCTCCTTGCTCCATCCCTCGATCTTCTTTCTCCGCTCCCCGCGGTTCATCTCCCAGATTAAAACCACGCCGTCGCCGCCCGCTGTCGCCAGCACCCGGGCATCCCCCCGGAATGCCACGCCGAGCACATGGTGCGTGTGCCCCTCGAGAACGTGCAGTTGTTTGCCGGACGCCACCTCGGTGACCTTTGCCAGCTTGTCCGAGGCGCCCGAGGCCAGCCACCGGCCATCCGGTGAGAAATCCAGGCTCAACACCGCATCGCTGTGACGCTCCTTCCAGTTCTGCAGCAGCCGGCCGGTGGAGACTTCCCAGAGGCTGATGTCCCCGGCGCGCGAGGGTTCGCCCCCGCCCACGGCCAGCGTCTGGCTGTCCGGACTGAAACGGACCGCATTCACCCGGTCCGCAAACAGGTCCCCCTTTGCCCCGCCAAGCGTGCGCGCCAAAGACCATCCCCCCCGCGCCGCTGATTCAAACACAGCCCCCGAAAAACCCACCGCAACCAAGCGACCGTCTGTGCGGCACTCCAGTCGGCCACCGGAGAGAGGCCCTTCGGAAAGCACCCCCAGCGCGGTGGAAAGGCCGGTGAGGAGCGACCACTCCCGCACCCGCCCGTCGGAGCCGAGCACCCCGACCCTCGCGCCATCGGCACTAAATCCGACACTCAGCGGTCGCCCGGGCTTTTCCTGCGGAGACTTTTTGAGGGCTGCCAACCGTTCCACCGCTTTCGCCTGAGCCTCCTTGGCTTCCTTCAACCTCGCATTCATGTCGGCGAGTGCCTGATCATTGGACGCCTTCGATGCTTGGATCCGCGCGATCTCAGCGTTCGCATCGGAAGCCTGG
>JBIKSY010000355.1:0-3678 GCA_044348365.1 Chthoniobacteraceae bacterium
CTCGAGTGCCCGCCGTGTGGCGTGCGATGTACGGCTTACCCGATCGTCTCGTTTTTTCCTCTTGGAAATTATCTATAAAAAACTCTAATATTGTGAATATCGTGAACACTCGCCGCCACCCTCTGCATGGCGGCGTTGAGCATCAGCGCCATTGCAATGTCGGCCGATCCAACTTCGGCCACGCCACCTTCCACCCCAACAACACTCGGATCGGCCGCGGTACAGCAGGCACCAACGGTGGCTGTGGAGAAGAGCGACTTACAGCCTGCCGCTGGGGAGAAGTTTGATCCCTCAGAGATCCGTCAGGCTCTCTCCGAACTACAGGCCCTTCAAAAAGGGTCTGGGAGTGAGCAACAAATCAAAGAGAAGAAAGCTGCCCTTAAAGCCGCGATAGAGAGCGGTATTAAAAAGGACCGTAAGAGTGTGCTCCGCTTGTTGTTGAATATTAGGGAGGAAGGGGGGTATCAACTTATCTTTACTGATTATGAACGTTTGTTTATTCAGAGCGCTCCAGAATTGGCGATCGCTCTGCTTGATCAGGTTCGCGTGGGCTTATTTTTTGATTGGGCGGTGGGAGCTATCGGTGCTGAATGGGTCAAGTCCGACCCGAAGGCGGCTTTCGCCTGGGCTAACCAGCAGACCGACACGAAGGTCAAGGACTTGATTCTTGGAGGGGTAATTCCTAGAATGGCAGCGTCTGATCTTAAAGGGGCACTTGCTTATATTCAGTCACTTTCGCCCGGCGATTCGGAAGAAAGAACGATCCCTGAGGCTTTCAGAATGGCAGCGTACTATGATTTTCAGGGAGCTCTCGCCGTGATGCAGTCGCTCCCCAAGGGCCGGACTAAAGACCTAGCTACGAAGGGCATCGGTTTTCATTTGAGTATCAATGGGGATGGCGACCGCGACGCGCAAGCAGCGTGGGATTTGGTCTCGGGAATCGGTGACACGGGCATACGCACTGCAGCGCAGAATTCAGACATATTAAAGTGGTGGGCCGTGAAACACCCCGATGCCGCAATTCAGTGGATGCTGTCGCTCCCCGCAGGCCGGCCTAAAGACTCGGCTTTATACTATATCACCCAAGGTATGTACTACGATAACCCGAAAGCAGCGTGGTATTTGGCCTCAGTAATCGGTGACGTGGAAATACGCCGTCGAGCAAAGAGGTTTGTAGCATGGGAGTGGTACAAGAAGGACCGCGCCGCCGCACGACAGTGGATGCTGTCGCTCCCCGCGGGCCCAGCTAGAGATGTTGCTTTGAGTGGAGTTAGCGACGGTTTGTCTATGTCTGATCGGCAAGATGGCATGGATTTAAAGTTAAGAATCAATGACACGGGCTTACGCACTGAGTTCTTGGATGCTCATGCCTGTGATTGGTGCTCTAAAGACCGCGCCGCCGCGACCCAGTGGATGCAGTCTCTCCCCGCGGGCCCGAATAAAGACCTAGTTGCGGTAGGTATGAGCCGAGCACTGGCTGCAAATGACCCGCAAGCAGCCATGGACATGGCCACCGGAATCGCCGACAAGGGCATCCGCACCAAAGCTCAGAAAAAAGTAGTTGAGCAGTGGTCCAAGAAAGACCCCGCCGCCGCGACCCAATGGATCAATAGTTCCTCCCTCCCGCAGGAGGTGAAGACCCAGCTGTTACAGCGCTAAAGCCCCTCCCAGACTTCGTTCCAAGATAGTAGTATTTGCAAGGCACCTGATCCGACTCGCTTCAGAACTACTTAATCAAGCTGGATTGAGTGCCATGCCGGCCCTTCAATCTTCGGGCGGTTCCCTCCGTCCCCTCATTTTAGCGCGCCCCGCGACGATGCCGCGCGCACGTGGATTGTGCCTCTTTTAGGCGTTGTCTCCACCGCGGATCTGCGGAGCTCCCGAGTCTGCCCTTTTCAATCCTCACTGGTGGAAAGTTCCGATGGGTAAGACATCCGCTGACCATAGGTGAAACGATTACGGGGCATTAGCATGCCTCATTCAGCCGACGAACTCTTACGCCGTCACGCACGCCTCCTCTCCGAGCGCGTCCTCTGGGAGTCTCACTGGGCCGAGGTGGCGCAGCATGTCCTGCCCCGGTCGGATTTCTTCATGGGCCGGCGTAATCCCGGTGAGAAGCACACAGAGAAAATCTACGACGCCACGGCCTGTCTCGCTCTGGAGCGGTTCACGGCGTCGATGGAGTCTATGCTCATCCCGCGCACCCAGCGCTGGCACGGGCTTCGCTCACAACGGGCTGAGCTAAAGGAGGACCCCGAGGTAAGGGTCTGGCTGGACAGCGTCTGCGACCTGCTGTTCGCGATGCGGTACGCTCCCAGGGCGAACTTCACTTCCCAGACCAACGACGCCTTCATGTCCATGGGCGCGTTCGGTACGGGCGTGATGTTCATCGAAAGCGAGGGGGACGAGCTCCGGTACCGGTCGGTACACATCTCCGAGGTCTGCATCGCCGAGAATGCGCACGGCCTGGTGGACACGGTGTTTCGCAAAGCGCTCCTGACTGCACAACAGGCGGTGCAGCGCTTTGGTGCGGCTGTGCTGCCTGAGAAGATCGCGGACGACGCGCGGGACCAACCCGACGCGTTGCATGAGTTTGTGCACGTGGTGCTGCCCAACGATGCTCCAGATCGCATGGCGTGGAACTACCGGGGGATGCGGTTCTCCTCGTACTACATCTGCCTCCGAAGCCGCGAGATCGTCAGCGAAGGCGGGTTCCGCACCTTTCCTTATGCGGTGGGCCGGTACACAACCGGTCCCAAGGAGGTGTACGGTAGGTCGCCAGCAATGACGGTGCTGCCCGAGATCAAGATGGTGCAGGAGATGACCAAGACGATCCTCAAAGCCGGCCAGAAGGCGCTGGATCCGCCCCTACTCTTGCAGGAGGACGGTGCGCTTTCCGCGTTTGACCTGCGTCCCGGTGCGCTGAACTTTGGCGGGGTCGATGACGCGGGCAATCCGACTGTGCAGGCGCTGGAGTTCCGGGGCGACATCGCCATTGGCGACGAGATGATCGAACGCCGGCAGAAGGCGATCAATGAAGCGTTTTTGGTGACACTCACCCAGGTGCTGGTGGCGACTCCCCGGATGACTGCCGCGGAGGCGATGTTGCGTTCGCAGGAGAAGGCGCGGTTGCTGGCTCCGACCATGGGGCGGCAGCAGAGCGAGTTTTTGGGGCCGATGGTGGAGCGTGAACTGGATTTGCTCGATCAGATGGGTTGGCTGCCCCCGATGCCTGCCGTGCTGAAGGAAGCCGGGGGCTTGGTGGATGTGGACTACACCAGTCCGCTCAACAAGGCGCAGCGGGCCGAGGAAGGGCTGGCGATTGTGCGCACCATCGAGAGTGCGACGACTCTCGCGCAGGTCGATCCGACGATCATGTTCAACTTCGACGGGGACGCCATTGTGCGGGAGTTGGCCGAGATCAACGGAGTGCCCGAGAAACTGTTGCGCCCCGTGGCAGAGGTGTTGCGGATGAAGGAAACCATGAAGGCGTTGAACCCGACGATGCTGGCGCAGGCCGGGGCGATGGTGGGCGGTCAGGCCGTCAGGGACCTGACAAACCTCCAGATCACAGTATACGCCCAGCGAACTGCATCTACCGGTAGGCGTGCCCGTGCGGCAGTCTTTCCGGCATGCCGCGTTCCTCGTCAACCAGCCGTCGCCACCGCAGCGCGTCGG
>JBIKSY010000118.1:0-12168 GCA_044348365.1 Chthoniobacteraceae bacterium
AACCGGATCGCGTGTTCGTACAGCACGGGAGCCGGGGCGTTGCGCAGGATTTCACCGACATACAGCCCTAGGGAGGACAGATCTAGCGTGGTCATAAGCGGTACGTGTTTGGACGCGCAGAGCCCCTGGGTGGCCGGGATACGTTACGTTGGGCATTCCGCGGAAGAATGCCCTTGGATGCAAGCCTGCAGCCGCGGCAAGTCCCGCTTTTAGAGCAACACGAGGGCGATGGCCACCAGCATCAGGGCGGCCCCAGACAGGCGGCGGACCATGACCGCCCGGCCCACTTCGTTCTCCGTGTTGCCAAACAGGCTTCCCGCCTGCCAGACCAACAGGACGCTCCACACCCCGCGCGAGCTGTAAAGCAGGTTGGCCCAGGCGGCCCCCTTTAGCTTCACCACGCAGAAGGCCATGAGCAGCACCTGGGCAAGGGTCGTCAAAAGCCCGGGTACGAAGGCGCGCAGGACGGCCGGGGAAATCCGCCAGACGGGGCCTTCCAGAAAGGGAATCAGGGTGAGCGAAAGCCCCCCCATGAAAAGGGCGACCAGTGCCGAAAAACGCCACACCCCGGGGCCGTCCGCCCAGAGTTGAAAAAGCACATCCACCCCGGCAAACGCCAGGGCAGCTCCTAGCCCACCGAGCAATCCGGGAAGCAGACTGCGCCCCCCGGACGGGCGGCCGCCGCCAAGCAGCACGGCAGCGGCGGAGCTCAGTCCAGCGGCCACCCACCAGACCGAGGGCAACTGCTCGCGGGTGATGCCCACCACGAGGGCGGCAACGAGCAACACCTTGACCCCCATGACGGGGGTAACGACCGAGACGTCGCCAAAGCGCATGCCTGCAAACACACAAAGCTGACCGACATAAAAAAGGAGCGCCGTCAGAAACACCTGACCCCATTGGGTCTCAAAGAGGGAGCCGTTCCCCGTAAACAACAACGGCAGAAAGAGCAGCGCCTGTCCCCAGGTGGTTAGAAAGGTAATCCGCCACAACCCGCCGCCCGCCATGGTGGCCTGCTTCAGGTAGAGGGCCGAGAGTGCGTACATGGCGGCTGCCAGGAGCGGCAGGCTAGTGGCTAGGAGCGGTGTCATGGGCGGCAGGAAGGGCAGGGGGAGCGGGCTTGAAAGAGGAGCGGTGGAATGCCTCCTTCAGGGCAAGAGCCCGAGAAAAAAACTCCCGGCCGCGCGCCCGGTAGGACTGGCGCCACGGCACGGCGGTGGAAGCGTAACCGACCGCATCCAGACCTGTGGTCGTGCAGAGAAAAAGCGCGCGCGGTAGATGGAAGTCATCCGTCACGATGATCGGTTTCTGGAGCCCGAAAACAGAGCGTGCGCGCAGGATGGACTCGAGCGTGCGGAAGCCTGCGGGATCCTGTGTCAGAGCCGACTCGGGAACACCGCGTTGACGCAGGGCCTCACTCATGGCTGCAGGTTCGTTGTATTCAACCGCCCGGTTGTCCCCGCTTAAGAGCAAGTGGGAGGCGTGCCCGGCGTGGTAAAGCCGGGCGGCGGCGTCCATCCGGCCTTCAAAAAAGGGGCTCGGCCCACCACCCCGTAAGGAGCGGGGGGAGGTGCCCAAAACCAGTGCCGTCGCGCCTTTGGGAAGGTGTGCCATTTCCGGCACCACCCCGCGGTTGCCCAGGCTCAGGACACCCCAGTTGGCGACGCCCAGTAGCAGGCAGGCGCACCATCCCAAGCGGAGGAGCTGGCGCGCAAGAAATCTAATCAAACTGGGCAGGGCTGCCATGGGGCGGGATGGCACGGCAGCCTAGTCGTCGGCTTCGCCGGGTTCGAGGGGTACCCGATAGGCGGCGTGAAACTCCCTCCGGAATTGTGCGAACGTACCGATTTCGAGCGCGGTTCGCATGCGCTGCATGAGGTTGAGGTAAAAGTGGAGGTTGTGCAGCGTGACCAGGCGGAGGCCCAAAATCTCCTCGGCCTTGAGCAGGTGCCGGATGTAGGCACGCGAAAATTCCCGGCAGGCAGGGCAGCTGCAGCCCTCTTCAATGGGCCCGTGGGCGCGTGTGTGGCAGGCGTTCTTGAGGTTGACCGTGCCGTGTCCGGTGTAGGCGGTGCCGTTGCGCGCCACGCGCGTGGGCAGCACGCAGTCAAACATGTCGATGCCGCGCGCCACCATTTCCACCATCTGAGGCGGGGTGCCCAACCCCATCGCGTAGCGGGCTTTCTGTGCAGGCAGGTAGGGTTCGCTGTTTTCAACTGCCGCAAGCATTTCCTCCTCGGGTTCGCCCACCGAGACTCCGCCGACGGCGTAGCCGTCAAAGTCCATCTGGACGAGGGCCTCGGCACTTTCCCGGCGCAAATCGGCAAACGTAGCGCCCTGGATGATGCCGAACTTGGCGCCCGGGGTGGGCACCTCCTTGCATTGTCCCGCCCAGAGCAGCGTGCGCTGGAGGCTCTTTGCCGCGTATTCCTTTTCGCAAGGATACGGCGGACACTCGTCGAAGAGCATGGCGATGTCAGACCCTAGCACCGCCTGAATCTGCATGGCTTCACGCGGCCCGATGAAGCAGGCCGCCCCGTCGATGTGGCTTTGGAAATGCACCCCCGCGTCGGTGATTTTGCGCAGCCGTGCCAGCGAGAAAACCTGAAAGCCGCCTGAATCCGTCAGGATGGGGCCCTGCCAGCGGGAGAAGCCGTGCAGGCCGCCAAAATCAGATAGGATCTCGAGGCCGGGGCGCAAAAACAGGTGGTAGGTGTTGCCCAGGATGATTTGGGCGTTGAGCTCCCGGAGTTCCGCCGGGGAGACGGCCTTCACAGTGCCCTGGGTGCCTACGGGCATGAAAATGGGGGTCTCCACCACGCCGTGGCGGGTCGTCAGGCGGCCTCGCCGGGCTTTAGAGTTGGGGTCGGTCAGCAGCAGTTCAAACATGCGCCGTCATGATGAGCAAAAACGGGGCGGGCGAAAGGATTTGCCCGCGGCGGAGACGAAATTTCGAAACACCCGCTCAGTCCCGGTGGTAGGGGGAGCCGCTTTTGATGGAGTAGGCACGGTAGAGCTGTTCGAGCACAACCACCAAGGCCAGTTCATGCTGGAGGGTCAGGGGGGTGAGCGACCAGACCCAGTCGGCACTTTGGCGCAGGGCCTCGGTATGTCCGTCCGCCCCGCCGATGAGCAGGGCGATGCCCTTGCTGTTGCCCTGAGTTTCCCAGGAGGTGACGCGCGCGGCAAGCGCCCGGCTGTCGAGCTGCGTTCCGCGCTCATCCAGCACCACGCGCCGCATCCCGGCACTCCGTTCCAAGAGGACGGCGCTTTCGCTCTCGCGCGTTCCCGCCTTGAGGTATTCGAGCTGGAAGCCCCCGCAGTGCTTGAGCCGCCCTGCGTATTCTGCGATGCCGGCCTTGGCGTAGGGGAGCTTGGGCTTGCCGATGGCAAGAATGCGCCACTGCATGGGAGGGGCGGCTGTAGGAACCTTATTTCGGCTCCGGGTGGGCGGCTTTGCGCGAACGCAGGTTGAGCATCTCAACGCCAAAGGAGAAGGCCATCGCGAAGTAGATGTAGCCCTTCGGGATGTGCTGTCCAAGGCCCTCGGCCACCAGCATCAGCCCGACCATGAGCAGAAAGGCGAGCGCCAGCATCTTTACGGTCTGGTGGCGGCCCACAAAGTCGCCGATGGGTTTGGCTGCAAAGAGCATCACCCCCAGCGCGAGGACCACCGCCGAGATCATGACTTCGACACGTTGTGCCAGTCCCACCGCCGTGATGACCGAGTCCAGGGAAAACACGATGTCGATGACCAGGATCTGAAGCACCACCGAGCGGAGCGAGGCGCGGCCGCCCGGCTTCGGGGAATGATCGGGGCCTTCCATTGTCCCATGAATTTCATGGACGCTTTTCCACAGAAGAAAAAGCCCGCCGGCAAGCAGCACCAGGTCCTTCCCGGAAAGCGCATGGCCGAGCACCTCGGCGAAGGGTTTGGTCAGCCCCATGAGCCAGAAAATAGAGCAGAGCAGTCCGACCCGGGCGAGGAGGGCCGCGGCTAGACCGAGCGTGCGCGCCTTGCTTTGTTCGTGTGCGGGCAGCTTTCCCGCCAGAATCGAGATGAAGATGATGTTGTCGATGCCCAGCACCACTTCCAAAAGGGTCAGTGTCAGAAGAGAGACCCAGGTTTGGGGGTCGGAGAGTAGTGTCATGGCTTCGGCGGGGTGGGGTGCAGGCTGCAGTGCGAAGGCGCCCGGTGGCGTTTGCCACCGGGGCGCCCATGCCGCTTTGCCCGGGGTTAGCGGATTGGCGAGAAGTCCGTCGCCTTCATGTAAACCGATTTGACGCCCTCGGGCTGCGGGACCGTCAGCGAACCGCCTGCCTTGGTTTCGCTGGCGTTTTTGGCGGCGATCCATTCGGGGTCGGCTCTGAACGTCTCAAACGATTTAAGTCCGGCTGCCTTGCTTGCGTGGCTCAGGATGTAGAGCAACTTGGTGGCGGGCGAGTCCTTCGGATCGGTCGGTGTCCAGTAACCGGTGTGGCTCATGCCGTGGCGGCTGAAGAGCCCCATGGTGTGGTTGCGAAAACGCTCGTGGAGTGCGGGCAACCGGCCCTCGGGCGTAGTGTAGGTGCGCAGTTCAAAGACCCGCTCGCCAGCGCCGGCAGACGCCTTGATCGGGCAGGAAAAGTCCGTGGCCTTGAGGAAAATGACCTCTGGCTTTTGCGCGAGGATCTTGCCGTTGGCCTCGCTGGCCTTGGCCGCGGCCTGCCAATCGGGGTCCTTGCGGAACGCCGCCCAGGAGGCATCCGCGCCTTCACGCGACTTGTGGGCGATGATGTAGTAGAGGGTGGTGTCGGCGCCCTCCTCCTTTTCGACGGGCACCCAGTAGCCGATGTTTTCGATGCCGTGTTTTTCGAAGAGTTTGACGGTGTGGTCGCGGAAGCGGGCCAGCAGGTCGGGCAGCTTGCCCACGTTGGTGACGTATATCCGGAGCTCAAAAAGGCGGTTGTCGGAGGATGGGGCGGGGGAATCCGCCGCCAGGGCGAGGGGGCTGTTCATGGAAAGAACCGCTGTGGCGCAACCGGCGGCCAGCGTGGTGGCAAGCCAGGAGCGACGGGTGGATGGGGGTGTGATCATTCAAGCTTGTCTGACCGGATGGCTGGTCCGAAGCAAAGAGAATTTCTTTGTGCCGCCGCGCATTCGGGTGCATTGCTGCGGTCCGCCATGGTTGTAAATCCCGTCTGCCCCCTGCTCTCCGCCCTTCGCAAGGCTTGGGATGCCTCCACTTTTGTAAAGCTCACCCTCAGTTCGCCGGAGGGAGCCGAGCCCGGGCTGCGCAACCTCAAGGCCCGTCCGGTCGCCCTCAAGGACGGCCGCCGCCTCTGCCTGACGCAGTGCTTTGCCACGCGTGAAATCACCCTCAATTTGCCGCCTGACGATGGGATCCGCACCGTTGCCGACAGTTTTGCACATCATTGGACCCGGGCGAACCTGTTCACCACCTCGGGGGACTTCCAGTTTCGCAGGGAGGCCTCGGGCAAGGTGAGCGTTCGGGCGGCGCGTCCCGCGTTCACTGCCGCACCCGCACTCGAACACGACCGGCGCAATCCGATGAGGAAGGCCCTGGCCGATGAGCCCTTTTTGCAGCGACTGGGTGTGACCACTCTTCAGGGCGCGCCGCGGCCCGGGATGGCCGGAAAGCTGCGACAGGTGCAGCGGTTTGTGGAAATTTTCGGCCACCTGCTCGATGACTGGGTTGCCATCCCGCAGCGCTCGCTCCGCATCGCCGACATGGGGGCGGGCAAGGGATACCTTACCTTCGCTCTCGCGCATGCCCTCAGGATGAGGGGGCTGGATGCCGAGGTCACCGGCGTCGAGGCGCGGTCCGAACTGGTGGAGCAAGCCAACCGCGCGGCTGAGGAGCTTGGATTCGCCCGGCTGCGTTTTGTTTCCGGCACTATTGGAGCCTGGGATGCTCCCGCGGAGCTGGATATTCTCGTGGCCCTGCACGCCTGCAACACCGCCACCGACGACGCGCTTTTTCTCGGCCTCGAGAAGGGCGCCGCGCTGCTGCTCACTTCGCCCTGCTGCCACCAGGAGCTGCGGCCACAACTCCAATTTCCCCCGCCCCTCGCGGCGGTGTCCGGGCACGGCATTCTGGCCGAGCGGCAGGCGGAGATCCTCACAGACGCCCTCCGCGCACACCTCATGGAACTCAGGGGCTACTCCGCCCGCGTCTTCGAATTTGTCGAACCGGAGCATTCCGGAAAGAACCTGATGCTCGCCGGCGTGAGGCGGGCGGCGGGCGGCCGTCCGAAGGAGGAGATCCGTGCGGAGATCCGCTCGCTGTGGGCCGCCTTCGGCCTCAAATCACAACAACTGGCGAGACTGCTTGGGGAGGTGCCTGTATGAGCGAGTGGCTTTCTTCAGAACTCCGGACGCTTACCCGGTTGCGGGACAGCTTCCTTTCGGGCAACGCGGGGGCGGCCGACTATTGGCGCTCGGCTGGTGACGTGGAACTTTACGACCGCACCTTTGCCCAGCGCATTGGCTGGAAGTGGGAGGCGGTCCTTGGGGAGTTGAGTCTGCGCGGCTGGAAGCCGTCGGCGGAGTTGTTGGTAGATTGGGGGTGCGGCAGTGGAATCGCTTCGCGCACAGTATTGGCGCACTGGCCTGGGCTGTTTCGCAACGTGAACCTCTCGGACCGCTCGCCGCTGGCGCTTGCCTACGCTTCGGCGAGGTTGCGCGAACTGGAGCCGGACGTGGCCCAGCAGTTCGGGGGGGTGGAGTCCGCTTCAGCCGGAGGGGCGCTGCTGCTGGTCAGCCACGTGCTCACCGAGCTTTCCAAAGAGCAGCTTGCGCGTTTGTGGAAGCAGGCGGCGGCCTCGAGCGCCATGATCTGGGTGGAGTCGGCGACGCACGAAAACTCCAGGCGTTTTGTGGAGGAGGTGCGCGAGCGGTTGCTGGCCACCGGGCAATGGCGGGTGGTTGCACCCTGCACCCATTCGGGCGCGTGCCCCATGCTGCAGGCGGAGCACGCGAGGCACTGGTGCCATCACTTTGCGCGGGTGCCCTCGGAAGCCCATCAGGACGGCGCCTGGCGCGAGCTTTCAAAAAAACTGGGCGTGGACCTGCGGGTGCTTCCCTACAGTTTTCTGGTGATGGAGCGTATCAGGCAGGAATCGGTTGCGCTCGCGCCGGGGTTTTCTCGGGTCATCGGTGAACCGCGCGAATTCAAGGGCTACCTCAAGGTGCTCAGCTGCGGGGAGGACGGTTTGGCTGACAAGGTGTTGCAGAAACGCAACGCTCCCGCGCTGTTTAAGGAAGTGCGTGCGGCCGAGACGCTACCGTTGTACGCATGGGAGGAGGAGGGGGGACGCATCGTGGGTGGACACGGGTTAGGCGGCGCGACTGAGGCTCCCGGCGCGGATTGAGGCTTTCCCAAGCTTGCGGGGGGAGTGAGAAGACGGTAGGATGCGAGGCTGTCCTGCTTCCTATCGAATGTTATGAGCCAATCTCACTCCAGCCCACAAACTGATGCCCATTCCGCGACCTCCCCTGTGGAGCGCGGCGAACCCATGAGCGGTGCAGACATCCTCGTCGCCTGCATGGAGCGCGAAGGCGTGGACACGATTTTTGCGTATCCCGGCGGTGCCTCGATGCACATGCATCAGGCGCTCACCCGCTCCAAGCAGATCCGCACCTTGCTGCCCCGCCACGAGCAGGGGGGTGGTTTTGCGGCGGCCGGATATGCACGCGTGACCGGCAGAGCCGGTGTGGTCATGGCGACCTCGGGCCCTGGCGCGACCAACCTGGTCACCTGTATCGCCGACTGTTATCTGGACTCCATTCCTCTGGTGGCCATCACCGGACAGGTGCCTCAGCATATGATCGGCAAGGGTGCTTTTCAGGAAACCGACGTGTTTTCGGTTACGGCCCAAGTGGTCAAACACAACTACCTCGTGTTGGACGTCAACGACATCCCACGCATCGTCAAGGAAGCCTTTCATATCGCACAGACCGGCCGACCGGGCCCCGTGCTCATCGACATTCCCAAGAACATCCAGCAGGCGGTGACCCGCCCTGTGTTCCCCACGGAGGTCAAACTCCGCGGGTACGATCCCGTCCGCATCGCCGATGACGTGGCCCTCAACGAACTGATGGGCCTCATCGGCCAGGCCAAGCGGCCCATGCTGTATGTGGGCGGCGGCATCATTTCGGGCGGCGCTTCGGAACTGCTCAAGGAGTTCGCACTGCGCACCCAGATTCCGGTGGCCTCGACCCTGATGGGCATCGGTTGCTTCCCGGAAACCCACCCGCTCTCCCTGCGCTGGCTGGGCATGCACGGCACGGTTTACGCCAACAACGCGGTCAATGAGGCCGACCTGCTGCTGGCCATCGGCGTCAGGTTTGACGACCGGGTCACCGGCAAGCTCTCCGAATTTGCAAAGCACGGCACAATCGTCCACATCGAAATTGACGACTCGGAGATTAACAAGAACAAGCACGTTCGCCTGCCGATCCTCAGCGACGTGAAGGACGCCCTCACGCGCCTCAACCAGATGCTTGACCGCGCCGGCAAGAAGCCGGTCGACCGCGCCGAACTCACCGAGTTCACCGCCTTCCCAGACTGGTACAAGCAGATCGCCCAGTGGCGCGACGAATTCCCGTTCCATTACGACGACACGCCCGACCTGATCCAACCCCAGTACGCCATCGAGTTGCTCTACGAGATGACCAAGGGCGAGGCGATCATCACCACTGGCGTCGGCCAGCACCAGATGTGGGCCGGCCAGTATTACAAGTTTAACGATCCGCGCACCTTCGTGACCTCCGCCGGTTTGGGGTCCATGGGCTTCGGCTACCCCGCGGCAATCGGTGCCAAGGTGGCGCATCCTGACAAGCAGGTCGTAGACATCGACGGGGACGGCTCCTTCCTGATGAACGTGCAGGAACTGGCGCTTGCCCACATCGAGAAGATCGCAGCCAAGGCACTGATCCTCAATAACCAGTGGCTGGGCATGGTCGTACAGTGGGAGGACCGCTTCTACAATTCCAACCGCGGCCACACCTTCCTCGGGGATCCCGATGATCTCAACCGGATCTACCCCGATTATCCGACTATGTGCAAGGGCTTCGGCGTCCCCTGTGAGCGTGTCATCCACAAGTCCGACCTCCGCGCTGCGATGCAGCGGATGCTCGATTCCAAGGAGGCCTACGTTCTGGACGTGATGGTGCCTTACACGGAGCACGTTCTACCAATGATCCCGAGTGGCGCAACCTACAAGGACGTCATCTACAAGGGGCGCCAGAAGCTGGAGGCCGGTAGCGGGCTTTAGCGGGACCGGAGCTCCCCTCAAGGGGAGCTCTAAAGCATTTTCATGTTGGCGCGCTAGCCGTGTCGTTGGAAATCCCGGAACTTGGGTGCGCGGAAGGCTGGGTGGCCATGCGCCGGTTCCGCCCCCTTTTTTTCTTGGGGACGGACGGGCAGGCAGGTTTGGCGCTTGGCGCTTGGCGGTTACCTACTCCAGTTCCGGTCTTACGTTGCCGTAGGACCAAGGTTTGCCGAGGTAGGGAGGGCCTTTCGGGGGCAACGGGGCGGGCGACGGGTGCATCTTGTTTGCCAGTTCAACCCCCTTGGTTGCGAGTTGGCGGCCGGCGCTAATTTCTAGGTTTGAATAGGCGGTTAGACGGGTTTCATAACCTCCGCCTGTTGGACCGAACGCCTCCTCCGTAGGGACGTAGCCGACGATACCGTTGGAGAGCTCGCAGGGAAAGGTGAAGGGGTGGGCGCTGCCCTTTTTGATGTCCAAACCGTATTGCACAAAGTACTCGGCGGGGTTGGAAACAAAGCAGCAGGGTCCCACCTTGATGCACTGGACCTCCGCCTCGACGAGCGGAGCGGTGCGGTTGAGAAAGTCGAGCAGCACGATCTCCTTGGCAAAGATCCAGTCGGTGGTGTCGCCTTTCGGCCGGGGCTGGCTGACGGCCTCCAAGCTGTGCGCCACCTTCTGGGGCGAGGGCGCACGCCTCTTGATTTTGAGCACCTCCTGGCGTGAATCGACCTCAACAGTCCCTGTTTTCGGCGCCGCAAGAAGCACGCGGATGGCTTCTGCTCCGACCCTGCCTCCTACCAACTGGCTCCACTCCACGGCCTTCGGCCGTTGGTATGGGCTCAGGTTGTCCACTTGGGTGACATCGCCGCAGGCTCCCTGCATGAAGACGACGGGCGCCCTGGTGTCCAGTCCACCCTGAATGGTTTTTTCCAAATGGTAGATCCAGTTGGCTGAGATGCCCCCCGGATTTGTGGTGGCGTGACAGGCGAAGTTTACGATGACCCCCTGGAGCTGGCCCTGTGAGTCCCAAGCCCCCAGAACCCCGACCTGAGGGTCGGTGGGCCCAGCGTATTCGAGAATATCCGGATTGCCCGCCCCTGGGTGGCTCCAACTCTGGCCGTTTTTCATCTTGAGCCGGCGGTTGAAGGCGACCTTGTCCTCGTGGCCGAACCCGGCTCCGAGAAGCACAGGGACCTTTGCAAGATCAGCGGCGACCACACCGCTCACGATTTCATGGACCAGCCTGAGCAGGTAGCCCGGATCCGCGCAGGAAGACTCCTCATATGCAAGTTTGCGCACCAGTTCCGAGGCTCCGTCGTACTCTCCGGGCAAAACCATCCCCACTGGCCCCGAACTGTGAGAATGTGAGGCGCACACCAAAACCGCATCACCGGGAATACCGCACGCTTTCTCAATCAGCGCGCGCGCATCGAGCACGACCTTTCGGGGCACTACCAGTGCGTCGATGCCCACAATCGCCGCGCGTTTTTTGCCGTCGTCAAACACGGCCACACGCACTTTGCAGGCGTCGTGGAACGTCCTGTGGAAACTTTTCCCATAGCCGCCCGGCTGTTCCATTCCAATGTCGGGCGTGATGTCGCGTTGAGCGAATCCCGCCTTGACGCTTGAAAAGAGAGGCTGCGGTTGGGGAGCTTGCGCCGCGAGAAGTGTGCTGAAGGTGCTGAGCGCAGTTGCGATCAGCAGGGCGGGGTTTCGCATGGTGGCGGGGTGGTGAGTTTCTCCGCTCAAGGGAGGCCTGGCATCCCGGGGAGTCTTTTGGTAGCCGCGCTCTATTCTTTCACGTCGAGGACATCCACCTGAACGAACTGTCCGTTGTAAGGTGCCGGCGCGGGCGCGATCCCGGGCACGACCAGCTTCTTAAAGTTGGTGATGAGTTTTCCGTTTTGGCCGTCGCCGAAAAACACCACTTCCGCACCGCCGTCGATCTCGATGGTCTGCGTGTAGTCGATCGTAAAAATACTGTGTCCGACCTTGTCCTGGCGGTTCAGGAAGAAGTGGGATTTTGGGGAGGAGACGCTGATTTGATAGACGTTGTAGGTGGAGTTGTTCTTCGCCCCGCCAATGTAGAAGTACTCACCGACCTGCTGGCCGTCCTTGTACATCATGGGCTCGACAACCCCCCGGAACCGGAGCGTGACCTTGTAGCGTTTGCCGGGCTGGCCTCCGAACTTCTTTGTGGAGGTGAAGTTGTCCGTCGTGTTGGGGTCGCCCTTGACGAGTCCTGAGAGGCCGCTTTCCCCCTCTTTCGGGTTCTCCGGCATGGGATCTTTGCAGGGAAACTCAAACCGGAAGCCGTCGATGGCAGCGGCTGGGCTGGCTGCATCAATGGCAAGGGCGGAGGAGCCTAATGCGGTGCAGAACAGGGCTGACAAGTGGAACAACTGGGCGGGGTGTTTCATGTGGATGGGGCAGGTTTGTGTGGGAGGAGGGTGGGGCGCCTTGCTGAGGCCTAGCGGTTGGCGGGTGACTTGAGCTTTTCGAGCAGGTACCGGACGCTACTCGGGCGGGCTGGGGACGGTGCCCCAGCGTGTACAAATTCACATTCAACCCCGAGTGCATGTAGCTTTTCCTGAAGCTTTACACCGTAGTTGGCGGTGTGCGTGGGGTCTTTCTGGTCCTGTCCCATTGCAGGCGGTTGGTCGTACTTGAGGTAAATAGGGGGCGCGTCTGCGGAAACCAAGGCAAGGGGGGAGTACTCTTTGATGTGCTCGAGCACGTCCTGGCGGTGGTCGAGGAATTCGGCGAACCGGGTGTCCCTTGTGGCAAGGTTGTCCGGATCCATGAAGCCGAAAGCGTGGCCGCCATAGCGGCTGTTGGGCGTCCATTCCTTCAGCTCCAAAGGGTCCAGAGACGTTTGCGCCCCGTCCACTG
>JBIKSY010000356.1:0-3640 GCA_044348365.1 Chthoniobacteraceae bacterium
TTCGCCACCGCCTCCTTCGCAGCAAACCGGGCGGCGTAAAAAACGGCCGGCTCGCTCTTGGCAGAACAGTACTCCCGCTCCCCCTCCGTAAACACCCGCCGCAAAAAACGCTCCCCCTGCCGCCCGATTACGGCCCCAAGCCGTCCCACCTCCACGAGGTCCAGCCCCAGTCCCACCACTCCCGTTGGACGCGCTTCCTCCATTCAAGCTACTCCATGGCGGACATCATAAAGATCATCTCCCGCACCGCCGCCTCCAGCCCGACAAAAATGGCGCGCGACACGATGGAGTGTCCGATGTTCAGATCCGAAAGATGCGGCACCTTCCGGATCAAGCGGATGTTGCTGTAGTTGATCCCGTGGCCGGCGTTGACCTTCAACCCTGCCTGAAAGGCATGCACCGCTGCCCGCTCAATCGTCTCCAGATGTGCCAACTGGGCCGCCCCCTGCGCGTTCGCAAACGCACCGGTGTGCAGCTCCACCATGTCCGCTCCAATTGCAGCGGAAGCGTCAAGCTGCTGCTCCTCGGGTTCCACAAACAAACTCACCCGGATCCCCGCACCGCGCAACCGCGCAACCGTTTCCCGCAGCTCCTCCTCGTTCCCCACCACCGCCAGCCCCCCTTCGGTCGTCACCTCCCGGCGGCCCTCGGGAACCAGACACACCTCGTCGGGCCGAACCCGCAGCGCGATCTCCAGAATCTCGGGGGTGTTTCCCATCTCCAAGTTCAACCGGACGTCCAGCCGCTCCCGCAGCCTGAAAACGTCCGCGTCCTGCACATGCCTCCGGTCACCGCGCAGATGCACCGTGATGCATTCAGCCCCCGCCCGCTCGCACACCAAGGCCGCGGCCAACAGATCGGGCTCGCAGTTGTGGGCGTCCAGCAGACCGGGATAGCGCGCCTGCCGTACCGTGGCCACATGATCAATGTTCACTCCGAGTTTCAACATCGCTTCCCTTCCTTAATGAACGGTTCCCGCCCTCCCTTGCAGCTCCCTGCTAGTGCCTGAAATGGCGCCTGCCAGTGCAAACCATCGCCATCCCGCGCTCGTCCGCAGCCGCAATCACCTCCGCGTCTTTGACCGAGCCCCCGGGCTGCACCGCACAAGTCGCCCCGGCCTCAGCCGCAGCAATCAAGCCGTCGGGAAACGGAAAAAAGGCGTCGCTCCCCACCGCGCTTCCCTTCAGGGAGAGTCCCGCGTCCTGTGCCTTCCAAATCGCAATCCGGGAGGCGTCCACCCGGGACATCTGCCCCGCCCCGATCCCCAAAGTCCGGTCGCTTCCAGCATACACAATCGCATTGCTCTTTACCTGCTTGACCACCCTCCAAGCAAACAGCAGCGCCCGCATCTCCTCCTCGGTCGGCTTCCTCTTTGTCACCACCTTGCTCCAGAAGTCCTCCCCGTCGTCAAACGGCCTGTCGCGGCTCTGCTCCAGCACCCCGCCCACCACCGACCGCAGCACCCGCTCCTCCTTCGCCTCAGTTGAGAACACAGACCCAAGCTGCCTCATCAAACGCAGGTTCTTCTTCTTCTGCAGCAATGCCCTGGCGTCTGGGTCGAAATCGGGCGCGATAATCACCTCGCTAAAGATCTCGCTGATCGCCCTGGCAAGGTCCTCGGTCAACACCCGGTTGGTAATGATAATTCCTCCAAACGGCGCCTGCTTGTCCGTGGCGAACGCCTTGTCCCAAGCCGCCCGCAAATCCAGGTCAGACCCCACACCACAGGGGTTGGTGTGCTTCAAAATGGCCACCGTCGGCTCCTTGAACTCCTCGATCAATTCGGCGGCAGCCGAGATGTCCAAAATGTTGTTATAAGAAAGGTCCTTGCCGTGGAGCTTCTGAAAGTACTCCTCAAAATGTCCGTACAAAGCCGCCTGCTGGTGCGGATTTTCGCCGTAACGCAACCGGGCGGTACATGGCAACGAAACCGACAACGAACTGGTCGCCTGCTGGGCCGTGTCCAAAAAGTTCGCAATCGCCCCGTCATATCTGGACGTGTTGACGAACACCTTGATTCCGAGTCTCTCCCTCAACTTCAGCGTCGTCGCCCCGCCGTTGGCACGCATGCTTTCCAACACATCCCCGTAGTCCAAGGGATCCACGACCACCGTCACCGAACGGTAGTTTTTTGCCGCCGACCGCAACATGGAAGGCCCCCCGATATCAATGTTCTCGATGGCCTCCTCTAGGGTGACGCCCTCCCGCGCCACCGTTGCCTCAAACGGGTACAGGTTTACCACCACCAGGTCGATGGGGAGCACCCCGTTTGCCTGCGCTTCCGCCACGTGGCCCGCGTCCTCCCTGAGGTAGAGCAACCCCCCATGCACCTTGGGATGCAAAGTCTTTACCCGCCCGTCCAAAATTTCAGGCGATCCCGTGAAGACGGAGATATCGGTGGCCGCGACGCCGTTTTTACGCAACAGCGCAGCCGTCCCGCCCGTCGAGAGGATCTCCACACCCATCGCCTCCAGTTCCCTGGCAAATTCCACCAAACCGGTTTTGTCGGACACGGACACCAGGGCCCTCTGAATTTTCATTTGCCACAAAGGTTAGGGACTGCTGGCGGGCAGGGTCAAGGCCGACGCCAAGCCTCCCCCGCAGGCCCGGCGGCGAAGATGCAGTCTCCCCCACCCTCCGCTGCTCCCTTCCACCGCTCCCCTCCACCGCCAAGCTCAAGGTGCGCCCCAAACCCGCCCAATCGGACCGCGCGGCTCCGAGACTGCCGCGCGGCCCGACCCCAACAACACAAACACAGACACCGACTCGCGCAACCTAGCTCAGGTTTGCGAAGAAGCAAATGGGAGGGCCTTTTTAATCCAACCCCCTTCCAACCAACAGCCCAACTCCCCGCTTCAGCTTAAGTGACGGCCACCCTTGCCGGAGGCATCACCGGCTCTAGCCGATGTTCGAGCCTCAGCGATCCCACCGGCACCTCCAAGGTTTGACCGGTTAGGGGCGCTAATCCTTGTTCTGGTCCATTGCCATCAGCATCTGCCTCACCGGCTTCGCGTCCCTCCGCCTCTCCAGCAGCATCCGGCTCATCGCCGGCGACCCCCACTCCAAAATCTCCACCGTCACCCACCGTACACCCCAAGCCCGCATCATTGAATCAGTCGGCATGTACAAATCAAGGGTCCGTTTGCCCACCAACCCGCTGCCGTAATCCTCCACCACATAACTGCGCCCCGTTTCCTGCACCCGGAAACGCGTCCCCAAAGGCAGCCAACTCCAGTCCGCCGCAGCCGAGGAAACCTCCCCGCCAAATCGCAACCGCGTCCCAATTGCGCTTCTTGCCCCCCCGGGTTCGGACTGTGTGTACGCTGTAGTGCGCACGCACATCCAGTTCGGCTTCGCCACCGCACGCTTGGCATCCACCGTCGCGCAGCCTCCCAGACTCAGTCCCGCAAAGATTCCAACCGCACCGGCCATCCGCCCGATGCCTCTACACCCCCCTGAAGAAAAGCTCACAGGTCCTCGTGGCCGCCCCCCCGCGGCTTACCCGCCTGCTTCGTTTTTCTGGCTGCCACCCCGGCACTTGCCCCCCGCCTGCCCGCCCGCAACTGCCTCCTCACCTTCGAAACCGCCTGCTCCAAGGCAATGTACAGGTCTTTTCCCTTTTGCTCGGCAAGAAAGTCCG
>JBIKSY010000119.1:0-12031 GCA_044348365.1 Chthoniobacteraceae bacterium
CAAGGCTGACGCTCCCAAGGCTGACGCTCCCAAGGCTGACGCTCCCAAGGCTGACGCTCCCAAGGCTGACGCTCCCAAGGCTGACGCTCCCAAGGCTGAGGCCCCCAAGGTTGAAGTCCCCAAGGCTGAAGTCCCCAAGGCTGAAGTCCCCAAGGCTGAGGCCCCCAAGGCTGACGCGCCCAAGGCTGACGCGCCCAAGTTTGAGGCCCCCAAGGCTGATGCTCCCAAGACCGAGAGCGCAAAGTAGGGCCGCGCTGCCAACCGGTGGCGGTACGCTTCTTGTGGACTCTGTTTTTTTGGGGGAAGACGTGGGCTGAGCCCTCACTCTTCACTCATTGACGTGGCCGCTGGTGTGTATGTTTTCGATGGACGCTGAGTAAAAGCCGGCCGGGTGCATCAGTCTGATTGTCTCGGGTTGCCGTGCCTCTCCCGGCTTTGTAGGGATGATGCATGTCATTTCCAAAGTTGCTGAGCCTATCAGAATTGGCCGCCGAATCTGAACTCTTCCGCTCCAGCGGGCGGAGGTTGGTTTTGACGAATGGCTGCTTTGACTTGCTGCACTTGGGCCATGTTCGGTACCTGCAGGCAGCCAGAAGGCGCGGGGATGCCCTGTTGGTTGCGGTCAATGGGGACGACTCTGTACGGTCTCTCAAAGGGCCCAGCCGACCGGTCAACACCGAGTTGGACCGGGCCGAGGTGCTGGCCGCTCTGGCCTGCGTAGACTTTGTGACCGTGTTCTATTCGGCCCGCGTAACCGAGGTCATTCAGGCGGTCCGCCCCCAGATTTACGTTAAGGGCGGAGATTACACTCTGGAGTCATTGGATCCGGGGGAGAGGGGGGCGCTGGAGGCGGTAGGCGCGCGGATTGAAATTTTGGAGTTGGTTGCTGGAAAAAGCACCACCGCGATCTTGCAAAAAATCAGCACACCATGAGTCGCAGGCCGCTTAAAATTGGGGTGCTTGGCTCGGGTAGGGGAACAAACTTTGAGGCAATTATTTCTGCGATCAGAAATAAAAAATTAAACGGGGAGGTCCGATTGGTTGTTTCCGATGTGGCGAGCGCTCCGATATTGGAAAAAGCCCGTGCATTTGGTGTGCCTGCCTTGGCACTGCCGACCTCACGGTACCAAACGCGGTTGGAGCCTGAAATTGAGAGCCACTTGGCAAACGTACTGTGCGATGCAGGCGTCGAGTTGCTCGTGCTCGCAGGGTATATGCGGATGGTGAAGGCACCTCTGCTGGAGCGTTTTAAGGGGAGAATTGTCAACATTCATCCCTCGCTCCTCCCGGCCTTTCCCGGCCTGAATGCGTGGCGGCAGGCACTGGATTCAGGGGTTGAGTGGACCGGTTGCACCGTCCACTGGGTGGATGCTGGGATGGATACCGGCGCAATCCTTGCGCAGAAGCGTGTTCCGGTGGAAAGCGGGGACACGGCGGAATCACTCCATGAAAGAATTCAAGTGGCGGAGCGCCAGTTGTATCCCGAAGTCCTCCAGGAACTCTCGCAGAGTTGAGGGGCGTGCTCCGCAATTTCTGGACCGGGCCGTTTTGTTTGAGCAAGAACGGGGCAGAAAAATCCCCATTCTTTTCGGGGGCCGGAACCTTAGTTTGTGTCGCCACCAAGGGATGGGAGCGGCATTTCCACAAAGTTTACAGCGCCGGTGGGAAAGAGCACCCGAGTGGGGAGATCCTCAGAGGGTTGGGCGCCCAAAACGGACTCGGAAGAATCGTTTGCAAAAGTCGGGAATGCGCCTGGGTCCAGAATATCAGTCAGGTGCGACGCATCGCCACCCTGAAGCGCCTGAAGTTCGGCTTGGGCTTTGGAGTCAGTCCTGCCCAAGGCAAGTCGAGACAGGGAGGGAGCGACCACCGAAAATGCCACGCATGCAGCCAGCGCAGCCAGCGTGGAGGCCGCGTGGCTCAGGGCCCCCCACACGGAGCCAGATTTGTACGCGAAGATCCTCTCGCGTCTGGGTTGATCCAGTTCAAGGTCCAACCCCGACAACTCCCTGTCCAGACCCTCTTCCAGAAGGCGGGCAGTCTCCATCATCGCCAGCGCGTCTGCCCGTGAAGCGTCGCATCCAAGCATCAAGGATTCCACAAAGAGCCGCTCGGAGGGCTCCAATTCGTTCAGCACGTAATTGGTGATATCGACTTCGCTAAGGCGTTGCATAAGAGTAGGAGAGGCTTCGTGCGCGCTGGTTCCGCCGAGGGGCGTGGCGGAACCTACGCTGATTTCGTTAAATAGATAATTTTTTCTTCCCTGTCGTCCCGCTCCATCTTTTCCCTGAGGCTGCGCATGGCTGCGTTGAGGATAAAACCAACGTTGCCAACGCTCAACTTGGTGATGTCGCTGATTTCCTGATAAGAGTGAAAGTTTTGGAATCTGAGCCTTACGACTTCCCGCTGGTTGGGAGTGAGCTCTTGAACCAGTTCCATCAACCTCGCGATCCGCTCCTTGCGCTCCATCTCGAAAGACGGGGAAGGCTCGTCGGAGCTCCGGGATTCGAACTCCGAATTTTCCACGTGCACGTAGCGCTCCTGACTGCGGAGGACCTTGAGGGAACAGTTCCGGCACACGGTGAACAGCCACTGGGAAAGATGGCCTTCGATGGCCTCTTGTTCCTGCTTGTACAGGCGCATAAAGGTGTCCTGAACCACATCGCGTGCACGCTCCAAGTCCCTTACAATGCTGTAAGAGTACTGCAGTAGCGGCTTTTCATACCGCTGCATGGCGGTCTGAACCCATTCCGTTTTCTTTTTTTGTTTTGATCCAAACATGTTCTGGGAGGTTTCAGGGGGGGGTCTATCAATAACAACCTTGGGAGTCATGCTTTCTTGGGGAATGCATGAGAGTTTCGGCGGAAAATATTGGATATTCTATCCACCAAAGGAAAGCGAGGCGACCACCTCGATGTCCGCCGTCTGTGGAAACATGTCGACGGGCACGACCGTTTCGAGCCGGTAGCCGCAGCTAACGAGCCCTCCCAAGTCCCTCGCCAGCGTGGCCGGGTCGCAGGAAACGTACACTAGTTTCCGTACTGGGGTCCTCCCGAGAATCTCCGTTACCTGCGGGGAAAGCCCCGCAGCCGGGGGGTCAAGCAAGACGGTCGTACGCTTAGGATCTGCGCTGGCCAAGACTTGGGGCAGATGCACGGAGACATCTCCGCAGAGATAGGTCTCGTTCGGGCCTGCTTTCTGTTGGGCGGCGGCAACCGCCCCGGGGTGGGACTCAATTCCAGTGACCCTCTCGAAGCCGGACGAGAGAAGGCTCCCGAAAAAGCCCGCGCCACAGTAGGCGTCCACCAGAAGTGCGTGTCCAGAGCCTGCAAAGGAGGCAACGAGCTGCACCAGTGCCCCTGCGGCTCCATCGTTGGTTTGCTCAAAAAAGCGCACTTCGGGCCGTGATGAAAGCGTGTATTCGCCTGGAAGCGGCTGCTTGCGGCGGAGGGCTGCAAGCCGTTCATTGACGTCGGCGGAAGCGATCGGGCAGCTTTCGACGTCTACGATCTGGCGACCGCGTTTCGCATAAAACCCAATCTGCAGCAATCCTCCCTGGTTTACGGCATGCACCCGGATTCGGTTCCGGTAGCCAAGCGTTTGGGGCGAGGCGATAGTTGGGGCTACCGGTGGTGAGGTGATCTTTCCCAGACGCTCGAGAAGTTCCCTCACCTGAGCAGCCTTCCACTCCAACTGAGTTGGATACGGCACGTGCTGATAGGCGCAGCCCCCACAGCTTTCGAAGAGCTCGCAAGCGGGCTTTTGCCTCAGCGGAGAGGGGGTCTCCACTTTCAGGAGTTCGGCCTCGCAGAAGCGTTTTTGCAGCCGGAAGGGTTTCGCTTGGACCGCCTCGCCGGGAATCGTGAACGGTACGAAAACAACCAGGCCGTCTGCTCTTCCTATGCCCGCCCCTCCATAAGCGATTCGTTCAATTTCAAGAGTGATGGGGGCATCTGTGGCCTGAGCCGCCTTGGGGGAGGGGCGTTTCTGCGACGACGCAGATCGGGACGGATGAGAGTGGGGCCGCCCTCCGATGGGACGACTCACGGCATCCGCGTGGTCGGTCCGCCGGAACGGCAGTAATTGAAGCGGCTTTCGAAGCCTAGTTCCGGGGGGAATTCTTCGAACCCCCCCTGTACCCAAGGCGAAACGGAAGGAAGGGCGGGAGCGTAGGATTTTCTAAAGCTCGGCGCGGGGAAGGTCACGACTTCGTAGAAGCCCACGCCCATCCGCATGAGGGTCCTGCCCAAACCGGAAACGACTCCGTAGACCAAGCCTGAATTGCCGTGGAGTTGGTTCTTGCTGTCTGCCGTTACGTAAATCTCGGAAGCTCCGAAAGCTAGGTTCGCGAGGCCGCGAGAAAGCTTCCGGATCGGGCCGTGATCCAGAAACGGAGGGTCTTGGAGATCAGCCCTGCAATTGATTGGCGAACCCAGAGCAAGGGGAAGGGCGACCGCAGCGAGAAACAGGGAGAGTCTGGGGGACCTTTTCACTTTGCTAAGGTACGGAGATCGCGCGCTTGAGGCAATCGGTAAAGCGTTTTGGCCGGCGGGTTCTCAAAGAAATCAGGCGCCTGCGCCCGCGGGTTGCTGAGGCACGCGGCCCCTTTTTGCCCAGTTCGTGCACAATAAACGCGCAATCTTAAAAGGGCTTGAGCTATTTTCAGCAGCGGTGGCTTCGCTCTGGGGTCCGCCGCATTGACGTTTCATGGCCAAGCCCGCCTCCTTGATTGAAGCCCTGGCGAGTTCGGTGCCCTTCCAGCAGGTTCTGCGGTCGCGCACCGTCCGGAAGTCCGCGCGCCCACCTGTCGTGCTCGAGAACGCTGTGGCCGAGGCGCATCCCCACCTCCTCAGTGTGCTCGCCCTCAGCCAACCAGGGCGCACCTGGGTGGTTTGTGAGAATCCCAGGGCGCAGGAGCGGTTGTTTGCCGTGCTGCAGCAGTGGCTGCCGGGGGCGGTTTTTTTTCCGGACGCTCCGGAGGCACGGATGGAGGGGGTGATTGCAGACCCCTCCATCGGGGCAGAGCGTCTTTCCGCCTTGGAGGCGCTGCGGGGGCCGCCGGCCCAGCCGCAGTGCGTTCTGCTCACCACCGCAAGCCTCGAGAGCGAAGTGCCGAGCCCGGAGGGGCTGCGTTCCGGGGGGCTGCATCTGCGTCGGGGGCAACGGGTGGACCGCGCCGGGATCGTCGCCGGTTTGGAGGTGCAGGGCTACGAGGTGGTGCCCCAGGTGGCCGAACGCGGGCAGATTGCCGTCCGCGGGGGGATCTTGGACTTGTTCGGCTTCCAGCACATGCGGCCTGTCCGCCTGGAGTTGTTTGGGGACGAGATTGAGTCAATCCGCGCCTTTGACCTGGATGCCCAGACTTCGGTGGAAGTCTTGGAGGAGTGTACTCTGCTTTCGCTGGATGCAGGAGAGGCGGGCTTGGTGCCCTTCGCCGGGTTGATCGGCCAGACGGACCGGGTGCTTTACTCGGATGCCTACGGCCTTGAAATACAAGCTGGGGAGGGCGCCGAGGCGGAACCGCAGCAGGTAAGGTGGCTGAAAAAGGGGGCTCTTCCCGGAGGAGAGGTTTTCGCCGTCCTCACCGGCGGTGCGCCCGACAGCACCGGGCGGGTGGAAAACGACGCCACAGCCTGTTTTGAAACGGGCCTCGGCCCTTTTGATGCCGGTGATTTTATCGTCGACGAGCACAAGCGGGAGCAGTTTTTCCAACAGCTCAGGGAGTGGCGGGTGGGTGGCTGGAGCGTGTTTTTGTTCTGCCGCAGCGAGGGGGAGCAGGAGCGGTTGCAGGAGATGCTCGAGGCTGCCGAGGCGGAGGGGATCCACTGGTGTTTGGGGGACATGCCGGGAGGGTTTGTGTGTCCGGGTGCGCGGGTGGCCGTGCTGTGTGATGGAGAACTGCTGGGGCGCTCGGCACGGCACCTCCGGGTGCGTCGGCGACCCGTGGCGGAGGTGTTGCGGCGGACGATGCCTGATTTTTCGGATTTAATCGAAGGGGAGTTGGTGGTGCACCTGGAGCACGGCATTGCCCGGTTTGAGGAGTTGCGGGAAATCCCTCGGGAGGGGACGCCCGAGCAGGTGCTCGTGCTCGCCTTCGCGCACAACGCAAAGATGTACGTGCCCTTGGAACAGAGCGGGCTGGTCTCCCGGTATGTGGGGATCGGCAAACGCAACCCGCCGCTCAGCGAACTGGGGGATGGCAAGTGGGCGCGGGCGCGCAAAAGCGCGGAGCAGGCTGTCTACCAGTATGCGGGCCGCCTGCTTGCGCTGCATGCGGAGCGTGAGACGAGCGCGCGGGAAGCCCACGCGGCGGACAACCGGTGGGTGGAGGAGTTTGAGCACGCCTTTCCCTACGAGGAAACCCCGGACCAGCTCGCCGCCATTACGGCGGCGAAAATCGACATGGAATCGCCCAGACCCATGGACCGTTTGATTTGCGGCGATGTCGGGTTTGGCAAAACCGAGGTTGCCATCCGTACCGCGTTCAAGGCGGTCATGGGCGGGCGGCAGGTCGCGCTGCTGGTTCCCACCACCGTGCTGGCCGAGCAGCACTACCGCAACTTCCGGGAGCGGATGAGCGCGTTTCCGGTCCGCGTCGACATGCTCTCCCGGTTCCGGAGTCCGGCGGAGCAGCGTCAGACGGTGGAGGGACTCCGGGATGGTTCGGTCGACATCGTCGTGGGAACGCACCGGATTCTCTCCACAAAGCTGGAGTTCAAGAACCTGGGGCTGGTGGTCATCGACGAGGAACAGCGTTTCGGTGTGTTGCACAAGGAGCGGCTGAAGGAGCGCTTCCGGCTGGTGGACCAGCTGACGCTTTCGGCCACACCGATCCCCCGTACCCTCTATCTTTCACTGATGGGGGCCAAGGACATGAGCACCCTCGAGACGCCTCCCGCCAACCGCATCCCGGTGGAAACCTTTGTGTGCCCCTACGACGAGCGCATCATCCGTGATGCGATCCAGCGTGAGGTGGCCCGGGGGGGGCAGGTGTACTTTTTGCACAACCGGATTGAGAGCATCCACCGGGTCAAGGACAGGCTGCAGCAACTCCTGCCCAAGGTCCGTTGTGTGGTCGGGCACGGCCAAATGGACGAGGACGAACTGGAGGAGGTGATGCACACCTTTCTGGAGGGCCGCGCCGACGTGCTCATTTCGACCACGATCATCGAGAGCGGGTTGGACATCCCCAACGCCAATACGATCCTCATCGATCGCGCCGACCGCTTCGGCCTCGCCGACCTCTACCAATTGCGCGGGCGCGTGGGCCGCAGCGACCGGCAAGCCTATGCCTACCTTCTGTTGCCGCGCGCCCTCCTTTCCACCGGCGAAGCGCGTAAACGCATCAACGCCATCAAGCAGTACTCCTCGCTGGGGGCTGGGTTTAAGATCGCCCTGCGCGACCTGGAAATCCGGGGGGCCGGCAACATTCTGGGCACGCAGCAAAGCGGGCACATTTGTGCGATCGGTTTTGAGCTCTACTGCAGCCTCTTGAAGCAGGCCATGGCGGCGCACAAGGGGGAGGCGAAGCTCAACCCGGAGCAGGCGGCGTCCCATCTGGATTTTGTCGCCTCCAGAGAGCCGGATTTCCTGGCGGCTCCTGGTGGCACCAAGGCCCCCGCATTTTTACCCGTTTCCTTTCTGGGGGACGCCACGACGCGGATTTCCGCCTACCGGGCGTTGGCCGGGGCGAAGGACGAGGCGGCTCTCGAGTCGCTCGCCGAGAGCTGGCGCGACCGGTTTGGAGCGCGGTTGCCGGAGGCCGTGGAGAATCTGCTCTGCGTGCACGCCATCCGGATCGTGGCTGGGGAGCGCGGAATCGGCACGCTCGAGGTCAAGGAGCACAAGGTGATGCTTTCCCGCGGAGGGGACTACATCCTCATAGGGAACAAGTTTCCGCGTTTAAGCAACAGGCTGACGCCCTCGGCCCAGCTGCGCGAGTTGCTCGGGCTGGTCCGCAAGTTTTGAGGCCGCTGGCGTCCGGCACGCCGCGCCGGGATCTCCGTTTGGGGCTGGTCACGAGGGGCTCAACCTTGGTAAAGCCCCGAGGCTATCTGGGGCTGTCCCCTGCCAACCTTTCCCTTTGAATTGAACTCCGCCGCCGACCTATGCCCAGTGATCGAGGTGGAGCACGTGGACTTTTCTTACGGAAAGACAAAGGCGCTGCACGATATCTCGCTCAAGATCCCCGCCCGCCAGGTGACCGCCTTCATCGGGCCCTCGGGCTGCGGAAAATCCACCTTGCTGCGGTGTTTTAACCGGATGAACGACCTCATCGAGGGCGCCCGGATCGTGGCGGGCGAGGTGCGTATCCAAGGGTTCAACATCTACGATCCCTCGGTGGATGTCATCTCCCTCCGCCGCCAGGTGGGGATGGTTTTTCAGAAATCCAACCCCTTTCCCAAGAGCATCTACCAGAACGTCTCCTACGGTCTGGAGTTGCAGGGGGTCCGGGACAGAAAACGGCTGGATGGAGTGGTGGAGAAAAGCCTCCGGGGGGCGGCCCTTTGGGACGAGGTCAAGGACCGCCTGCATACCAGCGCACTGGGCCTCTCCGGTGGCCAGCAACAGCGCCTCTGCATCGCACGTGCGATCGCGGTCGAACCGTCGGTGATCCTTATGGACGAGCCGTGCTCCGCGTTGGATCCGATCGCCACGGGAAAGGTCGAGGAGTTGATCCACGATCTCAAGCGGGACTACACCATCGTGATCGTGACTCACAGCATGCAACAGGCCGGTAGGTTGTCCGATTTGACCGCCTTCTTTTACATGGGAAGGCTCGTTGAGGCGGGGCCGACCCAGAAGATTTTTACCAAACCCAGCCACCAGCAGACCGAGGATTACATCACCGGGCGGTTCGGCTGAGGAGGGTTTGCCGCCGGGGCCGCATTCTGGGTTCGTCAGCGGCCGTTTTTAAGTCTTCACTACAAGATATGCGCGTTTACTGGGAGCAGCACTTGAACGATATCCGTGAGGAACTGCTCCTGATGAGCGGGTTGACGGAGCGCAATCTGAGTCAAAGTGTGCGAGCCCTTCTGGATCGGGACGATGCGCTGGCCGACCTGGTGGAGGCCGAGGACAGCGAGATCGACGAGCTGGAAAAGCGCATCGACGACAAGGTGATCACCTACATCTCCACCCACGGTCCGATGGCCCGTGACTGCCGTTTTCTCATCACTGCCTCCAAGATCGCCAGCGAACTGGAGCGGATTGCGGACCAAGCGACCACCATCGCCAGGCGGACCCGCGACCTCAACAAGCGCGCCCCACTGCCCTCGCTGGCGAGCATTCCGGCGATGGCGGCTGAGGTGCAGGGGATGCTGCGTCGGAGTATCCGCTCGTTTGTGGAGCGGGACACAAACCTCGCGTTGGAGGTCATCGGCCGCGACAAGATAGTCGACGCCGAGTACAAGGACTGCGCGGCCGAGGTGGAGGCGGTGATTGTGGCCGATCCAGCCACGACTGCCCGGGCCCTGCACCTGCTGACCATTTCAAAGGCCCTCGAGCGGGCGGGCGACCACGCGACAAACATCGCTGAGGAGGTGTTCTATTTGTACAAGGGCGAGGACATCCGTCACTCGAAGAGCAAGGGGAAGTTTGAGGTGGAGTAAAGGAGGCGGCGGTCCGGTTTCCGGGAAACACGGGGTTTCGCCAATAGGCGCGGTTTTTTGCGCTGGTTGGAGCGGTGGCGGGGATTTTAGGTTTGGATCCGTGTCGACTCTCCCTCCTCCCCGCGTTCGCCTGCTGCTTGGGGGGCTGTTTTTTTTGCAGGCGCATGCAATCGCGCTCTGGTTTGTTCCTTTCAGTTCGGTTTTGAAGCAGCACGGGCTCGGGGGCATCACTGCGTGGGCGTTTGCTTCCAGCGGCGTGGCCGCGTTCTTCTCTCCGATGATCACCGGAGTGCTGGCGGACCGAAGGCTTTCCCCCGCCCTCCTGCTGCGTCTGCTCGCCTTGGGAATGGCCACGCTTTTGAGCCTGACCTTCTGGGCGATCGAAAAGGGGTGGGGGGCCTTCTGGGTGCTCGGGCTGGTGCAGATTCTCCAGTTTTTTTCCGCACCCACCTGGGGGTTGAGCTCGATGCTGGTGCTTGCCCAGCTCCGCGAGCCGGGGCGGCACTTCGGCCCCTTGCGGGTCTGGGGCACCTACGGTTGGATGTTGGCCGGTTTGCTGGTAAGCGTTGTCCTCCATGCGGACGGCTCGACGGTGACGGGCTTTGCCGCAGCCCTGGCCTGGCTGGGGGTGGCCGGGTTTACCTTTTTGCTGCCCGCCAGTGCGCCGCAGGCCGAGCGCAGGCCGTTTGTTTGGAGGGAACTTTTCGGGCTGGAAACCTTCTCCCTCTTGCGGGATCCCCAGCACCGGGCCGTTTTTCTGGGGGCGGGCCTGTTGAGCATTCCTCTGGCGGCGTTCTACCCCTACACCCCCATGCACCTGCAGGATCTGGGCGTGCAGGGGGGCAGCGCGGTGATGTCGCTGGGGCAGGTCTCCGAGGCGCTTTCGATGTATGCGATGGCGCGCCTCCTGACGGAAGTCCGGCTGCCGACGCTCCTCAACTGGGCGATCGTTGTGGCACTTCTGCGCTACCTTCTGTTTGCCACGGGGAGCGTTTGGGGGCTGGTGGCCGGTGTTTTTCTGCACGGGGTTTGCTTCACGCTTTTTTTCATTCCGGCCCAGATTTATATCGAGGAGCGGATTCCCAAGGAGATGCGCTTCCGGGCACAGGCGCTCATGACGCTGCTCATCAGCGGATTTGGCAACCTTCTCGGTTACCTGGGATGTGGTGCGCTGCGGGGTTGGTGCGAGGCGGGCGGCCAAACCCGCTGGGGCCTCTACTGGGGGGTGCTGGCCGGCGCGGTGGCGGCGGTGGGCGTGTATTTTAGGCTCGCCTACAGAGACCCCGTTCCGGGCGAGCTCGCCCTGTCCAAATAGGGGCTACGGGACTTCCCTGTTGTTGGTTGAACCCTGTAGTCTGTCCTAATTAGTGCGTTCCCTAGTTGCCCCCAGTTCATGAAAAACACTCCTTACGTCCTCAGCTCCGTATTTGTTACTGCGGCCTCCGCGCTCTTACCCATGCGCGCCGAAGCGCTGGTCCTCCAAAAGGAGGACCACGTCGCCATTGTCGGCAGTGGTCTGGCCGACCGCCAGCAGCACCACGCCTGGTTGGAAACCCTCATTCACAAGGCCCACCCGTCCCTGAACCTGACCGTGAGGAACCTCGGTTTCGCCGCGGACGAGGTCAACCTCCACCCCCGTTCGGACGAGGTGCCCACTACAGAGTACTTTCTGAACATGGCCCCCGGCGAGCTGAAGGCGACCGTGGGCAAGGCAGAGGTGATCTACACCTCGGGCGCGGATTTTCACGCGAACGTGATTCTTGCCTATTGGGGCTTCAACGAGTCCTTCCGGGGCGAGGCGGGGTTGGCTGAGTTTAAGAAGAATCTCGCCGAATACCTCAAGCAACTCGCCTCGGCGGATTACGGCAAGGGCCAGCCCAGGGTGGTGCTCTTCTCCCCAATCGCGCAGGAAAACCTCAAAAGCCCCCACTTTTCAGACGGGGTTGCCAACAACCGCAACCTCGCCCTCTACACCGCGGCGATGGCCGAGGTGGCCAAGGAGCATGGGGTCCAGTTTGTGGATCTTTTCGCGGCCAGTGCCGAGTTGTTCAAAAAGAGCTCCGCTCCGCTGACCATGAACGGGATTCACCTGAAGGAGGAGGGCGACAAGGCGCTGGCACCCGTCCAGTTCCGGGAGATTTTCGGGAAGGAGGCGCCGGATACCTCCGCCACGGAAGCGCTGCGCAGTGCAATTTTGGAGAAGAACGTCCAGTGGCACCACCGGTACCGGACCGTCGACCAGTACAACATTTTCGGGGGCCGTTCGCGCATCGCCTACGAAGGGGTGACCAACGCCCACATTGTCGGTCAGGAACTCGCTCAGCGCGACGTGCTTACCGCAAACCGCGACAAGGTGGTCTGGGCGGTGGCAAGCGGGAAGCCTGCTCAGGTCAAGGACGACAATCTGCCGCCCGTGGACC
>JBIKSY010000011.1:0-37313 GCA_044348365.1 Chthoniobacteraceae bacterium
CGTGGTTTTGCATTCGTAACCATGGCGACAGACGCTGCAGCCCAGGAGGCGGTCAGCCGTTTCCACGGTCAGGCAGTTGAAGGGCGCCCTTTGACGGTGAACGAAGCTCGGCCCCGCGAAGCACGCGGCCCGGGCGGCGGCGGCGGCGGCGGCGGCGGTGGTGGTTTCGAACGCCGTAGCGGCGGTGGTGGTGGCGGTGGCGGCGGTTTCGACCGTCGTGGCGGCGGCGGTGGCGGCGGACGTGACGATCGCGGCGGTGGCCGTGACCGCGGCGACCGCGGCTTCCGTAGCGGCGGCCGCTTCTAAGCCAGGCTCCAAGCCATTTGACAGCCGCCCTTGATTGGGCGGCCCGAAGCGGGGCATCCTCACGGGTGCCCCGTTTTTCTTGCCCAGTCCTCCCGCTTTCCTTTCCTCCCCAGAGGACGTCGCGAAATCAGCCGACTGACTTTCCAAATCTTGAACACCTGTTAAGCTGACACCTCAACTTTATGGCCCAAAGCATCATCGACCCCGCCCGACTCGAGCGCATCGAGTTTTCCAACGACGAAATCGCGAGGTATTCCCGGCATCTCATCATGCCCGAAGTCACCTTGGAGGGGCAGAAGAGGCTCAAGGCGGCCAGCGTTTTGTGCATCGGCACCGGCGGTCTGGGCTCCCCCATCGCCATGTACCTTGCGGCTGCGGGCTTGGGGCGCATCGGGCTTGTGGACGGGGACACGGTCGACTTTTCCAACCTCCAGCGCCAAATCCTGCACAGCACCAAGGATGTCGGCCGCAAAAAGCTCAACTCAGCCCGGGAAACCATCCGGGAAATCAACCCCAACGTACAAGTCGACCTGTACGACACCTATTTCAACGCCTCCAACGCCCGGGAGATCGCGGAGCCCTATGACGTCATCATCGACGGGACCGACAATTTTCCCACCCGTTACTGCTCCAACGACATTTCGGTGTTTTTGAAGAAGCCCAACGTTTACGGCTCCATTTTCCGCTTTGACGGCCAGTGCACGGTGTTCGCCCCCCACCTGGGAGGCCCCTGTTACCGCTGCATGTTTCCGGAACCGCCACCGCCGGGGATGGTCCCCAGTTGCGCTGAGGGCGGCGTACTGGGAGTGCTGCCCGGTGTCATCGGCGTCCTGCAGGCCATCGAGGCGATCAAGCTGATCGTCGGCATCGGAGAAAGCCTCATGGGCCGGCTGCTTCATTTTGACGCGTTGAAGCTCAAGTTTCGGGAGTTCAAACTCAGGCGGGATCCTAAGTGCCCCGTTTGCAGCGAAAACCCCTCCATCACCGAACTGGTCGACTACGAACAGTTCTGCGGCATCCCCCAGGCCCAGGCCGCCGAGGCAGAGGAAAGTCTGGTTCCTTCCATCAGCGCCACGGAGCTCAAGTCCAAGCTGGACCGGGGCGACCGCTTCGTGCTGGTGGACGTGCGGGAGCCCTTCGAACACGACATCTGCCGGATCTCTGCCGCGCGCCTCATTCCGCTGGGCCAGCTGCCCTCGCGCATGAGTGAACTCGACAGCGCCGACGAAATCGTGCTCCAGTGCAAGTCTGGGGTGCGTTCCGCAAGGGCGCTCAAACTCCTCCAGGAGGCCGGGTTCGGCAAACTGCTCAACCTCGAAGGCGGCATTCTCGCCTGGTCGGACGCGGTGGACTCTTCCGTGGCCAAGTACTAGCCCATAAGCGCCACCAGCCCACCCATGCCCTTTCTGGATTCCCAATTCGTCGGCCTGCTCCGCTGTCCGGCGAGCCGCTCGGCTCTGGAGGAGGTCTCCTTGGAGCAGCTTTCCAGCCTCGGCCTCACCCGTGCACAATGCGCGGGCTGGGACGCCGGCCTGCTGCGCGCGGACCGGCGCGGGGCCTATCCCCTGCGCAACGGCATCCCAGTACTGCTGGCCGAGGAACTGGTGCCGTTGGGCTCGGACCCGGTCGACCGCGCCGCTGTCTCCCCCCCGGAACAGACCGCCTAAACCGCCATGGGAACCGAACTGCAACCGCTCCTGTGGAGCAAGGGACTGCGTCTGGACAGTCTAGAACATCCCGCCCTCATTGAAGGGGAGTACAAGCCGGCGCTCAAGCAGGCCCAACTGCAGCTGCTGACCTACCAGCGTGCTCTTTCCGACTCGAAACGTTCGGTGGTGGTGCTCTTTGAGGGACCGGACGCGGCGGGCAAGGGCGGGGCCATCCGACGCATGGTGGAGCGGCTGGACCCGCGGCTGCTGCGGGTGCACTCCGTGGTAAAGCCAACGGAGGAGGAGTATTGCCACCACTACATGTGGCGCTTCTGGAGCAAGCTGCCGCGCTACGGACAGACCGCGGTTTTTGACCGTTCCTGGTACGGCCGCGTGCTGGTGGAGCGGGTGGAAGGTTTTGCCAGCGACCGGGAATGGAAGCGGGCCTACGAGGAGATCACCCACTTTGAAAAGAGCCTCTTTGACGACGGCACCGTCTTTGTGAAAATCTACCTTCACATTTCCAAGGACGAGCAACTCTCCCGGTTCAAACGCCGGGAGGCGGATCCCTACAAGCACTGGAAGATCACCGACGAGGACTGGCGCAACCGCCGGAAATGGGACGAACACAACGCAGCGGCCGAGGCCATGTTTGAAAAGACCAGCACCCCCTCCTCGGAATGGACTATCGTCCCCGCCAACTACAAGTGGCACGCGCGGATCGAGGTCATCCGGGCAGTCAACCATGCGCTTTTGAACGCGGGCATCAAGGTTTGAGCCGCCCGGCTTTCCCCCCCCAGCCCTTCGCTTTTCACTCCCCTTCCCCCATGGCAATGCGAGCTCCCCTGATCTGGCTGGCCGCGGCCGCCCTGGCCCTTGCGGGCTGTGAGCGCCGAGGGGAGGCGCGCTTTCACAGCGGCCTGGCCCAAGCCGAAAAACGCCTCGCCGCTGAGGACACCGAGGGAGCCGTCCGGATCTTTGAGTCGCTTATCGACGGCACCCCGCTTACGGCGGAAGCCCACTACCGCCTGGGCCACCTTTACGCGGACCGGCTCAAGGAGCCCCTGGGAGCGCTCTACCACTTTTCCAGATACCTGGCCATCCTGCCCGACGGTGTTTACGCAAAGGAAATTAAGGGTTTCGAAAAGGAGGGCGAACTGCGCCTGCTCTCCCAGTTGAGCCGGGGTGCGCCTCTTACTCAGGAGGAGGCCGCCCGGCTCAAAAACGAAAACCTTAAGCTGCGCAAAACAGTCGAAGAGTTGAAGGCGATCAAACTGGCTCCACCCAGCGTTGCCGCCGCCGGCGGAAAGGCCGGCGAACCGGTGCCCAAACCCATTCCTCCGGGAGGCCGCACCCACAAGGTAGGCCACGGCGACACCCTTGGTTCGCTCGCCTCGAAATATTACAAAAACAAAGCCCGCTGGAAGGACATCCAGAACGCGAACTTCTATCCCACCGACTCCGTGCCCAAACTAAAGCTTGGACAGGAACTTTACATTCCCTGAGCTGACGCCCGGCTCCAAACGCGCCTTCCCTCCCGCGTTTGCGCGCAGGGCGTGACGGCACGGGCCGTCTTCTGAGAACCTCTCGTGTCATGACCTCCGACGGATTGATCTCGGTTTCTCCTACCCACCACGTCCGGCTGGCGCAGGAATACCACCACCTGATCCTCAACCCGCCGGGCACCGACTTTGTGGTGCGCACCATCGCCCTCCGGAAGGCTGGCGACCTGCCACTCATGTCGGCCCAACTGGTCATTGCCAGCGCAGAGACGCGCCGCACCTTTCCTGCGGCCGACACCTACCCCCTGCACTTTCGCAAAACCTACTTTCCCGCCAGCCTTCACGGGGATCCTCAGGTGGAATTCCAGCGCCAGTTGCGCGCCTCCGAGCTACTGCCGGTGCCGGCGCCGATAGGCTGGACCCCGCTGACCTTCCGCAGCTGCTTTCTGCCTGGGATGCCTTTCCAGCGACTGAGTTCCTTTGGCCTGGAACCGGAGGAGGCCAACATCCAACGGGCCCTCGAGCTTTCCATGGCCACGGTGGCCGGGCTCTGGCTGCTACTCGAGCAGGCTTACAGCCATGTTTCCAGACTGCACCAGGCCGGCTTTGTACACGGCGATCTGGAGCTCCACAACATGGTGGTGTGCCCCTCCCCCCTCCAAGTGCACCTGATCGACTTTGAAAACGCCCGGGACCGGGGCGATTCTTCGGACTCCCAGTGGGCGGCCCTCTGCGCGAAGGACCTGCGCCTCATTCTCCGGGAGGCCATCTACCTGCAATGCGCCCTGGGCGAGCAGACCGGGCCGCTCGCCACCGCCGCCCTAACCCAGCTGGACTCGCTCTTCCAACACCCCAACCGCTTCAAGCGCGCCATCCACCGCCAGGCGGGGCTCTGAGTGCCGCGAGGCGAAAATCTCGCCCGCCAGCACCGCCGCCTTTTCCACCGTCAAACCCACCGCCCCTTCCGCCTCGAGGCTGGTCATTTGCACCCCTTCAAGCCCGCAGGGCGTGATGTGGCTGAACCCCTCCAGCGGCCCGCAAATGTTGATGGCAAAGCCGTGCAAACTGATCCAGCGGCGCACCCCCACCCCGATGGAGGCAAGCTTGCGCTCCCCAACCCAGACTCCCGTCAGCCCCTCCCGGGTCGAAGCCTCCACCCCGACGCGCCGGCTCAACTCCACCAAAACCTCCTCCAACAGCCGCAGGTGCCTGTGCAGATCCTGCCCGCGCTCACGCAAATCCAGCAGCGGATACCCCACCAGCTGTCCGGGCCCGTGAAACGTGATCTTCCCGCCCCGACTCACCTGCACCAGCGGATGCGGCAGCCCCCCTCCGAGCGCTTCCTCCACGGAAACCGAACGCCCGATGGTGTACACCGGATCGTGCTCCAACAGGTACAGCCGGTCAGGCAGGGCAGCGTGCAGAAGCTTCGTTTCCAAAAAAGCCTCCTGCACCCGCACCCCCTCGGTGTAGGAAATCCGCCCCAGCCACTCTGTCTCAAGGGTCCTGGACATCAGATCCTTTCCATTTCCCCCACCTTCCACTTAGCCCGGTCCTCAGCCTGAAAATGCGTGAGCCCCACGGCCAGGGCATCCGCCGCGTCCGAGCCGGGCGTTTCGGTGAGTCCAAGCAGGGCGCGCACCATGAAGGCCACCTGCTCCTTGTCTGCGCCCCCCCTGCCCACCACCGCCTGTTTGACGCGCCGCGGCGCGTATTCGTAAATCGGGAGCCCAAAGTGGGCCGCTGACAACAGGGCGGCCCCCCGTGCACAGCCCAACACAATGGCCGTTTTGTAGCTTTGAACAAAAATGACGGCCTCAAAGGCCGCCGAGTTGGGCCGGTACTCCTCGATCAACTCGCGAATCCGGGTGTGGATGGCCAGCAGACAGCCCGACTGGAGGAGGTCCTGCCTGTTTTTGATCACCCCCCAGGTCAGCGCCTTCATGCGCGCACCCCCATGGACGCTCACCCCGGCGGTGCGTTCCAGCACCGCGTACCCTGTCGAGCGCAGGGAGGGATCGACGGCGAGGACTCGCTCGGGCGCGGTTTCGGTGGGGTGCATTTCTTTAATCAAAGCAGCACACACTAAAGCTGCAATGCGCAAGCGGCACCGCGTCCTTTTCAAACCGGGATTCTTCCCTATGGTGTCCCCTGAAATGAAAGTCATTGCGGTGGCCAACCAGAAAGGCGGCGTGGGCAAGACCACGACATCAGTGAACTTGGCGGCCGGTCTCGCCGAGTTGGGCGCCACCGTGCTCCTGATCGACCTGGATCCGCAGGCCAACGCCACCAGCGCCCTCGGGCACGATCCCATCGAGGGCTGCAGCGCCTACGAAGCGCTTCTGGAGGGGGGCAACCTCGCGGACGCCATCGTGCCAACCCGCCGCAACGGACTCTGGCTCATCCCTGGCGACATCAACCTGGCTGGGGCCGAAGTCGAGGTGGCCCGCCAGGACGACCACCTCACCCGCCTCAGGGAGGCCATCGCCCCGCTGAAGGCCGCCGCCCCCTTTGACTTCGTCTTTCTGGATTGCCCCCCCTCGCTGGGCATCCTCATGACCAACGCCCTTGCCGCAGCGGACGAACTGCTCGTCCCCATCCAGTGCGAATACTTTGCCCTCGAAGGGCTTTCCAAGATCGACAGCATCGTCGCCCAGATCCGGGACTGCGGAGCGAACCCCGAACTCCACATCGGCGGGATCCTCATGACGATGTTCATGCGCAACAACCTGGCCCAGCAGGTGGTGACCGAGGTGCAGCGGCACTTCGGCAATGTGGTCTACCGCACCATCATTCCCCGGACGGTCCGCCTGGGCGAGGCGCCCAGCCACGGCAAGACCATCATGGAATACGAGTCCAACGGACTCGGCGCCACCGCCTACCGCGCCCTTGCCCGCGAGTTCCTCAAAAAGCAGCCCCCGCTCCGGAAGCATTAGTCTCTGGAAAACGCGGCTCCTTCCCTGCCTCCCCGCCCGGCCAGCACCGTTTCCTTAGACCGCAACCGCCGCAACCCAAGCCAGTCTCCGTTTCCCAAAACGGCCGGCCCGTCCCGCGGCACCTCATCCCGTTACCCCGCGGACAACGCTGCGCCTGTGGGCGTGAAGTTAAGAAACCTCAGCCACTGCCCGAAGACAAACTGCAACGGCGTTGACGGTTGACCTGTACCCCCGCCACAGAGGCACTCATCAGTCTAAAGCATTACCGTTTGTCTAGGGAATTGCCTGTCGCAAATTACGGAAAGCGGTCTTTCCCCCGGTCCGCCTCAAGGCGCCCCCAGAGGCCACAGAGACACGGCGCTCAGACTGCAGGGAGTCCCAAAAGATCGGGATAAACTTTTCGGTCAAGCGCGCGGCGCCTGCGGAATGTTCTAATGATGACACCTTCGGAAAACGACCGGCACGAACTCTTCCTCCGGCTCTATGTGGAGCACGAGGAAGCGCTGCACGGTTTTGTGCGGACGTTGGTGCCCACCCGGGAGGATGCCCGGGAAGTCATGCAGGAGGTGGCCGTGGTGGCTTGGCGCAGGTTTGAAGAACTCACCGACACAAAGGACTTCCGGCGGTGGGCCTTCGGGGTGGCAAAGTTCAAGGCGCTCGCCTTTGCGCGGGATCAGATGCGGGACCGGCTGGTCTTTGATCCGGAGGTGATGGACCTGCTCGCCGCCGAAATTGAAACGGAGGCCGACACCCTGCACGCCGAGCGCGAGGCTTTGGACGAGTGTCTGGGCAAGCTGGAACCGGCACAGAGGAAGCTTCTGGACGCAGCCTATGCTCCCGGGGTCCGCATGGATGCGCTGGCGGTTTCACTCGGCCGTTCTCCGATGGCATTCTACAAGACCCTGCACCGCATTCGGCTCGTCCTGATGGACTGCACGCAGCGGGTGCTCAAACGCGAGGAAACCGCATGACATCCAACATGGAACCGTCCGAACTAATCCGCCGCTACATCGACGGCACGGTTAACCCCCGGGAAATGAGTGCCCTGCAACACGCGCTGCGCCAGGACCCCGCGTTCCGCCGTCTTTTTGCCCGCTATGCCGGTCTGGATTCGGCACTGGGCGGCGGCCGACTGGCTGCCGCACGCCTGCCAGTGCCGGCAAACCAACCCCTGACCCAATCGCCTTTCAAGTGGCTTTCCTGGCGGCCCCTTATTGCGGCGGCGGCGGGCCTGGTTTTTGGAATGTTCTGCACCTCGGTCGTCTCCGCCTACGCGAAACCCAAGCCGCCCGTGAGCGTGACTAAACCGCTGCCACTTGCGGACGCGGGTTTCGAATCGACCCCGCACGTTCCAGCGCTCGGCATTCCGGCGGCCGCCGGGGTTTGGGGGGGTGATTACTCGCGCGTGTCAGCCGCCGAGAACGGCATCACTCCGAAACAAGGCCGGCAAATGCTCAGGATCCTGCGCTCCGACAATGAGCTGTCTGCAAAGGCCGAACGCAGCTATGTGGGGGAGGTGGCTCAGGTGATCGACCTGCGACTCCTGAGGGCTGCGTTGTGGGAGGCGGAACCGCTCGTGGAAGTCTCGGCGCAGTTCAACGCGGTGGCGGCGCCTTCCAGCGGGAGGTACGAGTTTGCCGTCAAGGCCGCCGCTTTCCGCGGGGACATCGCTGATGCACCGAAGCTCTGGGAGGATCACGACGCCGGCGGGAGCCGCTCGAATCTCTCGGTTGACGCCGACGCAGACCCGCTCACATGGCAGCGCGTGGCCACCCCGTTGGTGGTGCCGCCCGATGCGGACTTTCTCGTGATCGAATGCGCCGTGGTGTTCAAAGGTCCGGAGAAGGTGCACGGGGCAACCGAATTCCCCGGCCACTATGTGGATCAGGTGGAAGTCCGTCTCAGCGCCTCCCCAAGAAGTTGGACGGAGCCCCGGAACAGGGACTAATCCCCACGATAACATCTCCTTTTTCTCCTTCCCTCCATGCCCTTCCGAAAGTCTTCCGCCTCCCTCCTTCTGCTCTTGCTTCCCCTCCAAGGATTGGCCTCGCCGGAAACACCCCGGCCCTTTCTGGAGGCCAACTGCATCAACTGCCACGATAGCGAAACCCGCAAGGGCGGACTCAATCTGGAGGACCTCGAGTACCGGCCCACGCACCGGGGCAATGCGCTGACCTGGCAGCATGTCTTTGACCGCGTCGCCAAAGGCGAGATGCCTCCCAAAAACAAACGCCAGCCGCAAAAGGACGAAAAGGCGACCTGGCTCGCTGACCTTGGCAGGGACCTCCGCGAAGCCTCCCTCCAGCTTCAGCAGAAGGAGGGCCGCGGCCCCGTGCGCCGGCTCACGCGCACCGAGTACGAGAACACCATCTCCGAGCTGCTGCACATCAAGTGTGATCTCAAGAGCCTGTTCCCGGAAGACGCGGTAACGGCTGGTTTCGACAAAGTCGGGGAAGGGCTCACGCTTTCAGCCACGCACTTTGCACGTTACCAGGAGGCCGCAGAAAAGGCGCTCGCGGATGCCCTTGCCCATGCGGGCGAACTACACTACTCGAACGACGCCCCCAAGTTTTTCAAGGGAAGGGAGAAGACCTTCATCGACTACGGAAACTGGATGGAGGAGAACAACCTCGTCCTGACCTCGCGGCTGTTCTATCCCTACACCGCCATCCTGGGACCGTGGGCGCCTTTGAGTGGGAGGTACCGCATCCGCATCACGGCACAGGCCCGCAACAATGGCGGCAACCCCATGCCCGTCGGCATCGGCGTACACAGCCACCGCGCATCCAGGCCGGATGCGCCCGAACTCCTCGACTGGCGTGACCTTTCGGAGACGGAGATGCGCACAGTCACCATGGAGGTGGACCTGCAGCGCGAGGAGCAGATCCATGTCTTCGGTCCCACACTCTACCACCGGGACTTTGTGATTCCGCTCTGGCGCAAAGGCGAACGGTGGACAAAGCAAGCAATCCTCCTCCAGAAGGTGGAGATCGAAGGACCGCTCAATGGCGACGGAAGCGTTCACAAATGGCCTTCGCAGGCGTACCAAGAATTGTTCGACCACCTGCAGCAGCGCTCTTTATCGGAGATCAGCGGGGTGCCTGTGGAAAAGGATGTCCCGAATCCAGCACTGCCGGTTTCTTCCGAGCCCAAGGTGGATGCAGAACGGCTGATCCGGCGCTTCCTGCCAAAGGCCTTCCGGAGGACGGTGCCGGAGGACATCGCCGCGCCGTATGTCGCGCGTGTGCTCGTTGCCCTGGATGCGGGCGTCCATTTTCATCAAGCGATGCTGGATGGATACAAAGCCATCCTCTGCTCGCCCCACTTCCTGCTCCACGAGGAAACACCCGGCCCCCTCGAGCCTCATGCCCTCGCAAACCGCATGGCGTACTTCCTCTGGAACGGCCCGCCGGATGCCGAGCTTCTGGAGGCCAATCTTTCGCAAGCCGATGCACGCCATGCGCAAGTGGAGCGGCTGTTGCGGGATCCCAGGTCCTCCCGTTTCGAGGAGTCGTTCGTCAACCAATGGCTGGACCTCCAGAAGATCGACGCCACCTCTCCAGACAGCGCCTTGTATCCTGAGTTCGATGCCGCCCTGCGCCTCTCGGCCGAACGCGAAACACGGCTCTTTTTCCACTCACTCCTCGCCGAGAACCGGAGCCTCCTGGAGGGCGTTCATTCCAACTGGACCTATGTCAACGAACCGCTCGGGTGGCTCTATGGGCTCCCAAACGTGCCAGGCCACGAACTGCGCAAAGTCTCACTGCCGGCCGGGAGCCACCGCGGAGGCTTCCTCACGCAGGCAAGCGTGCTGAAGGTCACCGCCGACGGGGCCAAGACCTCGCCCATCCTGCGCGGCAACTGGATCAATGAAAAAATTCTCGGCATCCATCCGCCCGCCCCGCCCAGCGACGTGGCCAAGATCGAGCCCGACATCCGCGGCGCCACGACCATCCGCGCACAGCTCGCCAAACACCGCGACACGCCCGCCTGCATGAGCTGCCACACCGTGATCGACCCGCCGGGTTTTGCACTGGAGACCTTTGATGCCATCGGCGGCTGGCGTGATTTCTACCGCGTCCCAAAAAGCACCGGCCAGATCATCGAAATCCAACCCACCAAGAAAAGGGTCCACCGCGGCCCCGCCGTCGAAGTTGGCTACACGATGCCCGATGGCCGCGCCTTTGCAGACGTGGACGAGTACAAGGCCCTGCTGCTCGAAGACAAGGACGGCCTGGCCCGCGCCCTGACCGAAAACCTACTCACGTACGCCACCGGTGCGCGTGTGCAATTCGCCGACCGCGAGGCGGTGGCCGGGATCGTCCAGTCGGTCCGCGCGCAAGACTACGGCCTGCGCACCCTGATCCATCATATTGTCAACAGCCGCCCTTTTTTAAACAAGTAGCCAGCCCCCCGTATGCACCTCAACCTCCGCCAACCCCTCGCCCGCCGCCATTTCCTCAAAGCCGGTGCCGTCAGCCTCGCGTTGCCCGCACTCAACGCCATGCTTCCGCGGAGTCTCCGGGCCGGCCAGGCCCCGCCGCCCAAGCGCCTGTTGCTCATCGGTCGAAACCTCGGGCTGCACGCTCCCTTTTTCTTTCCCGAGACCGCCGGTTTAAATTACGAAAGCACCCGTTACCTGCGGCATCTGGACGAGCACCGCGGCCGGTTCACGATTTTCTCCGGCGTCTCGCACCTCAACTACAACAACCACCACAGCGAAGCAGGGCTCTTCACCGGGGTGCCCTGGGACCGCATCAAGGAGCCGGCCAAGGAACACCACAACGGTATTTCGCTCGACCAATACGCCGCGGAGCGGATCAAAGCGGACACTCGCTACCGGAACCTTGTCATCGGCCAGCCCGTCCAATGGAACTTTTCCTGGAACGAAAAGGGCGTGCCGGTGCCCAGCGAACGCAGCCCCAGCAAGGTCTTCAGGCAGCTGTTCATCAACGGCAGCCCAGCGGAGGTCGCGTCCGAAACGCACCGGCTCCAGACCGGACGCAGCATCCTTGACCAAGTCGGAGGAGAGGCGAAGAGCTTCGGCAAAAAGCTCGGTGCAGAAGATCGCGAACGGCTGGACCTCATGTTCAGTTCGATCCGTGAAACCGAGCAAAACCTGCTTCGCTCCGAGGCCTGGGTGAACCGACCCAAACCCTCCGTCCCTTACTCCGCGCCGAAGGCCGACCCGAACAACGAAGAGCTTGTCGCCCGGGAGACGCTCTGGTTCGACATCACCAGGCTCGCCTTCCAAACCGATTCGACGCGCGTGATTTTGCTCACCATGGGTGACGCCGGACGCCCCAAGCTCGAGGGCCTCAACCTCGGCCACCACGACGCCTCGCACCACGGCAAGGATGAGACCAAGATCGAACAGCTTGCCCTGATTGAGGAGCTCGAGTTACAGCAACTCAGCCGCTTTTTCACCACCATGCAACAAGTGTCCGAAGACGGAGGTACGCTCTTCGACCACACCGCCATCCTCAACGCAAGCAACCTCGGCAACGCCTCCGCCCATACGTGCGAGAACCTGCCCATCCTGCTCGCCGGCGGCGGCTTCAAGCATCAGGGCCACGTACTCAAGGACCGCAAGGAGAACACTCCGCTCAGCAACCTTTACGTCCGGATGCTGCAACAAATCGGCATTGAAGAGAAATCCTTCGGCAGCAGCACCCGGGTTGCCGACGAGGTGTAAAGCCGCCTCAGCGGCCGCCCAAGAGTGGATGCGATTCCTCACGGTGGCCTGCATAGGACGGAAACCGACGCGCCAGCGAGGGGAACCGTCTTGATCGTTGAAGTTAACCGGGAGTCGTGGAATTCAGCTGGTGCTTCATATCATTCTCGGGAATAGCCCTCTGCCACCGCTGGGCGCCTGAAATTTACCGCTCAAAATTCTGCAAGAATCCGCGTCCTCAATTCCTCGAGCTCGTTGCTTGCATAGGGTAAAGGCGGTGCGAATCCAAAGGTTGGTTTCGGCCATGCCTCGTCAGTCCGAAAGCGAGCGATGAGATGCACGTGTAACTGGGGAACCAAATTTCCGATCGTGGCCACGTTTAATTTGTCGGGATGAAAGAGGGCGCGTAACAGCTTTGAGATTCTTGCGATCTCACCCCACAAAACCCGTTGGTCCTCGTCCGACAGGTCCACAATCTCTGCGATATCCGGCAAACGCGGAACGAGCAACAACCACGGAAACCGTTTGTTATTCATGAGCACGAGCCGGGAGAGCTGTAAATCGCACACAAAGACGCTTTCTCCCAGCAACCGAGGATGGAGTGAAAAGGATTCAGAATCGGACACGGGACAAGATTAGTGACAGAGGTTGCGAAAGGACTCATTCCAAACGATGCCAAGGCCGGGGCCCGCAGGAATCTGATAGCGCCCGCCGCGACAAACCAGAGGATCTGCAAGAAACTGATTGGCGGTCGCCAGAACGTTGGGATTGAACTCGCAAACCCCGCAATTTCGGGTGGCCGCTGCGAAATGCAAAGCCGCCGCAATTTGGGGCCCCATGGCAATGCTTAGGTGCGGGATGATCTCTCCCGAAAAAGCCTGCGCAATCCGGATGGATTCCGTGAGGCCGCTCCGCCCGAGATCGGGCTGCAGCACTTTTGCGATCGGAAAAAATGGCTTAAATTCCCTGAGGGTTCGGTAGCTTTCCCCGAGTGCGATGGGGGTTTTGATGGCGGCTGCGAGCTCCGCGTGGGCGTCTGTCTCCTCCGGATAGAGGGGGCACTCCAGCCAGCGCGCATTGCGCTCATCGAGTTCAAGCGCCATCGGAATCGATTTCTCCACAGGAAGATGCCATAGAGCATCCACTGCAAAACGCATCCGGTCCGGGAGCAGGTCAGCAATGGATAGCAGGTCGGTCCATTCGGTTTCGTAATACAGTTTAACCAAATCAAAGCCCTCGTCGGCGTACCTGGTCGCAAACTCTGCGCGTTCCCTTGGACCAGCGCCTGATGTCCCGCTCAGGTAGGCTGGGACGGTCTGCTTGGGGTTCTCGGCGATCAGTGCACAAACCGGCTTCCCGGCGATCTGCCCCGCGAGGTCCCAGAGCGCGATGTCCACGCCGCTCATCGCATCAATCATAAACCCCCCGGATTGGCCGCGCACCCGCATTGTCGCGTACATGCGCTCCCACAATTGGGAGATGCGCGCCGGGAGTCCGTCAAACTCTTCGTCCACGAGGGCGGGACGCAGCAGATGTTCTACAATCGTGCAAGCAACTTCGGGCGCAAGCGGAGCCTGCGCTTCTCCCCAGCCTACCAAGCCATTGGTGAGTTCGACCCGAATCAACGCGGTCTCAAAGTGGACCGAGTAAAGGACCGGGTAAGCGCTCGACCAACGGTAATTCCCTTCGCCAACAAGGCGCGTCGGCGAACCTGCCGTTCCCCGGGCTTCCGTCAAGTCTCGGGGCAAACGGACGGGGATGGCGCGGATGGATTGTATCTTCATGAATGCGAGTAGGGAGCCGCTACAAAGTGACGGGGCGAGTCACGATGCGGCGAATAATCAGGTAGGACAGGGGGTGCATCACCCCCATGACCATGAAAATGGCCGAGTAGCCAAACCGTTGGACCACAAAACCGGTCATCCAAGTAAACAAAGTGCCTCCGAGTCCCGTTCCGAAGGCGAGGATTCCAGACGCCGTGCCGACCATTTGTTTTGGGAAGACGTCGTTTGTAAGCGTGTTTTGATTCGTCTTCCAGACCATGTGGGCAAAGGTGACCGCGCAGATGAGGGCAATGGTGAGGGTGCGCGAGGGGGCGTGATGAATTGCGAAGGAGAGGGGCATCATGAGGGCGCACGGAATCATCACAGCCATTCGTGCGGCAATGGGTGAGCGTCCTGCCGCAAGCAAGCGACCGCTCACCCACCCCCCGAAGATGGCGCCCAGATCTGCGGAGAGATAGGGCAGCCAGGCCAGCATCCCCATTTCAACCATCGTGAACCCGCGTTGTTCCACCAAATACTTTGGCAGCCAAAAGAGGTAAAACCACCAGACCGGATCGGAGAAAAAACGGCCCAATAAAAGTCCCCACGTTTGAGAAAAGCTGAGGATTTGTCTGGCCGATGTTTTTTGGAGCTCGGGTGTTTTCGCCGCTTCAGCGAGGACGTAGTCACGCTCCTCAACCGTGATCCGGGGATGGGACTCCGGCGGGTGATAGAGGGCCAGCCAGAGTGCCAGCCAGACAAACCCAAGGGAACCCGTCACTACAAAAGCAGGCTGCCAACCATACCGCGCATTGATCCAGGTAATCACCGGCGGCGCGATGATCGCGCCGATTGCCGCTCCCCCCTGAATCACGCCGTGCACAAGGGCCCTCTCCTTTGCTGGATACCATTCACTCACCACTTTGAAGGCCGCCATGAAGTTGCCTGACTCCCCCATGCCCAGAAGAAACCGCAGTACGCCCAGCGACCATGGGCCCCTGGCAAATGCGTGGGCCATGTTCGCCAGAGACCACCAGACAATAAAAACGCTTAGCGACAACCGGGTCCCAAAGCGATCGACAAGGAACCCAGAGCCAACGTACATGACGGTGTATGCCGCAAGGAACGCCGTGAGGATGTTCCCGTACTCGACCGCTGAGATCCCGAGTTCGCTGGTGATGACGGGCGCGAGCACCGAGAGAGTTTGCCGGTCAATGTAATTGATGACCGTTGAGAGAAACAGCAACCCAGCGATCCACCATCGCAGGTGCGGAATCCGGCGCTGGAGGGGGGCGCTCAGAAATTACCCCCTGTTAGCCAATTCACGTAGAAACGCCAACTCAACCAGACTTTCGGCATCGAGCGCCGCCGTGGGGTGGCGTACCTTCGCACATTGAATCACACCTTCTGCCACAAGGTTATGTTTTTGCGCTGAGACCCCGAGCCCGGGCTGCAGCTCAAAACGCAACAGCGGGAGGATCCGGCCAAACACACGCCAGGCCTCTCCTATCTGGCCGCTTTCAAGATGATTCCAGATGCGCACCAAATCCCGGGTGCGGTCGCTTCCCGGCATCTGGCCCCGCGCACCACGTTGCCATTCCTCGATAAAAAACTGGCAGTTGAGTCCGCCAAATAAGGTCAGGGAATCACCAGCAGCCCGTGAAAGAGCGGTGATCTTGGAGAGTGTGGGCGGCGCCTCCACCTTGACGTACTTGACGTTTTCAATCTCACGTCCCATCCGGGCTAAAAGCGCGGGAGGCATCGCAACCTGGGTCATCAACGGCGCATCCTGCACCATGATGGGAATACTCACGCCCTTTGAAATCGCCTCAAAATAGTGCAGCAATCCGTCGCCATCTGTTTTCAGGAAATAAGGAGGCAGCACCATCAGGCAATCCGCGCCCAAGCCCTCGAGCTCTTTGCTCAATTCCACTGCCGCATCCGTGCCCGTATGTCCGCTGGAGGCGACCAAAGGGACGCGCCCGTTGACGCGTTTGGAAATGCGGCGCATCAATTCGATGCGCTCGTTCCCAGAGAGTGTGTAGCCTTCGCTGGCATTACCGAATAGCCCGAGGCCATGCGCCCCGTTCTCCAACAGGTAATCCACCAGACGTTCCTGGCTTTCGTAATCCACCCGGCCATCCGGATGAAATGGGGTGTTGGCGATAGGATAGACACCGGACAGCACGACGGATTGAGAGGACATAAATTAGTGTTTTTGAGAGACGTTGCGTAAAAACCAAGGGAGCCTGGCTCCGGCGGGTGTCTAGGCGAGAAGCTGCTTGATGACGCCGGTGCTGTCGCCATGGCGCTCTACCGGCACGCCAGACCCCTGCATCAGGGTGAGCCAGGCGTTGCACAGAGGGGTGTCCTTTGGCACGACAATGTTTGCGCCCATTTTGATGCCTGCACCTCGCCCGGCGAGTAGGGTCGGGCAGTTGTCGAGGCTGTGACTGGTGCGAATGTTGCTTCCAAAAGCCACCGTAGTATGGTCCAGCAAGCAGCTGCCGTCGGGTTCCTTGATCGCTTTGAGCTGGTCCAAAAGCTCAGCAAGCAGGGCGCTTTGCGCGTGATCTCTTTTTTCTGAGGCCTCGAGATACTCAGGTCCTTTTCCCAGATAATGGCTCATGGTGTGCGCATCAATGCGGATGTCCAAACTGGTCAGGAGGGTGCTTACCGGTTGGCGGTAGGTCAGGACGCGCGTGCTGTCCGTCTGGAGCGCTGCCGCCATGATTGCGTACATCAGCCTGATCTCTTCATACCCTGCGAGGTCGGATTTGGGCTCTTTGAGGGGTGCTTCCGGACGGGGCACGCCCAGCCACTTTTCATCCCGACCCAGCCGGGTCTCGATGTCGCGGATGCCTTGAAAATACTCATCCAGTTTAGCGTTATCCGTTTTGGAAAGAGACCGCTGCAACTCCCGGGCGTTTTCCAGAGCATTGTCCAGAACGCTCCGTCTCTGGGCCAACATTGCTTTTTGCTGGGCGAGAGGCGTGGTGTCCTTGGCAAAGAGCCGGTGGAAGGCCTCCACCGGATTCTTTGGCCCCGAGATGGGTTTCCCTCGAATGTCCCAGGACAAAGACAAGCCCTGTCCATGCCCGGAAGCCGCGGCCGCTGCACCGCAGTCGAGCACGAGAGAGTCCAACCGAGCCCCCTTTCCCAAATGTTCGCCCGCGACTTGGTCCGCTGAAACCGTGTTGTGGAAGCTTTGGCCCGCCTGACCGAACTCGTTGGCACCCGTGAGCCAAAACGTACTGCCGTAATGCCCGTTGGAGTTGTATTTGTTTAACAATCCTTGGACCACGCTGAAATCAGCCCTGTGGCGCGCGAGCGGTTCAAGGCCTGCAGGAAGAGTGTAGTCACATCCCTGCTGCTCAATTTTCGGGTACCATGAGTCCTGCGTGACGCCCCAACCAAAGCCCAGAAAAACGAGGCGCTTTGGCGGCTGCACACCCGCCCCGCTCCCGGCGGCCGAGGCAAAGCGGCGGAACCCGAGTGACTCGAGGAAAGGCAGGGCAATGAGCGCAGTACTGGAGCGCAGGAAATGGCGGCGATTCAGCGGGTTTTTCATGTTGGTTTTTAGGCGGGGGGTTACTTGCTCCGGAACTCTCTGCTTTGGATAAGCGCGTGGAGGAATTCACGCGTCGCAAAGCCTTTTTTCTCAGCCTGGTTCACCACCGACTCCACCAGAGCTTCATCACTAAATCCACAGGGCCGGCCCAGGGAGTATTCGATCAGGGCTGAGCAAAAGCCCTTTGCAAAGCTCCGACGCTTTGCGGCTATGACTTCGCGCATTTCGAAATAACCACCAAACGCGGGCCCCTTGTGAAACACAGAAGCCGAGTCTATTTTCCAGGTAATTTTTAAAGTTGGGTCGGTGGCCCCATCTTCACTCACAGGCTGGTAAGAATCCGTCGTCCGCCAGTTTCCCGTGGCGTCAAAATTTTCGAGTCCGAAGCCGATGGGATCTATTTTGCGGTGGCAACTCGCGCACTGTGGATTCTCCTGATGCGCCTGAAGGCGTTCCCGTGTTGTGAGAGGCTTTCCTGCAAGGCGCGCGATTTCTGGAACGTTTGCAGGCGCCGGAGGAGGAGGTTCGTTGAGCAGTTTTCGCAAAACCCACGCGCCGCGTTCCACTGGGTTTGTCCGTTCTCCATTGCTGCCCATCGCCATAATTGCGGCCATTCCGAGGAGGCCGCCGCGCGGAGAGTCTGGAGGCAAAGCGATTTTGCGGAAGTGATCTCCAGCGACACCCTCGATTCCATAGTACCGGGCAAGCAGCCCGTTCACCAAGGCGTAGTCGGCACGGAGCAGGTCGCTCAGCGGCGCGTTCGACCGCAACAGGTGCGCAAACGTCTCGTAGACTTCCTGCCGGGCAGCGGCCTTCATCGAGTCGTCAAACTGCGGAAAGAGCTTCTGACTAAACTGGAAGAGATCGAGGCGGTCCAAAAGAAGCCATTGCGAGAGGAAGGGCCGCACGAAATGTTCTGATCTGGAGTGGTTTAACAAACGGTCCGTCTGCGCTGAAAGCACCTCGGACTTCCGCAACTCTCCCCGTGACGCCAGCTCTCTCAGAACCGAATCTGGAGGCTCACCGAGGAGAAAATAGGAAAGCCGCGTAGCCAGCTCCAGGTCACTTAAATCCCGATGCATCCCCGCCGCCTCCGGTTCTGCACGGTACAAAAACCGCGGAGAGGAGAGCACGGACGCAAGCGTCTGTATGACGGCGCTTCGGTGGTTGTCTCCGGCCTCGATGCGTGAGTTGTAGATGCCAGTTAAACGATCCAAGGCCCCATCTGGAATGCTGCCGCCGCGATACGCCTCCCGCACAAATTCCGCGAAGGCTGTCCTAAGCTGGTTTGGAGAAACATCGGTCGCCTTGTCATCCAGAGGAATGGTGAGGGCCCGCAGGCCGGGGGGAGGGACATCCTCCGGCCTGGACAAGTGTTCGATCTCAATCCAATCAATCCATAGAGCCACCTTGGGACCGAACCCGTTTTCTTTGTGGGCGGTTATCACCCGCGCATCATTCCTTCCATCGGCGGCGCCACGTTCCCGGATGAAGAGGTTTCGATGGCCGCGGTCCGCATTTTCTTTGCGAAAGGAAAACGGCACCTCGATGATCTGCGGCTCCTCAATGGTCCCGGTAATATGGTGCGTGCTCAGTGCTGGAGTGAATCCTCCTTTCGATCCTTTGAGGCCGAACTCAAGAAACTTCCGTGCGGCGGGGGCATCTTCCGTCGCACCCGCACGGATACGAACGACGTATTCACCCGGGGGAAAACTAGGGGGAATCGGGAGGCCCTGAATAGCGGCGACATTGTTACCACCCCCAACCCGCGTGAACTCAGTCAGGTAGGCGCCTTCCTCGAGATGGGGAAGGCTGAGGTAGTACTGGTCGTAGCGGATAAACTCGGTGAAATCTCGAAAGAGGTAAATGCCAGCTGGATTCACTTCCGCGGTTTTATCGAACCCAAACTCCATGGGGCTCGATGCGCCCGGGATTTTTTTCCAGTGGTAACGCAGGGCGTCGGCGCTTGGCGCAATTTCCCGAAGGCCAGCCACCACCGAGGCATTCTCGGGCCGCCCAACGGCGTCGTCCACGGCCTTGATCCAGCGGTTTGCGCGCTCAAGCGCATCAAGCCCATCCTTGTTTTTTTTGAGGAAGACGCGGTTCAATGTCTCGCTCTCGACGTGGTGTTTTCTCGGCAAGGTTCCCGCCGTTTTCGCGGTGAATGCCTGATCCAAGGCCTCGCGGGCCAGAGACTCATACTGTTCAAACTGGTTTCCGTTCAGAAACAGATTCGCCCCAACCGTATCGAAGTGTGGTCCGCCGGTATCCGAGGGCAACTCACTGACATCCAGATTCACCCCGAGCAGGACGCGGATGGTGTTCTGATACTCCCTTCGATTTAAGCGGCGCAACGCGATCACTCCGTGTTGGTCGCTCAGTTGACGGCGCGCCGTCACAAGAGTGCTCGCCAGGTCGTCTAAAAAATCCGTCTTCGCCTTGGCGTCAGGCTGCTTTTCATCGTCGGGTGGCATCTCCCCGGAATTCATGGCACTCAACACCTTCTGCCAGCGTTCGGCAGAGGCTAGGTCGGTGACGGTCAGCGGCAAATCATCGACCCTGAAGTTTCCCTTTTGTTTCTCGGGCCCATGGCATCCCTGACAACTCTCGCTCAAAAGGGAACGATGCCGTTGAGGCATTGCGGCGGGGGAGGCACCTGCCGCCCGAAGCGGGCTGTCCTGTCCTGCACCCAAAAAGAAGGCCACCCACAGGCAAACAAATGCGGAGGGTTTTGGGGGGCACATAGGACGAGGAAGGAGCGTGGTGACAGACACGAAGGGTTATTTCACCTTCCAAACTTTCACGTCGTCCACCCACACGGTGCTCGAGGCTGCAAAGCTCAACCAGCGCTTCATGGGATGTGCAAACCCCTCCGAACGGTGCGCCACGAGAAGCCTTCCATCGACGCTCAGCCTCATTTCGTCGCCTTCAAACACGAGCGTAAGGTCGTGCCATTCGTTGTCGGATTTCCACTGCACCGTTTTTTCCTTAGTCTGCAGAAAAGCCTCGAGGTCGGGGGGAAGCGGCTCCTTTCGCTTCAGGAATTCGGAACGGCGTGCGACAACTTTTTCCGCGTGGATACCGGTCTTGTTGTCCCGCAGCATGACGTTGCTTGGATTAAGGATAGCGTAACAAAGGTGCCCTGCGTGGACGTCCTTCATTTCCCGGTCCACATGGCCCACGGTGAAGGTTTCCCCCTTGTTGAGGCCGGGCAACCGGAAGCGTAACGTCGTACCTCCGTCGGCGAAGCCCGCATCGTGGTGGATGTGGACGCCATGGCCCGCGGCCTTGCCGTCGCTGTTGATCTTGAGGATGCCCTCATCGAGATCGGCCTGCTTAATCTGGGGGGCCCGGTCAGCCGTTGCACTCTCCCAGCCGTTGCCGATGTCCAAACGACCGTTGCCGGCTTCCTCGCGGTCAAAGGTGTCTGCAAAAAGAAGCGTCCCCTTGGACTGTAGCCAGGCACGGTCATCCCTATCGGGTGCACCGTTTTGAGCGTAAGCGACGCCCGAGATTGCCAGAGCGGCAATCACCTGAAATGGGAGTTTCAAAGGAGACTGGAAAGCGGGAAGACAAGAATGGATTTTCATCTGGGGAGAGCGTGGCGTGTTGGAGGTTGAGGCGTGGCGGTTTTGGATTCGGAGCAGATCAAGAAAAGGTCGGTGGCGTCTGTGTTGGGTTTGGGACGACCATGGACTCACCGCTGGACACGACCGGACGCGTCGCCCAGCACGAGCGCTTCAACCTCGGTGCGGGTGGTGAAGTTCTGGTCGCCCTCGATGGAATGCGCAAGGCAGGCTGCGGCGGTTGCAAACTCCACGGCGGATTTGGGCGAAGACAGCTCCGGCGTGGTCAGGGCATAAAGCAACGCACCGGTAAACGCGTCACCAGTTCCAATGCGGTCGACGATGTTCTGGATCGAATACGTTTTTCCGTCCAGCCCTGACAGGAAAGCACTCGAGCTGAGCGTCTCGTATAGAAAACCGCCGAAAATGGTGTGTGAGGCAGACACGCTCTCCCGGAGGGTCATCGCCACGTGGCTTAAACGGGGGAAGGTTTTGGTGAGGAGACCGGCGATTTCATGAGGAGCCCTTGAGTGGACGCCGTCCAGGACTGCAACGGCATCTTCAATGCCCCCGATAAACAGGTCGGCAAGCGGGAGAAGGCCTTTCATGGTTTCCGTCGCCAACTCCCTGGCCGACAACGGCGGATCCCATTTCCAGAGCTTTTGGCGGTAGTTCATGTCGATTGCGACTTTGACTCCGCGTTTAGATGCCGCCTCGAGGGCTGTTTTAGTGACGGCGGCTGCGTTCCGCGAAAGAGCCGGCGTGATGCCCGAGGTGATGAACCAATCGGCACCCTCTAGAATCGTGTCCCAATCGTAGGCTTCCGCTGGAGTGATTGAGACGGAAGAACCTTCGCGGTCATAGATGACGCTGGTGGGGCGTTGATTCGCGCCTTGTTCGAGAAAGTACAGACCTAGCCGTCCAGCGTCGGTATGGACAATGTGGGTGGTATCGACGCCAGCGGCTCTGAGGCTTGCGATGCATGCATCCGCGATGGGATTTTTAGGTAGAGCCGTGACAAAAGCCGCCTCGCCACCGAGATACGCAAAGGAACTGGCGATGTTGGCTTCTGCTCCTGCAAAGGACGTGTTCAAGCTACCGGGCAGTGCCTGTTGGAAGCGCTTGAATCCCGGAGTGACAAACCGTCCCATGATTTCTCCGAAGGCCACAATTCGGTTCATCGGGCACCTCCGCGAACGCGCTGAACAAGGGCCGCCGCATCCTTGGCCAGGGCGGTGATGGCCTGCCAGTCTTTGTTTTGAATGAGTCCCTGTGGGGCGATCCAGGAACCGCCGATGGCATGCACCAAAGGCTCTCGCAGAAATGTCTCCGCTGTCGCGGGATTGACTCCACCCAGAGGTATAAAACTTACACCCAGATGGTTAAAAGGTGCGGCCATGTTCCGGAGATGAGGCAGCCCCCCACTCGTTTCGCAGGGAAAAAACTTCATCAAACGGCATCCCTCCTCCACAGCAAATTCAATGTCCGTGGGGGTACAAACACCGGGTGCAAACGGGAGCCCGATTTTCCGAGCCTCACCGACCACCCGGGGATTCATTCCCGGAGACACACCAAAGGCGGCTCCCGCCGCTTTCACCTCGTTGACTTGCATGGGCGATAGTACCGTGCCGGCACCGACAAGCATCTCGGGAACCGAGGCCCGGATAGCGCGGATGGAATCCAGTGCGGTGGAGGTGCGGAGGGTGAGTTCGACGCAGGATATTCCACCGGCCAAAAGAGCGCTGGCAACCCGGACGGCGTCGGAGGGCTCCTCAAGAGTGAGAACGGCGATGATCCCGCGATGGAAGAGCTCCTTGTGCAGTGGCGCTGGGAATGGTGGAGGCTGGTTCATGAGTGCGGTTGGTGCGGTTGCTCCGGGGGCGGAGCAGCGGAACTGTAGCCGTCAGGGGGACAGGGAATCGGTTGTCTTTAGATTACAGCAGCAAAAAATCAGAGACGCACCCTGCAGTGGCGGGTTATGTTAACCCAATGCCGGACCAGACAGCTTCCATGCAGGACGTAGCGCGTGCTGCGGGTGTTTCCCTGATGTCGGTTTCGCGTGCCTTGAGGAACGTACCGAAGGTGTCCGAGGCGACCCGGGAGCGCGTGCTTTTCCACGCCCAAAAACTTGGATACAGGACGGATCCGCATCTTTCGAGGATGATGCATGCGGTCCGGGGCCGGAAGCGTCCGCGAAGCCACGCAACGATCGCGGTGGTCCGCGATCACGTCGCGGACGATGGGCTCCTCGGACCGGCCTACCAGTATGTCTCCATGGACGACATCAAGAGCCGGGCTTACGGTTACGGCTACGAAGTCGAGGAATTCTGGCTTGGGCGCGAGCGTCTCACGGCAAAGCGCCTGCAGGGTATTCTCGACGCGCGGGGCATTGGGGCGGTGATCGTGTCGCCGCAAAGTCTCAGTCTTCCCTGTGGTTCCCTGGATTACTCCCGTCTGGCTGCCGTGGCCTTCGGTTTTGCGATGCGCGCGCCCGCGCTTCACACGTGCTCCACCAGCATGAACCTTGGTGTACAATTAGCTTACGCACAGCTTTTTAAACGTGGCTATCGGCGGATCGGACTGGCCGTGACGCAGTGGATCGACAACCGTTCCCTCAACGGTTACAGCGGAGGCTGGTATCAGCTTCAGGCCGGGCTTTCGGAGGCAGAACGTTTACCGATCCTGCTGATGCCGGACAACGACATGTCCCGCAACTTTGGCGTTTTCCGTGCTTGGTTTAACGACAATCGTCCGGATGCCGTGATTTCCTTTGAGTGGAATGTACCCGACTGGGTTTCGCAGTTGGGATGTCGCATCCCGGACGACGTCGGTTTCGTGGTGCATGACTGGACGAAACGAACCGGTGCATACGCCGGGATTTATCACCGCCGCGATCATGTGGCAGCGGCGGCGGTTGATTTGATTCACTCCCAGTTGCTTCAGCATGAGCGGGGAGTTCCTGAGGTTCCCCGGCATGTGTATTTTCCGGCGGGTTGGGTCGACGGCCCTAGTATCCGGTAGCGAAGCCGGGCGTGGGGAGACTCTGGGAGTCTGTTTCTTGGTGGCAGGGCGAAGATAATGGCGGTTCCCGTCGATCTTGTGCCAGCGGCTTGCAGCGTCGTGGTACCGCCCACCCTTGCCTCCGCCGGAATTGGTGACCACATAATAGCCGGGGACGTCGCCGGGCGGATTGTCGCCCCGGTTGCTCCAGCCACTCCAACCGCAGGCGCTCACGCAGTAGCCGTATCCCTGAGTTCTCAGCGCCTCTCCGAGGAGGTGGGAATAGGCAGCCAACTCAGTTGCACCCACGCCTTCGGTGATGCTGTCGCCGATGATCATCGCCCACTTCGACTCCAGGGCAGCGGGAACATGCCGACTTCCCTTCCGTGCGGGTTAGCCGTACGCCTCCCAGCCCTTGCGCACCGCACTCCGCTTCAGCAGACGGTTGGCCTCCTCGCTGTTGCCAAAGCGCTGTGCGGCGGTATCCCAGTCCAGAGCCTTGCCCGGGTTCAACACCGCAATGTTACCGAGCAATCCGTACCGCGTCAGCGGCACGGCATACTCAAAACTTGAGCCGCACTGGCGGTTGGACAAAATCGCCTCGATCAACTCGATTTGGGGATTCTTGGCGGTCGCACGTTCCAACCGCGCCTGCGGTTGCTTGGCCGCCAGCCAGGCCTCGTGTTTTGCGTAGGGGAGCAGGCGGGGCTTGCTCGCGTGGTCCCCGATACAGATGAGTTTGCCCTCCTCCCCGATGTAGAGTGCACCGGCCTTCGCCTTGCTCCAGTCCTCGGATTCGTCCAATTCCGCCGGACGCTCCGGCTTGCGGGCCCCGTCGTACCAGACGACTTTGACCTCTCCGAAACGGGGGGTCTTGTGCAAAAGCGTGATCTGGGAGGACGTGGGGAAAGTGGTGTCCGTCAAATCGTCCACCTCGGCCTCGACCCGGTAAGGATCCCCAAGGTCGCAGGAGAAGAACGGGCCGTCCATCGTGTGGCAGCCCATGTCGCCCATGGCGCCGGAGCCGTACTCACGGTGCGCCCGCCAGGCGAAGGGATGCAGGCCGGGCCGGTAGGAGTCCTCCGGACACTGGGCGAGCCAGGCGTTCCAGTTGAGGCTGGAGGGAGCCTCTGCCGCCACCATTCCATCGCGCGCCTTGGTGCCCTGCGGCCAGATGGGCCGGTTGGTCCAGACGTGCACCTCCTTGACGCGGCCGATGACGCCCAGTTCGAGGTATTCCTTGAGCTGCCGGATCCCCTCGATGAGGTGGCCCTGGTTGCCCATGTTGGTGAACACCTTTTTTTCACGCGCCGCAGCCAGAAGCTGGCCGGCCTCCCACACTCGGTTGACAAGGGGCTTCTGCACGCACACGTGCTTTCCCCGGCGGATTGCCTCCAGCGCCGCTGGAAAATGCGAGTGGTCCGGGGTGGAAACCGTTACCCCGTCCAGCTTGTCGCCCATGGCTTGAAACATCTCGCGGAAGTCTTCAAACACGCGCGCCTCCGGGTACAAAAGCTTGGCCCGCTCCAAACGGGTACGGTCCACGTCGCAGAGCGCCACGATCTCGGCGCCGGCTGCGGTGTTGGCGATGTCCATCTTCCCCTTCCCCTCGACTCCGATGCCTCCGAACTGGAGCTTCTTTGGGGCCTGCCCCCTGAGAATGTGTGGGAAAAAGAGCGCGCCCGAGGAAAGCGAGGCGAGCTTGAGGAAATCTCTACGGGAGGGACGGGCTAGGGAGCGCATAGAAGGAAATCCATTGCGCAAACGAGGCTTTTTGCAAGCTCAGGAAGGCGGCTTTTGCTGAGGCCGCCACACTCAGACTTTTGGAAACCGGCTCCCGATCGGACTACCGGGGGCGGACAAAAAAAACCGCCCTCCCTTCTCGGGTGGCGGTCTTTGAAAACGCTCCTATCGGAAGCGTGCTGCGAGGCAGAAACTGCGCCCCGCCGTGGGACCGAGGCGGTCCGCCAGGCTTGCAGTGGCTAAAGCGCCTAGTGGGCGCCCACCGGTTCCGGTGCGAGCTCAAGCGGCTGAACGTCGGGAACTGCCGGGCAAACCGGTTGTGCAAAACGGGTGTTGGCACGCAGACGCAGGGTACCCATACACATGTCAGCCAACGGGAAAACCACGTTGAAGTTCTTGTGCATGTAGCGGTGGTGCAGCAGGTGGTGCCCGTTGAGCCGGCGGAATAACCAGGCGCGTTCGAGGCGGCGCGACTTGGGCAGGTGCATGCACCAGTGGATGTACTCGTAAATGCAATAGTACACGGCGGTGGCGGAAAGCGCCCCGAGGTAGACCATCCAGCTTCCCAGAAAATAGGCCACCGGCATCACGGGAAGCGCGGAGATCAAAGCCAGTACCGGACCGTTCCACCAAGCCATGGGAATGGTTTTGCGGTCCGACGGGTTGATCAAATGATAGGTGTGGTCGGCCTTGAACACGTGGTGGTGGATGACGGCGTGCGCCTTGAAGGGGTAGTCAAAGGAGCCCACGGGCCGGTGCATCACATATCTGTGAAGGGTCCATTCAAAGAAAGAGGAGGCGAACCACCATACGGAAAAAGCAATCAGCCAGATAACGAAAGGGTGCATAGGTATTTAGAGATGTTCTGAGCGAGAGAAGCCCGTCCGGAAGCAAAGAGTATAGTCCGTCGCACAACAATGACAACGCAAACAGAAACACGCCTTCCCCCACCGGGCCCTCCCCAACGAGGGCGGCGTACGCCGTCGCGAACTCAGTCCTCCATCAGGAACTTGAAGTCATCCAGCGTCAAAGCCTTCGCAAAAGACTCCTCCCCAAGAATATCCCCAGCCATGGCGCTCTTGGCGCGCTGCAGTTGGCGGATCTTCTCTTCGATGGAATCCTTGGCCACCAGCCGGTAGGCGATCACCTGCTGGGTCTGGCCGATCCGGTGGGTCCGGTCGATTGCCTGGTTTTCCACGGCGGGATTCCACCAGGGATCGAACAGGACCACGTAGGAGGCCGCTGTAAGGTTGAGCCCCATGCCGCCGGCCCGCAGCGAGATCAAAAAGACAGCCGCACCCTCATAGGATTGAAACTCCTCTACCAACTCCCCGCGGTCCTCCGTCTCCCCCGTGAGCATGAAGGAGGTCCAGTCGCGCGCATCCAACTCTCGCTCGACACGTTCCAACATGTCCACGAACTGCGAGAAGACCAGCACCTTGTGGCCCTGCTCAATAAGGGGTTCGAGCAGGTCGGTGAGTGCCTCGAGCTTGGCGCTGTCGGCGTAGCCGTGTTCCTCGCTGACCAGCCCCGGGTGACAGCAGATCTGGCGCAGCCGCAGCAGGGAGGTAAGCACGTTGAACCTGTCCTTGTCCAACTCCTTGGTGGTCTTTATTTTGAGTAGCGCCTGCCGGGCGCGCTTGAGCTCCGCACTGTAGAGCATCTTCTGCTTGCCCTCCATCTCGACGAGCAAATCCTCCTCGATCCGGGCAGGCAGGTCCTTGGCCACCTCGTTCTTGGTGCGCCGCAACACAAAGGGCCGCACCCGTGCCGCGAGCCGCCGCCTCGCAAGCAGGTCGGTGCGCGAATCGTACTGGCGCTGAAAGTGGGTCCGCAGCCCGAGTAAACCCGGCATGGCAAACTGCATGATGCTCCAAAGGTCCATCAGACGGTTCTCAATCGGGGTGCCGCTGAGCGCGAGCCGGTGTTTCCCCCGGAGGGTGCAGGCTGTCACCGCCGTCTGCGAGGCGGGGTTTTTGATGTACTGGGCTTCGTCCAGCACCACGGCGTGCCACATCCGACCGGTGAGGGCCTCAGAGGAAATGCGCAGCTGCGCGTAGTTGATCACCACCAGGTCCGTCTTTGCCACAGCCCGCTGCAGATTCTGCGCGTCCCCTCCCCTCCAAATCAGGGTGCGCAGGCTGGGCAGGAAGCGCTGCGCCTCGGCAATCCAGTTTTGCACGACCGACTTCGGGCAGACCACCAGCACCGGTTTTCCATCAAAATCCGGCTGCTCGCGCATCCAAGCGATCCAGGCGAGGGTTTGGAGCGTTTTGCCCAACCCCATGTCGTCGGCGAGGATTCCGCCGAACGAGTTTGTCGTGAGATAGGCAAGAAAATGGAAGCCGTCGACCTGGTAGGCGCGCATCGTGGCTGAGATGCCCTCGGGCACCTCCGGAGTCACCCGCATCTGGAGCTGCTCGGCGCGACGGCGCACCCCTTCCCTCGCGCTTTTCTCCAGTAAACGCTGGGCGGCCGAGGTGGCCAACTGCAACGCATGGTAACGCTGGGGCGGACCGTTGAATTCCATCGGATTGAGCCCCATCTCTGAGAGTTGTTCGGAATCCGCGTCGTCTATGTCGAACTCCAGCCTGCGCCAGCCCTTGCCCGATAGGCGCACGAACTTTCCGCGCGCCTCCATGAGCAACTGGATCTCGTCCTTGGTGAGCTCGGTGTCACTTACAGAAAGCGCCACGTGCAAATCGAACCAGTCCAAGGAGGTTTCCTTGGCCTCCAGCTCCACGGAACCGCGCACAACGGCCACGCGCAAACTCTCCAGGTCCCCCTCCAGTTCCAGCAAAATCTCCGGCGGATTGGACTCCATCCAGGCGGCAAACTCCTCGGGGAAGCGCTTGCCGATGAGCCGCACCCAGCTCTCGTCGGAGGCGCGAAAATCCCTCACTGAAAGCTCCGTCAAGCGGCGGGGAACGCTGTTCATGACGGTCTCGTCCATGGTGAGAATGCGGTCCCGGGCCGAGGCCCCTTCTACCGAGGTCTCCCAGCCCCTGAGGACCAGCGTCTTGAGTCCGTATTCGCCGAGGGAGGCGGTCGCCTGGATGCAGAGCCGCTCCTCGCCGCCGCGCACCTCGAGCCAGCAGCGCAACCGCACCTCCGGGCGCACCTCCACCACCCGCTCGCGCATCTCCGCGGGCAGGCTCAGTCCGAGCCCCCCCAGCAACCGCACCGCCTGACTGGAATGCAGGCCGCGCGCCGGAATCCGCACCGGCACCTTGGGATCAAACTTCAGCAGGGGCGCCGTCCTGTAGACCGCGTCCGAAGTCACGTAACAGTTGAGGCCCCCGCCCACCGAAAAGATGGGCGCCTCGGGCCGTTCGCCGTCCTCGAAGACCAGTTCCATCAGGTAAAAACTTTCCCCTCCCGGGGCGGCGGCCTCGGGAATCAGACGCCACTGCAACCGCCGCAGGGAGCGGGTCAGCACCGTGCCGGCCTCCGACACGACGTAGTCCTCGAGCATCGGATGCAGCATGAGGCGCGCCAGCTTGTCCCGGGTCTCGTGCCTGGCGTAGCTGACCACCCCGTGCGAGGAGGCAACCTCGTTGAACCCGTCCAGCAGCAGGCGGGACTCCGGAGAACAATCCAGCCGTCCTTGCTGCGCCTGCTGGACCAGCTCGACAAACTGCCAGTCCGTGGGGGAAATCCAGTCCTCGTCCGCCGGCAGCATGTATTGGAAGCGGGCCGCGTCCGGGCCGATCCAAAGCCGGGCTTCCAGCGAGAGTCGGCTCTGGAACTGGTCGATTTCCGCCACCATCCGGCCGAGGTTTTCCTCCCACACCCGCAGTGCCTCCTGCTGGGCCCAGGAGCTGTCGAGTCCCTGAATTTCGCTTTCCTGGGTCACCTCCTGAAGGAAAGCAGGCGCGGTAACGCCGCGGTTTCTCATGAAAACCATGAGATACAACCAGGCTTCCCAGCTGTTGGCGGGGCGGCGCGGCCACAGAATCACCAGCTCCCAAGTGGGCAGGGGCTGGGTTTTTTTCAAAAACGGATTGATCGCCGCGGCCGAAAGCTGCCGTGCGCCGCCGTGCGCGTCGTAGAGGGACTCGACCGCGGAAACAAACAGCTGCTCCTCCTTTTCCAGCGGGCGGTTGAGCCGGCTGGTGCAGACAGTGGAAAGGCGTTGTTTAACTCTGGAGTCGGAATGCATCGGGTGTAGCCGCTTAGAATCGCACCTCAGAGCATTCCTGCAAGCCTGCGTGTGTGCTGCCCCGCCGTTACTCCCCCCCGACACGGAGCAGCTCAGTTGACCAAAAAGTGTGCGATCCGCACCACGGAACCCTTGCTGCGCGGGTCGCGGCCCTCGGAGACGCGCCACTCCAAAACGTGCGCCCCTTCGGTCAGGCCCGCGGCCAGCACAACGGCCCAAGGCAGATGTAACCCGCCACTCCACTGCGTGAAGAGCTCGCGCATCTGCCACTGCCCCCCGTCCACCCGGTATTCGACCTGCCCGGCATCCGGCCCAGCCAACGCAAACAAACCCACCGCGCTCCCCGTAAACTCCAGCTTTGCGACGGCCCCCGGCGTGCCCCCCTCCAAAACGGGCAATCCCACAAACCCGGCCCGCGCACCCGCCTTGTCCGCCGGCTTCCATTCCGGCAGCAGCGTCCAACCCGAGGCAAAAGTCGCGCTCGCAGGCGCCACCAAACGCCCCTTGCCGTAGTGCGCCTTGTCCAGGGGCGCGGGAAGTGGCCGCGGCCCCGCCGCCTGCCCCGGGTGCGGCGCCTTGTCCAACACAATGGCGGCGTCCAGCAACCGGCCAATCGCCCTGCGATAGACCTCGTGGCCAAAAGGCGAGGGATGCAGTCCCTTGAAGTCCCCCTCCCAGGTAAACTCGCCGGCGGCGATGCGTTCGGTCACCTCTTCGGCCAGATCCAACGAAGGCAGGCCGTAGTGCGCCGCCACCTTTTCATGGTTGCGGATCACCGCCGGCCGCTGGCCCTTGCGGATGTCCGCCATTTTGTCGGGATCCACAAAATAGAGCAGCAGCACGTCGGCCAGAGGGTTCGCCTCGAGCGTGTGCCGCACGATCCCCTCCACCGCGCGGACCTGCTCCACGTCGGTGTGGCCGTTGGTCGAATCGTTCACCGCCGACTCGGCCACCAGCAGGTCCACCGGGCCGTGCGACAGCACGTCCCTTTCCAACCGGAAAGCCCCGGGGGTGGAACCCAGCGAACCGATTCCCGCGGCCACAAAGTCAAATTCGGTCTTGGGGAAGCGGGCGCGCAGATCCTCGCAAACCAGATCGCGCCAACCCTTCATCTGGGTGATGGACCCGCCCAGAAATGCCACCCGGGCCTTTGCTCCGGGCTGGAAGGCCTTCAAAGCGTTGGGCAACCCCCGGCGCAGCGCGTGATAATTGTACCCGAAAGGGGTCGCCTTTGCGTCCCCGCCAACGGCCGCGCCCTTGCCCGTGAGAGCCGCCTCCAAAAAGTCCGCAATCGGCATGGGATCGCGCAGGCTGTGCGGATGGTGCCCCGTGAAGGGGCGCTCAATCAGACGCACCGGCCCGCCCAACGCTTCGTAGCGTTGCCGCAATAGCCCGATGTTTTCGGCCACCGGCACCACGTCGTCCGCCCTGCCGCAAAAACCCACCACCGGCACCCGCGCCGCGGCCATCGAAGCCAGATTGTCCACCGGGTTGCCCTGAAAGGCGAGGGCCTCAGCCTCCCCGGGAAAAGCATACACTCCCAGCAACCTGTCCCAGTCCCCCTTGGAGCCCTTGCCTGTCCCCTTGCCTCCAGGCCAGCTCTTGAAATCGCACACCGGATTGTCGCCGTACACCGCGCCGGCACGCTCAGGGTGGAGGGCTGCCCAGTTGAACGCAAACAACCCGCCCCGGCTGAACCCGGCGAGGGCAACCTTCTCTCCCAGCCCGTATTCCTTGCGCACATGCTGATAGAAGGCGTCCATGTGCTGCATGGCGGCAGGGGCGCCGTACATGTTCTGCACGTTCACGTAGCCCACATGAAACCCGCGCCGGAGCAGCTCCAGGTCCACCTGCGGCTCGTGTCCGAAGAACTCCGTCCTCCAGTACCACGGCTTTCCGGGCAACGCCTTTTCCGGAAACACCAGCAACGCCTCGCGGCCGTTCACGCTGAAGTCATGCTTCCTGTACCCGCTAAGCAGCGATTCCCGGGCCCCCGCCACACTGGGAACCGGTTCGGCGCAAGGGGCGGGAACCTGCAGCGCCAGACCGCTGGCCAACACAATCAAGAGGGCTTTTTTCATAGGGGAGAACGAAAGGCGAGTGGGAGGTGAGGACGTAACAAACACGAGGCCTACGCCAAGCGGAGCCGCGCCTTGCGGAGGAGTAACCCACCCCGTACAGGTTTAAAAGAGCCAGCTTTTCCCCGGGAGCATTGCCGCCACACTCGAGGGAATCTAGGCAGCCCCACCCCACAAAGAAACCGGCCCTCCTCGCCTCGCACCTTTTCATGCTCTCCCCTGTCTCGCTTTCCCCAAACGGCCCCGCGTTTTCACCCATCGCCTTCGGTACATGGCGCATTCTGGACGATCCGTCCACGCGCTCTCCGCAGGAACTGCTGCGCCGGCTGCACGTGTGCAGCGAGCTGGGCATCACCACGATCGACACCGCGGAAATCTACGGGGGCTACCGTGTGGAGGAGGCCCTCGGAGAGGCGCTGCGGCTGGACCCGGGGCTGCGCTCCCGGCTTCAGCTCGTGAGCAAATGCGGCATTTACGTGCCCAACGCCTTTCATCCCGAAAGGGAAACCGCCTTCTACAACGCGTCTGCACCGAGATTGATCAAAAGCGTAGAGAAATCCCTACGCTTTCTGGGCACCGACCATCTGGAGCTGCTGCTGGTCCACCGTCCGGACTGGCTGAGCTCAATTGACTCAACGGCCGAGGGGCTCAATGCGCTGGTCGCCTCCGGCAAGATCCGCGCCGCGGGCGTCTCCAACTACAGTGCGTCGCAGTTTGAAGCACTCAACTCCCGGATGCACACCCCGCTGGTCACCAACCAGGTGGAGTTCAGCCTGCTGCACATGGATCCTCTCACCGACGGGGTCTTCGACCAGGCGCAGCAGTTGCGCTTCCGCCCGATGGCCTGGAGTCCCCTGGCCGGAGCCGCGCTTCTGGATTCGCAAACCGAGGTGGGCCGTCGTATTCAGGGGACCTGTGCGCGCCTCTCCGCAAAGTACGCGGACGCCACCGTCGACCAACTCGCCTACGCTTGGATTCTCGCGCACCCCGCTTCGCCCATCCCCATCCTCGGCACCCACAGACCCGAGCGCATTCAGGGGGCGGCCTGCGCCGCGGCCATCCAACTTGAAAGGGAGGACTGGTACGCGCTTTGGACGGCGGCCAAGGGCCATCCCATTCCCTGAAAAACCTCCCTCCTTCACTCGCCCCAATCCCCGCCCCAAGAAACCCACCACTCCCCCATGCGCCCCAACACACCTCTCCTGGCCCGACTGCTGCTTTTGGCGGTCTGCTCTGCCACCGCCCTCGCGTCCCCCGCCCGCGCCGAAGCGCCCCGCCCGAACATCCTCTTCCTGATGGCGGACGACCAGGCCCCTTGGTCAATGCACTGCGCGGGGGATCCCCACGCGTTCACCCCCAATATGGACCGCCTTGCCAAGGGGGGCGCCCGCTTTACCAACGCCTTCACCCCCACCCCGGTTTGCAGCCCGTCACGGGCCTCGCTCATGACGGGGCGCTACGGCTCCGAACTGGGCATCACCGACTGGATTCATCCCCAAACCGACAAAGGACTGGGCTTGGACGCCCGCTTCCCCACCTGGCCCCAGTTGCTCGCCGGCACCGGCTACCAAACCGGCCTCATCGGCAAATGGCATCTGGGCGACCTCCCGGACCAGCATCCCACCAGGCGCGGCTACCAGTCCTTCATGGGCTTTCTCGGCGGCGGTACCCCCCCAAAAAATCCCGTGCTTGAAAAAGACGGGGTGACCGCCAAACGCGAAGGCTACATCGTGGACCTGGTCACCGAAGAGGCTCTCGACTGGATTCAAAAACGGGATCCTAACAAACCCTTTGCACTCAGCGTGCACTTCCGTGAACCGCACGCCGCCTACCTTCCCGTGCGGGAGGAAGACTGGGACCGGGTCAAGGATTTGGACATCCAGCCGCTGCAACCGGTGTATCCGGGTACCGACGAGGCAAAGGTCAAAAAACTGATGCGCGAATACCTGGCGTCGGTCGCCGCCATCGACCGCAATCTGGGGCGCATTCTGGATCTGCTCGACGCGCTACGCCTCACGGAAAACACCCTCGTCGTCTACACGTCCGACCATGGCTACAACATGGGCCACCACGGCATCTGGCACAAGGGCAACGGCCACTGGATCCTGCTGCCAGAGGCGCTCCCGGCGGCCACCCCGAACATCCCCAAGGGACAACGCCCGAACATGTTCGACACCTCGCTCAAGGTGCCGATGCTGGTGCGCTGGCCCGGACACGTCCCCGCTGGGGGTGAAAACCGCCACGTTATCTCGCACCTCGACTGGCTCCCGACACTGAGCGAACTGGGCGGAGCGGCACTCCCAAAGCAGGCCGTTTTGCGGGGCAAGTCCATCGTGCCGCTGCTGGCCAACCCCACTGAGCCCTCCCGACCCGCCGACTTCTACGCCGAATACTCCACCAAGCACCAGTCCCGCACCCACATGCGCGCGTACCGGACGGCCGACTGGAAACTGGTCAGGGATCTACTCAACCCGGACAGGGATGAACTCTTCCACCTGAGCGCGGATCCCGGCGAACACACCAACCTGATTGGCTCCGGGGAACCGGCGGCCCGGGAAGCCAGGGCGTCGCTGCAAAAGGCGATGGAAGCCAAAATGCGGGAACTCGGCGACCCCCTGCTGGCCGGGGTCGATGCGGCAAAGTAAGCCGTTGCGTACCCGTCTTTGAGGGCGGGACCGGTCTCATTTGTTTCGGGGCGAAACCCACTTCTGCTTGCGATTTTTTCCGGGGTGGGCATCATATCGGAGTTGGTTCTGAAGCGGCGAAGTGCACCTTGCCCCCCTGACAGCGGTGTCAGACCGGGTAAACGGGTCCTGAAGCCACGCTGACGAACGTTTTGCATTTCGGGCCGTGGCTCAGCTTGGTAGAGCGCCTCGTTCGGGTCGAGGAGGTCGCGGGTTCGAATCCCGCCGGCCCGACCATGCATGAGGATGACCAACCTACGGATTATCTGGATCGCGGCTGAGACCATTTCCAAAAACACGTCCGCCTCCGTGCAGGAGTGTCCGTGACCGTTTTCTTGAACGTCCGGTCCTGAAAAATTCCAGATGGCTTCCACCGGTTCTCCAGGGTCAAAGCCGCCCTCCATGGGCCTCCCTGAAACCCGCAGCCCCAAAAGGTCAGCCAAGAAGCCGACAACCTGTCACCTCGCAGCAAACCCCGGTCAGCACGGTTTGGATGGAGCGAGATGATGCCCTCGATTCGTGAATTTCGATCGGAGCTAGCCGCCGTGATTTGGAAGCATGGCTGCCAGTTTGCATCCTCGTCCGAGTTTGGCTACTGTGAGATTAGATGTCTGTCACCGAGCTTCCCATCCAAATTGATCCACGGCTGGTGGCGGTCTTCTGCAAGGACCGAGGAATCCGCCGTCTGAGCCTCTTTGGCTCGGTTCTAAGGGAGGACTTTGATCCAACGCGCAGCGATGTCGATGTATTGGCGGAGTTTCATCCTGAAGCATTGAGTCGACTGGGCTTGGACTATTTTGGTTACGGCGAGGACTTGACCCAGATTATTGGCGCCCGGGTGGATCTTTGCTCAAAGCTTAACCGTCACATTGCTCAATCCATTGGAAACGAAATGTTTCCCATCTATGACGAAGCATAATCCTCGAGTCACTTTGGCTCAGATTGAAGAGGCAGCTGAGAAGGTAGAGGCTTTGTGCGCAGGGAAGACTTTTTAAGCATTTTCCGAAGATTGGGTGGCCGTCATGGCGTTGGAGCGGCTGTTTCTGATCATTGGAGAGGCGGTAAAGCGGCTTCCCGAGGATTTGTGCGGCCGATATCCCGGGGTTCCATGGAGAAAGATTGCGAGCACCCGTGACCGCTTGGCGCATGGCTACGACGAAGTCGAAGGTGTGATTCTCTGGAATGTAGCGACCGTCTCGATCTTAGAGATGCGTCGTACAATCAGGGTGATGCTCTCCAAAATAGACGCATAGCTGAGCGCTCGGCCCGCGGGATGCCTCAATCGGGGCTTGCCTTCCCTACTCCCCGCAGGTGCCTTCAGCTTCCAACCGTTGCCTCACCAGCACTGCGATCCTCTCCACTTCAGGAAGTCGTTCACTGGCCTCTTGCTCCCTGTATGCCGCCGCGAGTCGGCGTGTAAATTCTTCCTCTTCTGCGAGGCTCATTTCTGCCCCTAGTTGCTTAAATAGATCGTCGTTCATAAATAGTACTCACTCTGGTATTCCGGCGCTGACGCAATCTCCCTGAGGCGCTGCATCACCTTGTAGACTGTGTTGTCCACCACACCCCTTGAGACACCCAGTTCCTGGGCAACCCTGCCCGGTGGCATCTCATGGAGTTTGACCATCTCGAAAATCTGGAACTGCCTCATTGGGATAGTTTCCCGCAGATCCTCAATCATCGTCGCAAGCAGCGATTGCTGGAACGTGCGTGCTTCCTCCGGGGTTTCCCGGGGAATGGCTTCAGGAATGCAAACATCCGAATTTTCCAAAGACAGGTGATCCAATGGGCGCTGCTTGCGCAAAAGATCCACCACCCTGGCGTTGGTCAGCATCCGCAGATAAGTGCGTAGGCGCCCCCGGTTTGGATCGTATTGGTTTCGTTTGAAAAACTCGGCCACAACCTGCGCCACGACATCCTCAAGAACGCCCTGCGGGGGGACAGATTCGCCCGTATGGTGGCGGTATATACCCGAGGCCATTGCCACCAAGGGCCCGTGATAGAGTTCAAGGAAGCGTTTCCATGACACCTGCCAGACCGCCTGAATGTCTTCCTCGCGGAGCCTTAGGAGCAGGCTGACAGGGGTTTCAGGTAATTGATAGGCCATGGAGTTTCATTGGTGTTGCACGCGTTTTGGAGGAACAAAATTCGCATCTGCCCTTGTTCGCAGGGAGCGAGCACATCTCTCGGTGCCTGCCCCAGAAAGATTGTTCAGGGCTTCCCAAAAAATGTGAAATTCTGGGCCGGTCGGATGATCTCCCATGACTCTGGTCGGATGTTTACAAGTTTCGTCGCATTCTTCAAAACCTTCATCCCCTGTTCCTTCCGGAATTCTGCGTCGGTGTTAAGTTCTGACTCGAGCCTGCGAACCTTCTCCTCCAGGGGTTCACGGACGGGGGAGCCGTACTTGGTTCCAATACGACTGGTCATGGAGCGAAGCTCCTCAAGCGCCTTGCCTCTGGCCGAAACGTCAAGCGTGAGAGGGAGCGCATTGAGTGCGCTCAGGAAACGCTCCTTGATCTCTGAAAGCGGCTTGTACCGGGTGCCGGGCGGAAGGGTGTTTCCCGGGTCAAGTGCGTAAAGGTCGGAGGCTATCGAATCCATCTCCGCAGCAAATTTTTCCCGGGGAAAGGTGAGGCGCTGAATGGACTCCGATAATGCAGCCTCAAATTCCTGAAT
>JBIKSY010000012.1:0-37209 GCA_044348365.1 Chthoniobacteraceae bacterium
CTGGAAAGTAGAGCGGGAAAAAGCCGTAGAAGGACGCGGTGGTGAAGGCGGTCAGGCCCACCTTCATGAGAAAGAAGTTTCCCCACACGGCCTCGCCGCGGAACAACCAGGCACAAGCCCCCAAAGAGCTGAGACACAGCAGGGCGTACCCCACGCGGCGGGGCAGCCATCCCAGAAGGACGGGCCCGAGCACGGCGCCGATGGCGGCGGCAAAGGAGGAGACCATCTGCACGTCGGCCTTGGCACCGGGGTTGGTTCCGCCGGTAAGTTTGTCAGCCCAGGACGGGATCCACTGCACGCTGCCCCAGGTGCCGATCAGAGCGACGGAGGAAAGGGCGATGCCCAACAGCGTGACCTTCAAAAATTCGGGGCCGAAGATTGTTGATATCTCAGAGGGCCCGTCCTTGCGGTTGATTGCGGAGGCCTTCCATTTTTCGGATTCGGGAACCCAGATCCGGATCACAAGCGTCAGCACCGCGGGAGACGCCCCGACCAGAAAGAGCCACCTCCACGAATCCGGCGTGACGGGAAAGAACTTGGCCACGACCCCCACCAGGAGCATTCCAAGGTTGGCCGCGGCGCCAATCGCGGCTGCCAACCACGGCCGGAACCGGTCCGGCCACGACTCCATGACGAGGGCCACACCGAGGGCCCACTCCCCGCCCATCCCCAGCGCCGCGACAAAACGGAACACCGCCAGGTGCACCGGTTCGGTGGCAAAATAACCGGCTGCGCTGAAAAGCGAGTAGCACAAAATGCTCCAAGACATCGCTTTAACGCGCCCCACGCGGTCGCCCAGCCAACCAAAAACGATCCCCCCCAGGGCAGCCCCTACGAGAAAGGCTGCTGTAATCCGTCCCATCCAAAGTCCCACGCCGCCCTCCACTCCCTGTCCCAGCATATCCTGGAGGGCAGGCCGCGCCACCACCGGAAAGAGCCCGAGTTCGAACCCGTCCAGGAGCCAGCCGAGGAAAGCGGCCATCAAGGTCAGTCCAATCCCTTTTTGCGTGTTGGAAGCGGGGTTTGCCGTGGAGGTGGAAGGAGTCATGAAAGCGGAGAAGGTACGGCGCACACGGCTGTCGGGTGCGCCTCACAGGTTGGCAAGGGAAGATCCGGCCCGGGGCGACCGGATCCAGACTGCGGAAAAATACGGTGCGTGGGTGCCTGCTGAGGAGGCGCTAACCTTGGGGGAGGTTTGCTGCTTCAAACTCCTTACACCACCCCTTGATCTCAGTGTCGTTGAAAATCTTGCCCAGCACCCTGCGGAGCAGCCCCTTGAGACTGGCATTCTCAAGATCGCCCAGTGAGCGGATCGCCTCCTCCTTGTACCGCTCCAGCAAATCTTGGCAGCGCTCCAAGGCGCCCGCCTCGGCGCAGGCCGCGCGCACTGCACTCACGTCGTAGACAGACTCGCGTTTCCAACGGGACTCGAGTACCTGCTTGGCGTCGCCCTTGGCGCGCTCCCAGCCTGCCGAAAGCACCACCCCGGGGCGCATCGCCTCCAGGTCGTCCGGCGCCCCCGCCCCGCCCTGCGTGTAGTCCTCCAAATCGTCGCGGATCTGGTAGGCGATCCCCAGCGCACGGCTGTAGGCCTCCAGTACGGCGGACACCTCCTCGTCAGCCTCCACCCCGGCCGCCAGTGCGCCGAGCCGCAGCGCCACCGCAAAGGCTGGAGCCGTTTTGCCCTCGAAAATCCCCAGCACCTCCACGGAGGTCATCGGCCGCGGGCTGCGCGTCCAGCCGAGCTCAGCCCCCTGCCCCCTGCACAAGGCCCTTTGTCCCAGCGCCGCCACGTGCATCATCCGGGTACGCTGCTCCGCGTCAAAGGCGCTTTCCGCCAGCAGCCTGTAGCCCTCGCCAATGAGCAGATCCCCCACGTTGAGCGCCACCGGCACGCCGTATTCGGAGTGGAGTGTGGCCTCGCCGTAGCGCTGGGCGTCGCCGTCCTCGATGTCGTCGTGGATCAGTGAGGCCTTGTGGAAACACTCCACCGCCACCGCCACGCGCTTGAGCGCCTCGGGCACTCTGCCACCCGGCTCCTCCTGGAGCGCCTGATGCGTGGCCACCGTCAAAAAGGGACGCCACCGCTTGCCGGCGCGCTGCAACCATTCACGGGCAATGCGCTCAGGCTCGCCCTCGGCGGGGCCCATGATCGAATCCAGTGCGAGCGGCGTAAACCAGAAATCCACCTCCTCGCGTAGCGCCCCGAGGTCCATCCGGCGGGTGCGGTCGTCGCTGGTGAGATGGATGTAGTCCCACACCCAGTCCAGATCGACGGTGGTGTCGATGCAGTCGTCCTGGAGCAGCGGCACCGCGACCCCGGGAATCGCCGCGGCCTCCATGTACGGGAAGGCGCGTTCCAACACACTCAGACAGCTCACGCCCACGATCGCCTCGATCTTGCCGGTCTGGATGAGCGACATGACGATGGCGGAACCTTCCGCCACCAGCACAGCGTAGCCCAGGCGCTCCGCCTCGTTCTGGAGGTCCTGGATCGAACAGAGGCCGCACTGCTTGCAGAGCAGGCCGAACTCGTCAAAAGGCGCGGGGCATTTGCTCTCGAGCCGCAGGCATTTGGGGATGAGCAACAGGCGCCTTTCGAATGGGACGGCGGCGAGCGATTCGCGCCACAGTTCGTTGTTGATGAGCACCCCCGTGTAGTCGCGGTAAAGCGGGTTGAGTCCGAGGTCCGCCACCAGTTTGTCCGCATGCTCTCGCAACTGCTCGGTCGGCAGGGGCGGCACGGGACGCTCCCGCTCCACGTAGGCCCGCACCGAAAGCATCAGGCTGTTGCGCTCCTCCGGGGTCTGAGGGATGTTTTTCTTGGGCTGGCGGAAGCGAGGCGGGGCCACGGGCCGGGGCAGGGTCAGCTGCACGGGCGGTATGGCAAGCGCGGGGGTGGAAAGAAGCGCGGGGGCGGACATAGGTACTAGGTTAAGGGGAGGACTCCGGAAAGTGAAGGCGAAGGCACCAACTAGGGACAGGGAATAAAAACCAACCGGCGGGGACTTAAGAGGAAAAGCCTCGAACAGGATGCGACTTAGACCCCGCGCGCTCCCGGTAACAAGTGATTCAGCGGATCAGATTGGAAGGGACAAAACGATAACTCATGCTGAAAGCGCCGCCCCGACGGGCGGACGGCCTCGCTTCTGTTGCAGCGTCAGGCGGCGGCGGACTGTTTGGCGGAGGGCTTCTGCGCGGTTTTCAGCGATGCCGCGGGTACGCCCCCGCTTGCCTCCAGCCGGTTGTAGGCGCCAAAATCGTTGAACCAAAAGCGTTTTGCCAAACGGTACATCCAGTGCTTCTCGGGGATTTCCTCGCCGGGAAGCCACTGGCTATAGCGCTGGGCCATGGCCTCAAGCTCGCCCACCGCCGTTCCCCGCACCGTCGTGTCCCGGGCCCCGTGTTTGCGCACCAGGTCCCGCACCAGATCCGGCCGTTCCAGCACCACGCAACCCCGGGTCGCCGCGGCGCTCAACTCTCTGAAATCCTTCAAAAACTCGGAATCCCGGATCGTTGCCACAATCCCGCGCTCGTCCCGGATGTCCTCCTTGGCAAACTGGATGATCGGACAGGGCTCCACGTCGCCGTAGGGGCTGATGTGGTGGGAAATCCCGGTGGACATCGGGCAGAGCGCCTTGCCGTCGTGGCCGTAGTAGGCGTCGACAATCCCGATGGGCATCTTGGCGCGCATCTCCACCACGAAGCGGCGCACCTGCACCAGTTGTTCTGGGGTAAGCCCGAGCTGGGGGTTCATCTTGGGACCGACCGGCCGGTAAGTGTGGTACCAGGCGTAGTGTACGCCGCGGTCGATCAACTCCTGTAGCCAGTGTTCCGTGAGCAACTCGGTGATGTTGGTCTGGCACACAGAGGTGGCCACCCCCGTGAGCAGCCCCGCATCCAGACAAGCATCCAGGCCACGCAGGGTGCGCGCCAGCACGTCCACATTCCCCCGCCTCTGGTTGCTGACGATCTCGCGCCCCTCCACGGATACCAGAGGCGTCGCGTTCCCCAGTTCGCTCAGACGCGCTGCAATCTTGGGCGTAATGCACTGGCCGTTGGTGAAAATCTGAAAGTAACACTCCGGATGCCGCTCCAAAATCTCCAACAGACCCGGATGCAGAAACGGCTCCCCCCCGAGCAGACCAAAGAAGCGATTCCCCTGCGTCTTAGCTTCGTCGATGAGCCGGCTGACCGCCTCGACATCCAATTGGGACCGCTCCGCCTCCACGTCCACCCAGCAGCCCTGGCAACGCAGGTTGCAGGAGTTGAGGATCGAGATGTACAAAAACGCCGGAAAATACTCGCCCCGGCGCAGCCGCGCCTTGAACCGCTCCATTCCCCAGAGTGTTTTGACACCGAAATTCCACACGAACTTGCCGAGGCAGCGCGGGTGCGTCGTGGAAACAATGCGGGCGACCAGTTCGGGGAGCATACATCCGATTCTTTCACACCGCGCGATGAATGCCAACCTTCCCGCAAGACAACCCGGGAGCCGCCGGGCTTCTACCGGCGCATCCGCAAAATGAGCCGGACCTGCGTCCCCTTCGGAGGAAGCCTGCTCACATTCGCTGCAAAACCCGCCTCCGCGCTGCGGTAGGGGTTCCCAAAATCGCCTCCCAGCTGGATCAAAAGCCCGTCATGGGGGTAAAGCCCGATGAAGGCCTCCTCAGCGTCCGCCAGAAAAACCTCGGCCTCCGCCCCGGGCAACCGCACAAACCGGGAGCCAGTGAAAACCCAGGGAAGCGGTCCGGGCGCCTTCTGTGTGCGCCGCTCGAGCAGCAGTTCCTCGATCGGGACCCTCTGGATCCGGTCCTCCAGACTCCACTCCAACTCCAGAGAGAGTCTGGTGCCCGACTTTTCATGCGGCTTGCAGCCGAGCAGGAGCAGCGCCGTCTGCATTCCGGAAGGCCTGCATTCGAGGGTCAGAAGGCTTTCATAGGCCCTGCCAGCGGTTTCCACCGCCAAGAACTCCAGAACATCCCCCTGCCCCTCCGCTATCCTGCCCGCGGCCTCGACTCTGGGGGCATCCCCGGCGTAGACCTTCAGTCCGTGGAAGACAGCGGCCGGTGCCCCCTCAGCAGAGTCGGGGGACGGTGCGCCGATCCCGGGAAGCGGGCCGGAGAAAACCAGCGCCAGAAACAGCCGGACTGAGAGCAGGCTCCGGCTCATGCGCGCCCGGACAGGGTTGTTGTGAAAGTTTGCCGGGAGGCCGCGCCGGCGGACGGACGGAAGGGCAGCAGGCTAGCTCTTCCAGTCCAACGCCCCCTTCTTGACCGCGTAGACGTAGCCAAGCGTGAGAATCGACACAAAACTGAGCATGCTCCAGAAGATGGCGGGCCCGTTCTGGACAATCGCGTCCTTGTAGATGATGGCCCACGGATACATGAAAACGATCTCCAAATCAAACAGGATGAAGAGCATCGCCACCAGGTAGAACTTCACGCTGAAGCGCGGTTGTCCCTCCTCGGCGATCATACCGCATTCGTAGGCGGTGTCCTTGACCTTGTTGCGCTTGGTCGCCTTGCCGAGGAGTAGGCTCACAATGAGTGCGCCCGCGGCAAACCCGATGGCGATCAGGACCTGCAACAGAATGGGAAGATAATCGGTCTTCATTGGGGTGGGAAATTCAAGTTCCGGCGAGCAAAGAGCTCCAAGGTTCGAAAGACTGCCAGTTAGCCGCTGGGGTGAAAAGCCGAAACATCTGATGGACAAACGCGCAAGAGACAAGCCACGCGCTGAGCAGTGGGAAAATGATTCAACCAACCCTGCAAGACACCAACGATGCAATGGCAGAGCCCGGGGAAAGGAGTGGCAGGCTCCGCAGGGCCTCCGCGGGAAGTGAGCTTCCCAGAAAAGCCAAACCCCGCTTCGGGGCCGTATTGTACTGCACGGTCTCGAGCGGGGTGGTGGGATCGGATTGCACTTACAACGATCCTGTTCTGGCTTCCGCGGCCTGCCGTGATCGGCATACACCGCTTGCCTTGGGGAACGTCACAGACGCCCCGGTTTTGTTTACGCTTCCACAGGTTGAGGGGCAGGCAGCGGGGGCGGAGTGGTCTGGAGCGTCGCCAACTGCTTGGGGATGCCCTTATACTTCTTCACGTCCTTCTTGACCATGCCCCGGGAGACGAGGTTCTGCAGTTTTTCGTAGGCCCTCAAACGCAGCATTTCTTCGCCGCCACTTGCAGCATTGCGCGCTTTCAGGCGCTCATAGACCTTTTCAAAAAGGTCTTTGAACTCAAAGCTGCTTCGGGATGATAATACCGCCGCCAGTTCCTCAGTAACCAAATCCGGCAAACGACGGGAAAACGCTGTCCTTTTCTGGATCGCCATAGGGCAAAGACCTTATCACAGGCAAGGGGTCTTCTCGAAGGAAATTCTCGATTCTTTCCGTCCACCCACGCGGGCAGCCCTGAAATTTCCCGCGACAAACCTCCTAAGAAACGCGCCTCCTCCGTTTCTCAAAAATCCGCCAACCCCGCCCCCTGGAGCGCAAGTGCAACCAGGCCCGAGTCCTCCACCCCGGCCTCGCTCATTTCCCGGACCCAGCGCCCGACCGTCACCTTCGCAGGTCCCGGAAACCGTTCGGCCACAAGCTTTAGAATCTGTCCGGTTTCCGGCACATTCAGCAGTAGCGCCAGAAAAAAGCGGTGTTCCACCTCCGTCACCGTGCAGCGCAGCGCCACCAGGGCGTCCCGCCGGAGAATCTCCTCAAAGGTGAGAGCCGCCAGATCCGCCTTGGCCCCGTGCCTCCTTGCAAACACCTCCCACACCGCCTCCCACTCTCCACTTGAACGCAGCGCGACAACGCAGTTTTGCAGGATGAAAAAACCCCGCTCAAAATCGAGTTCCCCGAGCATCTCGGCGACAATCTGCGCGTAGCCCGGATCCTCCACAGCCTCGAGCACGTCGAGCAGCTGCTTGCGCCGGTTTGTCAGGGTGTCGTGGAAAAACGGGTCTACCGCAAAGTGCGGCGGCAGGTAGGTAAACTGCGGCCCGGTGCCCGGATCCGACTGGGTCCGCACCACAACGGTGATCGAGGGCGTCTCCAGGTGAAACAACGCGTGGATGAACCCGCGCCCCGAATGAATCTCCACCGTGCGCCCCGTCTCGAGCAGTTCGGTGCCGACCATCCGCAGGTTTCCAAGCCGGAGCCGTGCGGAGACGGACTGGGCGTCGGCAAATTCAAACCGGGAATGGATGCTCGAGCCCTCCAACACGTGGAACGCCCCTGAAAACTCGTGCTGATGGATGTCGGTGGAACCGTCCAGCCAAAACAGCAGCTGGATGTAAAAGCGGGGATCCTCAAACACCACCAACTCAGGCTGTCCAAAGCCCGACTGGCTCTGGGGCGGTTGCGCGTCGTTGAGCAAAAACTCCCGCAGCAGCTCCGAAACATCCACATGCTCCGAAGGCGGCCGCTCCTCGAGCAAAGCCCTCGCGATCCCGGGAAACGCGGCCGGATCGAAGTTACAGGCTTTCCAGCGGCTTAAAACACTTTGGCCGAGCGTTGCGAAAAAGGGGTCCATGCAGGACATTCCGGTAACAGCCAGAAACCGACAAGTCCCAACCTCCCGGGAGCCCGTTGGACAGGGGCGGCTGCGGGGACCGTTCCGCCGCCTTCAAGCGCCAGCCAGCCGCAACCACGGGGGCCATTTATCCTCCGCTGCGGACCAGGGCAGCCAACCGGACGAGCGGCTCGAAGGCCTCCGGTTCGCCCTCCATGTTCCTTGTCTCCAGTGGATCCGCCTCCAAGTCAAACAGCTGGGTCACCTCCACCTTGGGGTAGTAGATCAGCTTCCACCGCCTGTCCCGCACGGCCCGCTGGACGTCCTTGTAGGAAAAATGCAGCAACTCCCGGCCCGGCAGCGAAGGCTCCCGCAGCACTGCGGAAAAGTCGCGCCCCTCGCTCGTCGCAGGGGCAGGAACCGCGCACGCGGCCCCCAGCGTTGGAAACACGTCGTAAAGGTAGCACATCGCGTCGGTCTTCACCCCCTTGGGAATCCCGGGCCCGCTCACAATCAGGGGCACCCGCACCGAATGTTCGTAGAGGTTCTGCTTGCCGATAAGCCCGTGCGAACCGCGGGCCACTCCGGAGTCCGCGCTGAACACCACGATGGTGTTGTCCGCAAACGGGGAGGCTTCCAACGCGTCCAAAATACGGCCGATCTGCCCGTCCAGGTAGGACACGTAGCGGTAATAGTCGGCCAGCATTTCCCTGACTGCCTCCGGCGGCCGGGGGGAAGGCAGGAGCATCTCGTCCCGCACGGTCATCTCCCCGTTGTCAAAAGGATGCACCCCGGCAAAGTTTGGCGGCAGGGAGATCGCCTCGGGGTTGTAGTGCACCGGAAACGACTTCGGCACGATGTGCGGATCATGCGGCGCGTCAAAGGGGATGTAACAGAGAAAGGGTGAGTCCTTGTGCTTGGAGAGGAACTCGACCGCCTCGTCGGCAAAAACCTCGCAAGCGTGTTTTTCAGGGGTGAAAGGTTTCCGGAGCACACCGTCCTCCAGGTTGCGCAGCGGTGTGCGCAAGGGGTTACCCATGCCGCCGGTAAACATCGCCCGTGCAAACTGGAAGCACTTGCTCACCGATGCGCCGCCATTGTGCCACTTTCCGCTCACAAAGGTTGTGTAGCCGGCGCTGTGAAATGCCTCCGGCCAGGTTATGTCGCGCAGCAGGGTCTCGTCGACCCGCTTGAGCGGCTGACCGGAAAGCAGCATGGCCCGTGAAGGCATGCACGTCGCCGGGTTGTTGCTCCCGGCCATGTAAGCCCGGTTGAAGGAAACGCCCCTCCGCACCAACCGGTCCAGATTCGGGGTGGCGATGACAGGGTTCCCCAACGCGCCAATGGTGTCGGCGCGTTGGTCGTCCGCAAACAGAAACAGGATGTTCGGAGGCGGCTGTTGGGCCGCGTTGGAGGTCGCCAGGCCCGTCGCCCACAAAAGGACGCAACTCACGAGTGCCAGCAAGGGGGGGAAGGTCGCACGCATCAAATACAAGTAGTTTGAGGGGCTCCGGGAACAAGCCGCAATCCGACCGCCCGACGATTGGACATGGCCCAAACATGCCCCGCTCGCTAGCATGCGCCCATGAACATCGAACAGGAGCTGCTCCGACTCATGGCCAAACCCGGCTACCAACCGCTGGACAAGGTCGGCATTTCCCGCCACTTCGGCCTCCCCCCGGCGGACCGGCGCAAACTCCGGGACCTTTTGGACACGCTCGAACAGGCCGGTACCATCGCCCGGATCCGCAAAAGCTTCTACGTGCTGCCCTCCACCGCGGACCTGGTGACCGGCACCGTGCTCGCCTTCCCGGGGGGCAACGCAAAGATCATCAATACCGAGGGCGGCGCGGGGGACGTTTTTGTCGCCGCCCCAAACCTGGGCACCGCCATGCACGGGGACCGCGTCGTTGCCCGGATCATGCACGAGGGCCGCGAACAGCCGCGTGGCGGCCCCTCGCGCGGCCCCGAAGCGCGCGTCATCCGGATTCTGAGCCTGGCCAACCCGACGGTCGTCGGGACCGTCGCCGCCACCAAGGGCTTCCTCTACGTCATCCCCGACGACCCGCGCATCCCCCAGGACATCTACCTGCGCAAGGGGGAGATTGCACTGGCCCGGCAACCGCAGGAGGGCGACAAGGTGGTGGTCCGCCTGGACCCTTGGGAGTCACGGCACGTCAACCCGGTTGGCGAGGTCGAGGAGCTTTTGGGCAAGGCGCACGAACCCGGCGTCGACCTGCTCTCGATTGTGCGCAAATACAACCTGCCCGTCGAATTTCCGGCGGAGGTCCTGGCGGAGGCCGGCGCCATCCCAGAGGTTGTCCCGCCCTCGGAGTGGCGAGGCCGCGAAGACCTGCGGGAGCAGCCCGTTGTCACGATCGACCCGGACGACGCCAAGGATTTTGACGACGCCATCTACGTCGAACGGCGTCGCAACGGCTGGCATCTGGCCGTCCATATCGCCGACGTAGCCCATTACGTGCGGCGGGGCACCGCCCTCGACAAGGAGTCGCGGCACCGCGGGAACTCAACCTATCTGGCCGGGCGCGTCATCCCGATGCTCCCGGAGCGTCTCTCCAACGGGGTCTGTTCGTTGAAGCCCGGAGTGGAGCGGCTCGCCTTCTCGGCTTTCATTGATTTTACCGAGCAGGGTAAGGTTAAGGAGGTGCGGTTTGCGCGCACGGTGATCCGGAGCATCGCCCGCCTCACCTACAAGCAGGCCTTCGCCATTCTCGAGGACCGGGTCCACGGCCGCGAGGACCTGCCCTCCGTGCCCCCGGGGTCGCGCTGTTACACCGAGCCAGCCGTGCAGGAGCGGGTGCGCGCCGCGTGGGAGCTTGCAAGCCTGCTCCGCAAGAAGCGCTTCGAGTCGGGTTCGCTCGAACTCGACTTTCCGGAGGTCAAAGTCTGGCTCGACCCGGACGGCCGGCCGCTCCGTCTCGAGAAGATCGAGAACGACATCTCCCACCAGCTCGTCGAGGAATGCATGCTCGCGGCCAACGAGGCCGTGGCCGGCGCCATCAAGAGGGCCAGCAAACCCTGCGTCTACCGGATCCACGAGGCGCCCGATCCGGATCGGATCGGCGAGTTCCGGGAAAAGGTCCTACAGTACGGCTACCGGACGGGCGACCTGACCAAGCGCACGGAGGTACAAAAACTTCTAGCCCTCCTGCGGGGCAAGCCGGACGAGGCGTACTTGAAAGTGGAGTTTCTCAAAAGCCTCAAAAGGGCCACCTACGACATAAAGCCCATCGGTCACTACGGCCTTTCCAAGGCCAACTACACCCATTTCACCAGCCCGATCCGGCGCTACGCCGACCTGCTCGTGCACCGCGCGCTCGCCGGTGAATCCGCCGGCCCCGCAGGAGAGTTGTCTGCCGCCGCGGTCCACATTTCGGCCACCGAACGCGTCTCCGCCGACGCCGAGAAGGACTCGGTACAACGCAAGAAGCTGGAGTACTTCGAACGCCAACTGCGGGCGCGGCCCCCCGAGACGTTCGCCGCCACCGTCATGGATGTGCGCAGCTACGGCCTCGTAGTGGAGTTGCCGGATGTCCTCTTTACGGGCCTCATCCACGTCAGCCAGCTGCCTGAGGACTTCTACATTTTTGATTCAGCGCAGCTCGTTTTCCGCGGCAAGAGCACCAAGAAGCGTTACCAGGTCGGAACCAACCTCCGGGTGCGCGTCTCACGCGTGGACGTGCACAAACGACAGGTCGACTTCGTGCCGGTGGCTGACGGTGCCGCACCAGAGGGCGCCCGCACCACGCGGACGTCACGGACACCGCGGGCGACCCCCAGAAAGCCGGAACGGCAAAAAGAAGCGCCGAAGGGCTCGCAGAAACGGGCGCCCAAAAGACGCCCAAAACGGAAGTAATCCGGCGGGCGGCCCCTGCGTAGAAAGCACGCTCCAACCACAGACCCTTCCGGGCTGCCCAGTCTTCCCGGGGCTCACCCCTTTTGAATTGCCGGCACCGGGATCTCCGGCAGCCCGGGGATTGCGATGACCCCGTTGGCCTCGTCATAGCATCCAAGCAACAGCCCGAAAACCAGACAACTGAGCAAAAGCAAAAGCACACCGGCCCCGGCGCGCGTGCAGGCCAGTCCTTCCGGAGGACGGCCGCTCACCCGTCCGTGGACCATGGCCAGAGGAGTGGGCGCACGGTGCCGCAGCGCGTGCAGGAGCAGCCCGGCCAGGTGTAGCCCGATCAAGCCCACCGCGGCCCGGGCCACTCGGCCGTGCCACGTCTCCACCAGGTCACCTTCAAAACCGCTGTAAACCAGGAGCGCCAGGCAGGCGTAGATTCCCGCGGCAAAGGCGGCGGATCCCGGATTCAACCCCAGCGCCGTATCCCGTTTGCCCCGCAGCACCAAACTGAAGTACCGCACGGTGTTGCGCGGCGAATGAAAAAAGGCGGCCCACCGCATGTAGCGGTTGCCGGCGAAGCCCAGCAGGAGACGCACCCCCAAGAACCACACCGCAAGGTACGCGGCCGGAATGTGCCACCGGAACCAGGGACTCTCCGGATCAAACTGGAAGCCCAACACCAAAGCCGCAGTCAGCGACAACGAAAAACCCCAGTGGGTGATTCTTGCGGGCCAGTCCCACACCAACACCGTTCCCTCGTCCTCGCCACGTCGACTCATGCGAACGCCTTGGTAAGCGGGTTTGGACGAATCTCAGCGCCCTGCTCCGCGAGCCAGGCCCGCCAGGCCTTCGAGTCAAAACCGAAATCCCGGCCCGTCGCGGCCGCCAACTCGGCCCGCGCCGCACGCGCCAGACAAACACGCGCCTCGTCCAAAAACTCGCACAACCGGACCCCGCCCTCCGCGTCCCCGCACCGCAACAGGGCCCGTGAAAGGGCCATCTCCAGGTAGGCCATCCGTTCGCCGGGAACATCCCGGCAGGCGCGCAGGTCCCCTTCCCGCTTTATGGCGTGGGAACGCCCGAAAACCGATCCAAGCACCCGGCGCAGGGGCGCCCGCCCTTCGGCACACGCCACCCGCTCAAACCCGCAGGCGAGGCTGTAAAGATAACCCCACGCGGAACGAAGCTCCGTGTGCAGGTCATCCGGATCCACCTCGATCTTGGCTGCAAGCCGCGCTAGCAGCGGCACCGAACGCTGCTCGCCCGCATGCGCGAGGCTGCCCAGCATGAGCGCGGACACGGGCGCGTAACCTTGGTCAGGCATGAGGTGCTTGGTGCCCTTTCCCCCGAAAAGCTCGGAGCTTAACACGGGAACCTCCAGCGCACCCCCCACCTCCGCCAAGTAACGCTCGATACCCCGGGGATGCCGCAGAAAACACAGCACGCGTTCCACCCCGGCATGCGGCGCGGCAGCAAAAGGATCGAGGGCCGCCAGCGCCTTTTCCCGAGGGATGAGGCAGAGCATCGCGGAGGCTGCCAGCGACTCGTCCAAGTCGGCGGTGGAGGCGACCTTCTTCGCCATTTCCTCCGGAGTGAGCTTGAAGCCGAAGTCGTCCTCGGGCAGGTCCGTGGTTTTGAGCATCCCCTTTGCGATCAGGGTCTGCTGGAGCTCGCGCACGGGGATGTCGCGCAGGATTTTGCCCGAGGCAACCGAGAGCTGGACGGCATTGGCCGCCACCATTCCCATCACGCACAGATCGCGCTGCATGCGGGCGGCCGAAAGCGCGTCATGCGTCGCGGAGTAGGCCTTCCCGGCAATCAGCACATTATCCAGCGAGACCGGCACCATCGCGGAATACGGGATCGTCACCTGATAAAGCGCCTTCCAGTTGGTCGGGATGAAGCCCGCCTTCGCCGCGTCGCTGGTTGCGAGCCCCTTGATGTCGGGATTGGATTCGACCCGGAAAACGCCGTCCACAAAGCGTCGCCCGGCAAGCAGATCGAGGAAGGTCAGTGTCTTCCCTCCGCGAATGTGCCGCGACTCGCGGGGTGCCAAGTAAAACGGCGGAGGAACGTGCTTCTGCTCGAGGGGCACCTTGCTGTTGCGCCGCATCGAAAGGATGAATCGGGTGGTGTCCAACGCACTGCGCTCGTCGCAGGGAGAGAGGAAGGGTCGCAGCGCCTCGGGCCGGCCCGGTTTGTAACCCGCAAAAGAGGCCCAGAGGGTCATCTCGTCATGCTCCCCTCCAAAGGTGTAGGCGCAACCCGCCCACGCCGCGATGGCTCCGTCGCCCGTCGCGTCGATAAACCGCCGCGCCTCCACCGCGACCATCCCGAAGGGGGTGATCACGTAGACCCGGGTTACGTTCCTCCCTTTTTGTGCCACGCCCGTCGTAGCGCATCCAAACAGAATCCTGGCCCCTGCCTTGCGCACCCCTCGGTAAAAACCTGGCGCGTTGAGGCCGTCGTTTTTTGCGTCCATCGCAGCGTAGTAGTCGTCGAACGCCTTGGTCCGCTTGCCATACCAAAGGTTCGTCACTCCTCCCACAGTGTTCGTACCGCCAAGCTCAAAACCGCGCTCCAGGCAGACCGTCTGGATTCCCAACCCCGCTCCAGCGTAAGCCGCGGCGTTGCCGCTGGTCCCTCCGCCGACCACAAGAAGGTCAGTCCTCAGGGCCGCCTGCGGCGGTTGGAAACGGACCGAGCGCTCCACCGCACCCGGTTCCTCAAACCCGTGGTCCACAAAGGTGTGCGCGACGGACCGGTCCGGCGCGGAATCCGCCGGCACGCCTCGGTTCCAAAACTCGAAGGCCACAGCCTCCTCGTGCATGGGGGCAGGACGCGGCGAAAGGCGCGTGGCGGCGTTGGGAAACGCCTGAAACAGGGACTTCCAGTCCTTGAGGAGCAGCGAGCCCACGGCGCCGTCGCCTACCGCCATCGGGCCAAAAACCAGCAGGTTGTCAAAACCCTCCACTGCTCCATTTGCGCACTTCAAACGGTCGATGCCGCTCCCAAGGCAGCCATCGGCCCCCCGGAAACGCTTCTCAGCGCCGCTCCAAGGCATCTCCAGGGCTGCTGCATAGACCTTCTCAAAATCGAGGGAAGCCGCCAGAGGCCCGGTCTCGGAGGAGTCCAGGTCGATGGTGAACTCCGCAAAATAGTGGTGGAGTTCCACGGACACGCGTGCGCCGTTGGCGGCCGTGTACGAAGTGCTCCGGGCGGCGACCGGAGCCGCCAGATCCGCCACGTAATGAAAACGGCGGGGCCCCGTGACCGCGTTGAATTTTGCCCCGCAGGCTCGGGCCAGCGTCGCCTCGGGCGTGGCATCGACCACCCAGGAAGATTCGATCGCAAACAGGCCGGTCTTTCCGCCGAACACCGCCCCGCAGAGCCGGTCCCCGGCACCCAACGCACCGGCCACGGACGCGTTGTAAAGAAAGCGGACCCCCGCCTCAGAGAGCCGCTCCTCGATCTCGAGCGCCGCCTTCGAAGCGTTGAAATAGGTGCGGCCGTCCTTTGCCTCTGCGGTCGCTTCGGCCAGCACACCGCGCACCACGGCGGGAAAGGCGCCCTCGTCGGAGGTCTCCAACCAGGAGCGCAGGCAGGCGATGCCCTCAAAAAAGGGGTTCACCCGGTCCATCACGAGCACTGTCCGCCTGCCGCTGAGGGCGGAATCGAGCGCGAGCTGGCACGCAAACAAAGTGCTGCCGCAAATGAGCACCTCCGCCGGTTCCAAAAAACGGATCCGCGTCGTGCCGTCGGCGCTGGGCTCCGCCGAAACCGCATCAGCCGCTCCGTAAAGGGGACGTCCCGCGAAGGCCGACACCGCCAGTGCCCCGGTGACGGTATGCAGAAAGGCCCGGCGATCGAGGAGGGGATGGCTCACGAGCGCAAGGATCCCCGCTGCACCTGCGGGTGTCAACGTCTGCAAGGGCAAGGCGGCTGCAGCAAACAAATGGGAGCGGCCTGTTTATTGCCGGCCGACAACAAGGCCGGCACAAAGTCGCTGCCGTTCAGCGCTTCCCGCCCTTTGCTTCCTTTACCGCACTGCTATGTGCGGCCGGGTCTCCCCTAGGCGGCTCAACACGCGACAATCTTAGGGCTCGGAGCGCCGGGAAGCTGAGACCCTTTGTAGCTGATCTCTCGGCGAAGGAAAAAAGATCCAGCCCACCTTCACCAACATTGCTCTGGCGGCTTTTGGAAAACAGGAGCCCTCTTCCCGCCGGGTACACCTGCCCGGCGCCCTCTAGGCCGAATCAAGCCGCACAATCCGCACAATCCGACAACCGCTTGAGAAAGGTGGCACGGTGACAGACTTTTTGATAAAACGACGATGTGGAAAAAAGCGTGGTGAAATTCCAGTCCTTCGCAGAGAGCGGCATCGCAGACCTACAGTTCTACCACTCGCTGACCCCTGAGCAGCGGATGGAGATTTTTTTCAATTTAAACTCGTGCTCCTCCGCCCATGAACATGGATCAAGATTTGAAAGAGTTTGTCGGATTGTTAAACGAGATGGGAGTGCGCTGGCTCCTGGTAGGGGGGCACGCGGTGGCCTTCCACGGATATCCGAGGTTCACGGGTGACACCGACTTTTTTGTCGATCCCACCGTGGAAAACGGTGAAAGGCTTGTGGGTGTTTTTTCGAACTTTGGTTTCGGAGACCTTGGATTTACCGCCTCGGATTTTACCGAACCCGGCACTGTAATTCAGCTGGGGCGCCCGCCCCATCGGATAGACATCCTGCCGTCTATTGACGGCGTGAAGTTTGATGAGGCATGGGAAACAAGGGTTGAGGCGGTTTTTTCCGGGCTGCCGGTACACCTCATCTCCAAGGAAATGCTCATCCGCAACAAGACCGCCACCGCCAGACTGCAGGATCTGGCCGACATAGAAAAACTCAAGTAGGCGTCAGGCTCCGGTATCCGCTGCAGTGCGAATCTCCGGCCTGAGGTCGTACAAGCAACTGCCTCCCAATTTTACTGCGCACTTTTTTCCTGCGCGTTGCCCGTGTGTAGCGCCAACACCTCCCCCACCAGGTAGAGCGAACCGGCCACCAGCCTCCGCCGCCCGTTTGAGCTGCGGGCGAGCGCTGCCGCGACATCGGCCGCTTCAAAAACATCCGGCGCCAACGCACCACGCTCCTGACGAACACTCTCTGCCGCCAGTCTTCGCAGCTGGCTCAAATTAAACGACCTCGGGCTTTGCACCGGCACCAGGATCAGCTCGCCCGTAATTGGCGCGAGGAGTCGAAGCACCGCCCCCGCATCCTTGTCCTGCAGCGCACCAAAAATGAGCGACGCCTTTTCGCCGGGAAACATCTCGCGCCACGTCTCCACCAGCGCCACAGCCGCGGCAGGGTTGTGTGCGCCGTCGACCACCAGGTCTGCGGCAAGTTGCTGGAAACGGCCCGGCCACTGAACCTGCGCAAGCCCCAGGCGCAGGGCCTCCGCCCCGGGCTCCAGCCCCGCAGCACTCAGGGCAGCAACCGCCAGCGCGGCGTTCCAGCGCTGCACCGTACCGGCAAGGCCCACAGGTCCCCCACCCCACGGCGAGGAAACCACCCTCAGGCTGGTCCCCTTTTCCAGCGCTACACGCTCCAAAACCTCGAGCACCTCCGGAGGCTGCGGTGCGCTCAAAGCGGGCACCCCAGCCTTGAGAATGCCCGCCTTTTCGGCGGCAATCTGCGCGAGGCCAGTCCCCAGGTACTGCTGGTGGTCGAGCCCCACAGGGGTGAGGACGCTCACGACGGGCGTCACGACATTGGTCGCATCCAGGCGCCCGCCCATGCCCGTCTCGAGCACGACCCACTCGGCTCCCTTCCTCTGAAACCACTCCAACCCCAGTGCCGTCACGATTTCAAAAAAGGTCGGATGCGGCTCCCATTTCGAAACAAGCCTCCTGATCCGCTTTAATGCTTCGCAAAGCTCCTCCTCGCTGATGAGCGCTCCGTCCAAGCGAAAGCGTTCGCGCAGTGAGACAAGATGCGGAGAAGTGTAGAGCCCCGTGCGCCGCCCCGCCGCCAGGCACACCGATTCAAGCAGCGCGCAGGTCGAACCCTTTCCGTTGGTGCCCGCCACATGAATGAAGTGGGGTGCCGCCTCTCCACCCAAAGCGACGCCCAGCGCAGCGGCCAGACGGCGCATCCCGTCCAGGCCAAGCTTCACCCCGAAGAGCTGCGTGCCGTACAGCCACTCGAGAGCCTCGCCCAAACCCTGTGCCACGACGCGCTCCATCGTCCCTAGTGCGCGCCCGTTGCGGCGATGCTGCACTTGCCGCAGCCGCTCGCAAAAAAATCATTCCCCTTGTCGTCCACCAGGATGAAGGCGGGAAAATCCTCCACCTCGATCTTCCAGACGGCCTCCATTCCGAGCTCCGGATATTCAAGCACCTCGACCTTCTTGATGTTCTCCTGGGCCAGGATTGCCGCAGGCCCCCCGATGCTGCCCAGATAAAAGCCTCCGTGCTTTTTGCAGGCCGCCGTGACCTGAGCGCTCCGGTTGCCCTTGGCCAGCATCACCAGCGAACCGCCTGCCGCTTGAAAAGCGTCCACATAACTGTCCATGCGCCCGGCGGTGGTCGGGCCGAAACTCCCGGAAGCGTATCCCTTGGGAGTCTTGGCCGGCCCAGCGTAATACACCGGGTGGTCCTTGATGTACTGCGGGAGCCCGAGCCCCGCGTCGAGCCGCTCCTTGAGTTTTGCGTGGGCGATATCGCGGGCCACCACAAGCGGGCCGCTCAGCAGCAAGCGCGTGGTGACCGGGTGCCGCGAGAGCTCGGCGAGAATGTCCGCCATTGGCTGGTTGAGATCGATCCGCACAGACTGCTCATCCTTGAGCCGCCGCTGTGACTCGGGAATAAACCGGCCCGGGTTGGCCTCCATCTGCTCCAGCCAGATTCCGTCCCGGTTGATCCTGGCCTTGATGTTGCGGTCGGCCGAACAGGAGACGCCGATTCCCACCGGACAACTCGCCCCATGGCGCGGCAACCGGATGACGCGCACATCCAGAGCGAAATACTTCCCGCCAAACTGGGCGCCGATCCCGGTGGTTTGGGCGAGTCTGAGCGCGAGCTGTTCGGTTTCCAGATCGCGGAACGCCCGGCCGTTTGCGTCGCCGGTGGTCGGCAGCGCGTCGATGTACTTGGCCGAGGCGAGCTTGACGGTCTTGAGGCAGGCCTCCGCGCTGGTGCCGCCGATGACAAACACCAGGTGGTAGGGCGGGCAGGCGGCGGTGCCGAGCGCGCTCATTTTTTCCAGTAGGAACTGCTCGAGGGCCTTCGGGTTGAGGAGCGCCTTGGTTTCCTGAAAAAGGTAGGTCTTGTTGGCGGAACCGCCCCCCTTTGCGACAAACAAAAACTCGTACTGCTCGCCCTCGGTGGCATACAGGTCGATCTGGGCGGGCAGGTTCGTCCCGGTGTTGACCTCCTTGTACATGTCGAGCGGGGCGGTCTGAGAATAGCGCAGGTTCTCCTGGGTGTAGCACTCGTACACCCCCTTGGAGAGGGCCTCCGCATCGTTGGCACCCGTCCAGACGCGCTGGCCCTTCTTGCCGATGATCGTTGCCGTGCCCGTATCCTGGCAAAAGGGCAGGATCCCGCGCGCGGCGACTTCCGCGTTCTTGAGCAGGGTCAGGGCGACGTAGCGGTCGTTGTCGGAGGCTTCGGGGTCGTCGAGGATGGCGGCCACCTGTTTGAGGTGCTTTTCGCGCAGCATAAACGAACAGTCGTGAAAGGCGTGGCGGGCCACATATTCGAGCACGGAAGGCTCCACTTTGAGAATCTCCTGTCCCTCAAACGAGCCGAGGCTGAGACCCTCGGTGGAGAGCAGCCGGTACTGGGTTTCATCCGGCCCCAGGGGAAAGGGATCCTGATAGGTAAAGGGAGGAGTAGCCATGAGCGAACCCTAGCCCAAAGCAGGGCCGGAAGGGAAAGCGGGAATGCGCTCGCCTCGCGAGCCGGGACCGCGCCGTCAGCCGATCTGGACGTCCGCCACGTTTGCGACAAGCCGAGGCATTTCGCCCGCACGCGCCGGCACAGCCCCCGGGAGCAGGCTCCCGGTGGCCCCCCAGCGGGCCCACCATTCGTTTGCAAATTCCAGCAGTGTCTGGGCGCGCCCTGTTCCCACGTTTCGCTGCTGGGGCTTCCCCGCCTCAACACCCTCTTTTTCAAGCGCATTCACAAACGCGGCGGCCACCTCACCCACCTCAATAAAATCCCGGATCTGCGTTCCGGCGCTCATTGGAAAATCCTCTCCCGCCCGCGCGGCGCGCCTGAGCGAGGGCCAAAACCGCTTGGGGCTTTCGCCTTCCCCAAAGACCTGAAAAATGCGGAGCAACTGCAGTCTCAAACCCTTTTCCCGGGCCAACCCGGCGAAGGCCGCGGAAGCGGCCGCCTTGGAAACCGGGTAGCTCAAAGCCGGCTGCAGCGGCGTCCCAGGGTGGATCGTCTCCATGCCCAGAGCGGCGGAACCGTATTCGAAGTAGGTGCCGGCAACCACAAAATCGAGGACCCCGGCCTCCACGGCAAGCTGCGCCAGCCTCAGGCTGGCGTACACGTTCCAGTACAAACACTCCTCGAGCGGCGCGTACGGCGGGTTGGGGGTGTGCGAGGCGAGATGCACCACGCAGTCCACCCCCTCAAAACAGCCGCGCAGCTCTCCGTCCATCGGCAAGTCAATCCAGCGCACACCGGCCTGCGGCTCCAGCCTGGGCGCCGCACCCGGACGGCGCAACGCCCGGACCGAATGCCCGCGCGCCAACGCCTGCCGCACAAAATGGCAGCCCACAAAACCTGTGCCACCGGTCACAAACAGTTCCATGGCTAAAAGGGGGACACAAAATCGGAGAAGGCGCCGAGTTGCGCATCCCGGTCCGATGTGACCGGGGCGCCGGAAAGCCGCCAGTCGTGGCCGAAACTGTCCCAACGGATTCCAGAATCCGCCGGAGGGCAGTATTCGGTGGAGGTTTTGTAAACCATGAGCGTGTCGTCCTCCAGCGACAAAAACCCGTGGGCAATCCCCGGCGGAATCACAAGCACAGCCGGATCCTTGGCGGTCATAAGAATTTCAACGGAGCGCCCGTAGCCCGGCCCCGCCCGCAGATCCAGCAACACGTCCCGTGCGGACCCCACCGGACAGTACACAATTTTCATGTGGTCGTGGGGTGGCAGCTGAAAGTGCATGCCGCGGAGGACGTTCTTTCCTGAGATCGAATAAAACTCCTCCTCGACCTCCAGTGGGATGCCGAGCGCCGCATAGGCGGAGGCGACGTAGGTCTTGACGAAACTTCCCCGCCGGTCCGCGTGGGTGCGGAGGCTCAACCTCAACACCCCGGGCAAAATTTCCTGCTCCAAATGCATGTCCGCGGAATCCTCCCTCAGTCTCTGCGCCGCCCGGCAGGCGGGCCGCTAGCCCCGCCTCCTTGCGGTGGCAATGTCCGCACGCTCCGATGCGATGCCCTCGAACCTGGCGAGTGCCTCGGGCGAAATCATGCCGACAGCCTGCCGTATGTTTTTGCCCACACCCTCCCCGTGTACAAAAATCCGATCGGGCAAACCCTCAAACAAAAAGTCCAGCTGCTCCCGGTAGAGGGCGGGAAGATGGTGGGCCCCGTGGAATCCAAACGTCGGATAGGGAGGTACTTCCATTTCAAAGGAAAAGTGGGAGGCCAGCCCCTCGTCGGCAAACCGGCAGTCAAACTTTGCCTCCAGCGCGATCCGGTGCAGCCGGCAAATGTACAAGTCCTCGGCATCCAGAATCTGGCGCCCCTCCGTCAGTCGGCGTGCCGCATGGCAGAGTTTCCTGGAGCGCCAGGTGAAGCCTCCGTTTCCCACGTTGTGCACCTTCCACATCGGCCAGGGAGCCCCGATGTAGTCGTAATGGTAAAAGTGGGGCGAAAACTGGTCTCCGTTCAGAATGAAACCGTCGTAGTGTGCAATGAGTACGAAATCCGTTTCCAAAAACTCCGGCACCTGCTGGAGCACCAGGTTGCTGTAGGCCTCGGAGGAGGTCAGCACGGGAATCTGCACACACTGATAGCCGGAATAGTTTTCGGGGGTGTTTGTAAAGACCAACACCCTGTCGAAGTTAAACTTTGAAACCGACATGTTCACGGCAGCCCGCGCCAGCGTCGGCGCGGAGGTGTCGATCATAAACAGCGAAACACTTGGCTTCATGGGAATATAGATAGGGATTGAGTTTTCACCCCGTTGGACACTCTCCAATGTCAGTTTGAAAACTCAAGGTGCAAACTTGAGCTGGGGCAACGCCAGCGGGCGGGCGTCCAGCGCTTCCAGTGCTGTTAAGAAATCCACCGCCAGTCTGAGCGCCTCGTCCCTGACCGGTGCAGGCGGCGGGGGCGCACCCTGCTTCTTTTGCAGCTGGGTCTGGATCCAAAGCTCCATTTCGGGATTCCTGCCCGCTACAAGAGCCGCCTCATTCAGGCGGGGACGCTCCGTCTCCGTCAAAAGGGGCGCCACCCGGCCGTCGCTGGCGGCCTGCCGCAGGGCGGCGTCGCCGGCTTCCTGAGGGACAATGCAGGGCACGTCAGGCAGGAGACCTTTGGAAAAAAGCCCCGGACTTTCCGGCAGTACCGCAATTCTTGCGGGAAGCCGTAAAAACCGGCCGTTTTGCAGGGGAACCAACTCAAAATCCGCCGCCTCCCCCTTTGTCGGAGACCCCAGGACCGTTGCACCGGCCCGGGCGCGCAACGCCGCCGCAAACGCCTCCACAGGCCCGGCCGTACGAGGCCCCGTGAGCAACAGCACCTTCAAGCGCGCCACCGGTGCACGCGTTCCAACCAGCGGAGCGCCCGTTCCCGCGCTCGTGCGAACGGCAAAAAGAGGGCTGCCTTCGCCGATAAAGCATCCCGCCAGCCCGGCCGCATCCGCAAGCGTGCCCTGGGCCGGCGTGGCGCGCAGATCCAAAATCAAGTGACGCGCCCCCAACTGCGCGAAATCGCGCAGCTCCCCCTCCAACCGCTGCACCAAATCAGCCCGCAATCCCCCAAGCCTGACGTACGCAATCTTGCCGGGCAGCAGCTCGGAGTAAAACTTCAGCGGCGGAAACTCCGCCTCGCCCAGCTCCCCGGGCGTCCCCTCATAAAGTCCGGTCCCCGGCCCCAACCTCTTCAAATAAGCCTCCAATGCCGCACGCTTTGCCGAATCCGGAGACCGCTGTGCGGGCTCTGGCGTCTTCTGCCAGATTGCCTCGAGGGCCGCGTCCGTTTCCTCAAGGGAAAGCGCATCCACCGTCGCCGACTGGGCCGACTGGGCCGACTGGGCCGACTGGGCCGACTGGGCCGACTGGGCCGACTGGGCCGACTGGGCCGACTGGGCCGCCAGCGGCCACCAAACGGCCGACCCCCAAAAAAAGGCGGCGCAAAACACCGGCAGTCGCGCAAACTCCTGAAATGAAAAACGCGCCTCCATAAAGCTTCAGACGCCCAATCCCTTGGCCCCGATGTCGCGCCGAAAATGCATTCCTTCGAAGCTAATTTCCCGCGTTGCCCGGTAAGCCCGTTCCCGCGCCTCGCCCAAGTTCGCGCCCGTTGCGGTGACCCCCAAAACCCTGCCGCCGGCGGTCAGGAAAACCCCGTTTTGCAGCCTCGTGCCGGCGTGAAACACCACCGCTTCCCGAGCCGCTTCGCCCAGTCCCCCAATCGGCTTGCCCGTTTCGTAGGACTCAGGGTAACCGCCCGACGCGGCGATCACACAAACCGCCGCCCCCGCCTTCCACCGGGGCGTCTGTTGGGCAAGCGTTCCGTCGACGCAAGCCTCCAGCAGGTCGAGCAGGTCCGTTTGCAACCGGGACAGCAACACCTGCGTCTCGGGATCGCCAAACCGACAGTTGAACTCCAACACCCGGGGACCGGACGCAGTCAGGATCAACCCCGGAAAAAGCATCCCCTGGTAACGGATGCCATCGGCCTTGAGCCCCGCGAGAAAGCGTTCCAACACCTGTTCGCGGACCTCCAACTCCAAAGCAGGCGTCAACTGGGGAACCGGACTGTAGGTCCCCATCCCCCCAGTGTTCAGTCCCACATCCCCGTCCTGCGCCCGCTTGTGGTCCTGCGCACTGGGGAAAAACAGGTAACTGGCACCGTCCACCAATGCGTGGATGGAGACTTCCGGTCCCTGCAGAAACTCCTCGATCACAACCGCCCGGCCCGCGTCCCCGAATTTGCGTTCGTCCATGATCTGGCGGATGGCGTCGGCCGCCTCGGCGCGGGTCTCCGCAATGATCACCCCCTTGCCCAAGGCAAGGCCGTCCGCCTTTACCACCACCGGCAGAGCCATCCGGGCGGCGAACTCCTGCGCTTGTGTGCTGTCTGTGAAGTGCCCTGAGGCGGCCGTCGGAATGCCGTGGCGCTGCATGAATTCCTTGGCAAAAACCTTTGAAGATTCGAGCCGTGCGGCGGCCTGCACCGGTCCGAAGATGCGCAACCCCTCGGCCTCAAACCTGTCGACTATGCCCGCGGCAAGGGCGTCGTCCGGCCCAACCACGGTCAGGTCGATGGACTGCTCCTTGGCAAAGGCAACAAGGGCCTCCTGCCCGGCGAGCGGCAGCGGCACACATGTCGCGATTTCTGAAATACCTCCGTTGCCGGGGGCGCAGTAGACCTCCGTTACCCGGGGCGACTGGCGCAGTTTCCACGCCAGAGCGTGCTCCCGGCCCCCAGCCCCTAGAATCAAGATTTTCATAAGTCCGTCCAGTCAGGCCGTTCAGCGCCCTCCCGTGGGGCGCGCCAGTTTTTCTTCCAACGGCGCAAGCGCCTCGCTTTCCCGCTGTGAGATCAGGGGCTCGAGCGACTTGTCCAACGCCCGCACCGCCGCAAAAAAGCAGGCGTAATGGTGACGCCAGGCCTGGCGGAGTTCGCCATCGGACCGAGCCTTTTGCACGGCCTCCAGTGAGGAGCGGACCTCAGGCCGGGCCAGCGCGCGCGCCTTCAATTCGCGGTAGCGCACCCTGTCTCGCAGTTGCACGGCGGCATCCTCCGTGGGGTTGGGGCCCTCGGGGACGAGGGAAGTGTTGGCACGTCTGCGCAGGTCGATCTCCAGCGGGTTCGGTTCGACCACTGCCGGGGGGAAACTCGGAAAGGGCGAGGGTTCGGGAGGGAGCGGCAGTGGGGCGGGCACCGAAAACGGGTCCGCCGGCGGCGCGGGCCGTTGAAGCTCTCTGGCGCCACCGCCGCCCGTGCCGCGGGCCGCCGGCAGGGGCAGGTCCGCCTGCGCCAGCGCGGCGCAGGTGGAAAAAAACAGCGCGGCCACAGAGGAAAAAGCCGGCAAAACAAGGGGGTGGAGCAGCTTCATGAGACAGATTCTGTGCGACAGGCTATAGTGAAAGTGGCGGTTGAAAAGAAACCGCTTCAGGGCTTGTTTTGCAACAGCCGCTTTTTCATGCAAACGCGATTCCAACCAGTCCCGGAACTGGCAGATTTCTCCCCGGTGGAGCTCTCCGCGCGCGCCCGGAACCAGCCGGGGATGGTGTTTTTCGACTCGGCCAGGGAGGGGGATGACCCGTCGGTGCTGTCTCTTCTGGCCGTGCGCCCCGAAAAACGCCTGACCGGCAACCTGTTTCAGGAGTCGGCCCGCAAAGCGCTCCAAGGGGCGGTTTCGGAGCTCTCGGCAAGCTACAGTGCCCAGGACGACGGCCTCCCTGGGCCGGTCGTCGCTGGCACCGTCGCCTACGGGGGGGACTTTGAATTTTGCGTGTACCGCCGCGTGCTGGTGTACAGGCACTCCGAGGGCGCCTGGTACGCAGGGGGCGACTGGTGGAGGGCCCTCCTCCAAACGGAGGCCGCGCCAAGGCAGGCCGCGGGGCCGCTCCTTTTTAAGCCGACAGTACAGCGCTCAGACTTTTGCAAATGGGTGGAAAGGGCCCAGGAATACATCCGCGCCGGCGACATTTATCAGGTGAATCTGAGCCACTGTCTGGAGGCGGCATGGCCCGGCGGAGAGCCCTGGGCATTTTACGAGGCCCTCAGACACTATTCCCCCGCCCCTTACGGCGCCTTCCTAAGGCAACAGGGGCGCACGGTGCTCAGCAGCTCCCCGGAACTTTTTCTCAAGTTTGCAGGCCGCAGCGTCCGCACCCGGCCCATCAAGGGCACCCGCCCGCGCCGGGCCGACCCCCATGCGGACGCACACAGCGCCTTTGAGCTGCTGACCTCCCCCAAGGAGATTGCGGAACTGGTGATGATCACGGATCTGGAGCGCAACGATCTCGGCCAGTTCTGCGAATGGGGCAGCGTCAGAGTGAGCGAACTCTTGAAGCTGGAACGCTTCGAACAGGTCTTCCATCTCATCTCCACAGTCGAGGGCCGCCTGCGCGACGGAATCGACCAGGTGACGGCCCTGCACCTGTGTTTCCCGGGGGGCTCGATCACCGGGGCGCCAAAGAAGCGGGCCAGGGAGATCATCTCGGAACTGGAGCCTGTCGACAGGGGCCTCTACACAGGCGCGGCGGGGTGGTTTGGAGCGAGCGGAGACAGCGCCTTTAACATTCTTATCCGCACAGTTTTACTCGAGGAAGGCAGGGCCCACTTTCACGTGGGGGCCGGCGTGGTTGCTGACTCCATTCCAGAACGGGAATGGCAGGAAACCTGGGACAAGGCCTCGGGTATTCTGCTGGCAGCCGACCGGTTTGCCACTTCCCCTCCTAAGCAAAGGCCTTTGACAGGATCGTGCGTTGCATCACCCTAGGAGCGGTGCTATCCTAAAAATCGCGATCTATGAACACTCTTGCGCTTCTCCCCAACCTTGCCGGCCCGGACATGATCATCATCTTCGTGATTGTCCTCATCATGTTTGGGGCAAAGAAACTGCCGGAGTTCGCCAAGGGCTTGGGCCAGGCAGTCCGCGAGTTCAGCAAGGCAAAGGATAATGTCAACCAGGAGCTGCACAATGCCTCCCACGTGGTGGAAAACAGCCTCTACCACCCCCCGATTGAGACGCAGGCCCTCCCGGCGGCAGCCTCCCCGGCACCGGTAAGCCTTGCCAAGCCAGCGGACACCGTCGCCGCAGCGGCCCCCCATCACTCCGTTGAGGCAGTCACCGCTCCAACTACGGCACCCGCCGCCGCTCCCACCCAGAGCGTACCCTCCGCCACGCCGATTCCAGAGGCGCTTAAGCCACACGTTTAGAGCATTGGATGCATCTGCGCCCGGGGGCTTCTGAAGCGGCCGACAAAGTCGCCAACCTCCCTCCGCAGACCCGGGTGCCTCCCAAAATTCCGCCTTCTCAAGGGCCCGGTCTCTTTCCACGACCGGGCCTTATGCTTTCTTGTTCTCTCGTCACAAACAGGAAGGCAGGGGCCACCTTTTTTTGAGCCTCCCCCTTCGCGCGGCCGCCGATCCGGATGGATGATGAAGCTTCTCTCCCGGCATTCCACTGTCCTCCTCGTCCTCCTCTTCTCCCTACATGGCCTCCCCGCGCGGGCGGCCGGTTCTGACTCGGAAATCACCTTCGGGACCTACAATCTGGAGAACTACACTCTTTCGGGCTCCGAGCGCACCCGCCCCAAATCCCAACCCGCTCGGGACGCCATTTCCAAGGTGGTGGCGAGCGTGCGCCCGGACATTTTGGGCGTCTGCGAGGTGGGCGAGGAGGCGGCGCTTACAGACCTGAAACAACGACTGGCCGGCCTCGGCCTAGACTTTCCTTTTCAGGAGTATGTTCCCGGTCCGGATCCGGACAGGCGCCTCGCCCTGCTGAGCCGCTTTCCCATCGTCCGCAGAAAGTCCCTTCCCAAAGTCCCCTTCGAGCTAAACGGTCGCCCGGAACTGGTCAGGCGCGGCTTCCTGGATGTCTCCATTCAGGTCAACGCCGGCTATACCTTGCGCCTGGTGGGGGTGCATCTCAAAAGCAAGCTGCCCTCGCCCTCGGGGGAGGCCCTGATCCGCCGCTGCGAGGCCGACCAGCTGCGGTTGCTGGTCGAGCGCATCTTAATGGAGGAACCGCGTACGAACCTGCTCGTGTACGGTGACCTCAACGATACGCGCGAACAGCCGGCCGTCCGCCAAACCCTCGGCCCCTGGGGGGGCGCCTTCAGCCTCCAAGACCTCGCAGCAGAGGACCCCCAAGGACAGCGCTGGACGCACTGCCGGCAGTTTACCGGCGTCTACTCGCGCATCGACTACCTGCTGTTCAACAGGGCGCTCAAACCCGAAATCTCAGGCTCCGCCCGGATCAGCGGGGCCCCCGAATGGAAACTCGCCAGCGACCACCGCCTGGTTTACGTCCGGATCCTCCCCAAAGACCGGTAACACGGCCTCCGGCACATCCTCCCGGGAGCGCCACGCCGGAGTCCACCGGAGCGTGTGCCCGGGTTGTCGCTACACCCCGGGCAAGGCCTCGGTGGAGTCCCCAAAACGCTCCACCGGCAACCCCATCCGCTGCAGAAGCCCCAGATAGAGGTTGGTCATCGGAGCGGGCTGGGAGAGGGCAAGATGCTGGCCCGCCTGCAGGCACCCGCCGCCGCGGCCCGCCACGATCGCTGGCAGATTGTTGTGCGAATGCTTGTTGGCGTCCGAAAGCCCTCCGCAGTAGACCACCATCGAATTGTCCAAAACAGACGCCCCGTTTGGCTCGCGCATGTCACGGAGCCTCTGCAGAAAATATGCAAACTGTTCGGTGTAAAAGTGGTCGATCCGGGCCAGTTGCTCTATTTTCTTGGCGTCCTCCTGATGGTGTGAGAGCTCGTGGTGGCCGGAGGTCACGCCGATTTCGGGAAAGTTGCGGTTGCTACCGTCGTGGGCCATGAGGAGAGTCCCGACCCGGGTGGAGTCGGTCTGGAAGGCGAGCGCCAGCATGTCGAACATCAGCCGCAGGTGCTCCCCGTACCCCGCGGGTATTCCGCTGGGCGCCAGACCCGCAGGCGCCTTGGGAAGGCCGAAACGCTCGGCCAGTTGGATGCGCTTTTCAATGTCACGCAACCCCGTGAGGTACTCGTCCAGTTTGCGCTGGTCGTTCCTGCCCAGTTGCTTTTCAAGCGTGAGGGCGTCCTGCATCACAAAATCCAGCAGGGAACGTTCACGTGCCTTGTGCCGCTCCACCGCACCCTCCCGGCCCTCGGCTGCCCCCTTGCCAAAAAGTCTATCAAACACCCGCCGCGGATTCGACTCAGGCGCCACGGGCTGTGTTTCAGAACGCCAGGAAAGGTTGAACTGGTAGGCGCAGGAATAGCCGGAATCACAACTGCCCGACTGGCGCACCGCATCACAGGAAAGTTCCAGGGAGGAAAAGCGCGTGCTTCCCTCCAGATGGCGCGCCGCCACCTGGTCAGCAGAAACCCCCGCGCGTATGTCGGTTCCCGCCGTCTTTTTGGGCCGTGCCCCCGTCAGAATCGTGGCGGTTGCGCGGGCGTGGTCCCCTCCGCCATCCCGCCCAGCCCAGCCATGTTGGTGCTCTAGCCCGGACACCACCTGCAGGTCGGAACGGAACTCGGCCAAGGGTTGCATGGTGTCATTGAGCTGGAACCCACGCCCCTGCCCCCGGGGAGTCCAACGGTCCATGATCGCGCCGTTGGGCGCATAAACGAAGGCCAGCCTCAGCGGACTGCCGTCGGGGGCCAACCCCACTCCCCGTGACGTCGCAGCACCCGCCGCCCCCCGCGCCAGCGATTCAAAGGCCGGCAAACCCAGCAAAAAACCCGCACTTTGAAGAAAACTGCGGCGGGAGAAAGGTGCGGTGCTCATGAAAAGGCCTGGTTGAGTCAACTGTCACTAGTGATAAGTCCACAGACGCCTTCTAAATTAGTGATCCCCGCCGGCACCCCTGCGCTTTTGAAAGGGTGCGCTTTCCACTACGGCCTGCAACAGTGCGCTGAGTCTCCCCCCTTGCGCCTCCATGGCCCCCACCAGTTGCCTCACATTCGGAATGTCCGAGGCCTCCAGTCCCCTGCCGATTGCATAGGTCAACAGCTTCTCAGACAGGCACCGGTAAAAATCATGCTTTCGGGTCGTCCCAAACAACTGAATCAGCTCCTCCGCATTGTTAAACTTTTCGCCGGTCACCAACTGCCCCGCTGTGTCAACGGGGGCGCCCTCCCCCTCCGAGCGGTGTTGTCCAAGAGCGTTGAATTCTTCCAGAGCGAGTCCGATCGGATCCATCCGCGCATGGCAGGAGGCGCACAGGGCGTCCGCACGGTGCAACTCCATGAGCTGCCGCATGCTCTGTTTACCCGCCTTGCCGCCGCCCTCCAACGGGGGAATGTTCGGCGGCGGCGGCGGGGCCGGCGCTCCCAGCAGGTTTTCGAGGACAAACTGCCCCCTCTTGACCGGCGAGGTGCGCGTTGGATTCGAGGTCACCACCAGGAACGTGCCCTGCCCCAACAACCCCCGCCGGTGCGTGCCCTCTGGAAAATCCACCTTCTGAAAATCCGTTCCCTTGACCCCCCGGATGCCATAAAAAGCGGCCAGTGTTTGATTCAGGAAACCGTAGTTGGCCGTGAAAAGCTCCTCCGCAGGCAGCTTGTTCCGAAGCACATGCTGAAACAGACGCTCCGTTTCCTCGCGCATCGCGGAGCGCAGTTTCGAAGAGAAAACCTTGTCCCCGTCCTCCTGTTTTTGCAGCCCGAGGACCACCCGCGCCTGGATCGGCACCGTCTCCACATCCCGGCTTTGCAACCACTGGCCCACAAAATTGCGCACAAAGCGGGAGCTCCGCGAGTCCTGCAACATCCGCTCCACCTGTGTTTGGAGCTGCGCCCGCAGCTGTCCCCTGCCAGCCAGCGACAGAAGCTCGGGGTCGGGCGTGGAGCTCCACAAAAAATACGACAGTCTTGAGGCCAGTGCATACTCGTCCAGCAGCACCGTGCGCCCCGGATTGTTGGGTTCCGGCTGGATCTCCGCCCGAAAGATAAAGCGGGGCGACGCCAGCAAAGCCAACATCGCCCGCTTGACTCCGCTGGGGAATGACTCCTCGGCGGCGGCCATCCCACACAGCCGGTCCAGTGTCGGCTCGTCGACCGGCCGGCGCAGCGCCCGGTCTGCAAAGGAGCGGATTGTACCACGCAGGTAAACCTGCAGCGCCGCGGCGTCCCCCGGCGGCGGTCCCTCGGCAAAAATCGCCCTTCGCACCCCGTTCTCCGGGGTGAAGGCCAGCTCGACGATCGCCTGAGCGGCCTCCAGATACTTTTCCAAGTGAATCGGAGAAAGGTTGAGCACGTCGCCGATGGTGTCGAACCCGTAGCCTGTGTCGTCGGGGGGGAATTGCTCCTGCACAGCGAAATCCACCCCCGTAAGATCACGCACCGTGTTGCGATACTCCTCCCGGTTGAGCCTCCTGACGGTGACCCGGCCCGGATCGGGTTTTTCCGGGTCCAGACCGAGCGCCCCGCGCTCGATCCAGTCCTGCAACAGGGCACGCTGCTGCGGGGTGGGCTGGGGCTTGTCGGAGGGCGGCATGAGGTGGGCGTCGAGGTTGCTCCAAACCGAGTGCCACGCCTTGCGGTCCGCCGGTTGCTCCCTGCCAAGTTTGTCCAACGCGACCCCCCCCTTTTTGGAACCCTCGCCGTGACAGTCGAAACAAAACTCCTGAAGCAGGGGCAGCGCCTGACGTTCAATCTCCCCGACCCCGCCCGCTTTGGCAGTTGCCAGCCCCGCCGGGAGAGCCAACACAGCAGCGCAGATGAATCTAATAGCGAGAAAGCTCATACAAATAGTAAAGGCCGGCAGCCAACAGATCCTTAACATCTCCCGATGTCACGCCCGGCGGAACCTCGGGGCGGTCCGCGACACGCCGGAAACACTTCCCGAATCTGCGCCGACCTGCAATCGTTCCTGCCGGCGCCTGCCCCATCTCCCACTCCACATGGACCCTTCCGTCACCGCGAGTTTTCGAAGCCTGCCTGCCCCCTCTTTTTCAGGTGACCACGCCAAGGGCGTGACCGCCCACGGCCAGCAGGAAGCGTTTTTCCACCTGGCCCTCCACCAGAGCAAGCGGGTTGCAGACTTGTGCGCGTACTTTGAAAAAAGACGCGTCCAAAGCCTCTTCCTCGGGGCCAACATTAACGGCTTTGAATTCCAATCCCCTGGCTGGAACGTCACGACTGTTGGCACCGATTTTTTCCTCGGTGCCAACGGGATTTCCGTGGCTGCGCGAAAGGAGGAGTTGGAAGGCTCCATTGTTATCCTCAACAACAATGACGTGGCGCGCCTTGGCCATGGCCCGGTGTGGAGTGACTTTCAGGCGCTCCACGACAAGACGCTCTTTATTCTCTGGGACTGGGACAACCACCACTGGCTAGAGCACAGCGTTTTTTGCGCGGCACACTCCGATTTGTACGTTCCGGCGCAACATGAAAACCTGTACCTACTGAGCCGCTAGAACTGGGCGATTGCGGGCCCTGTCTACGCGGCATCCGTACAGTGGTCCCGCCGGTTTCTGACAGAACACACCGGCTATCTGCTGGGCACCCACCGCTCCAACGCTCCCCTAGGCAGGCACGTGCTTTACCCCGCCTATCCCTTCCGAAACAGCGTGGTCAATACGCTTTCAGGCCACTACCCCTCGATCGGCTTCTCCCTTCAGAACTTCCACGTGAGAACTCCCGAAGACAGGCTGCAGGAATGGAGCGCCCACAAACTGCACTGGATCATGCCGGTGCTCAACGACATCGCCATACGCATTTTTGACGCACTCATCACCGGAGGCATCCCCATCGTACCCGCCTCGCTCCAGTCGCTGGCCCCCGTCAACACGTTCCCCCGCGAACACGTTGTATTTTTTCCACCGGAAGCAATCCTGCACCCTGAAGATTTGGTCCAAACAGCCCTCGCGCGTTTCGGTGAAGGCGGGCTGGATCAACTGCTTGCGAGACACCGTTTCGCCCTTGAGCAACACCACGGCAGCTCGCGCATCATCGAAATTCTGGGCTACGCGCAAGACAGATTCGGATTCGTGCAACCGTCCCCCGGGAGCGCTCAGGCGCCTCCGAAGGCGGGCGCTGAGCGCACGAAGAAACCGTCTCCCCAAGTCTCGTGGTAGGGAGTGCAGATTTTGACCACACGGAACCCCCGGGCCTTCAGCCAATCGTTGACCTCGAAAAACAAGGGGCAGCCCTGGTAGAGCTCGGCAAAATTGACCTCCGAATTGATCGCTTGTATGTGCTCCAAAAGCCTTGGCGCCCCCTTCAAGGCGAGCAACTCGGCCCCCTGAATGTCGACATTCAAAAAGTTGAAGTCCTCAAATCTTAAGTTTCTGGACTCCAGAATATTGTCCACCGTGTCGGCCGGAACACGCACCTTCGACTGGACTTGAATCTGCGGGTACACCTCCGCATGCAGTCCCAGCGGGAGAATGGAACTGGACTGCTGGTCGCCGTTGGTGATGTTCAACTCCACGAATCCCCTTTCCGAGGACGCCGCGCAATGCGCGATACTCACCTGGGGCAGCGCCTCGTATTTATCTTTGAGTTTTCTCGCCAGCTCCGGGTTGGCTTCGATCAACAAAATCTTCTCGAAACCCATTTCCAGATACGTGCCCACCTCACTGCCAAGATGGGCCCCCACGTGCACCACGCCCTTGGGGCGGATCCCTCTGCTGAGCAGGGCCGACTTGATGTCAATCATCTCCGAGGCAATCCCCTGCACCAGCGAGCGGAAACGGCCGTGCACTGCGACAAACTGGCTGAACTCGAAGTCCTCCATGGCCGCGTCGTAGCCGGAAAAATAAACAAGCCCCCCATCTGCCAGCTTGTAGAGGTCGTACCCGAGCGGCTCCAGCAGCTCGAAAACCTCCCGCAGCTCTCGCACGGCATCCCGGAACGTCCCGCCATATGTGAACTGGACCGAGTCGATACGGCAGTCCGACAACAGCCCGCTAGCGCCCGCGAGCACGTCTAACTCCGCACCCTGCGCGTTAATGCGCAAAACGCGGATCCGTTGAATGCCACGGTCGCGGCAGTACTCGTCGAGTTGGAGGCAGGGAACCAACACCTCCGAGGGAGCCTGGATCCCGTACAACGCTTCCGCCGCAGCCCTCCGGTGTGTCGTATTCCAGCTTGGAAAATCCTTGTACCGGTAGAACTTTTTCCAGCCGCGTTCAGAGCCGCAAAGCACGTTCTGCAACACCCCAGCGATCGCCGGCCTCGCCCTCAGATGAGCCGCCAAGCCGACGTAGGCCTCCGGATCAGGCTCAAACACGTGAAACGTCGCACCCGGCACCAATTCGGCCGCGCAAGCAGTCCACTCTCCCTGGTGGGCCCCAACGTCAAACACCACGCCACCGCTTCCCGGCAGATTTGCCAAGGCCTGTAACTCGGCCTGTGAAACTTGGTTCGACACCAGGGAGGTCCTCTTCCTGTGAGGCACTAGCATTTGAGTGGGTGCTTGTTTCATGGGTACTTTCTCAAACATTACATCGAACAACACTTTCGTCACTTAACCTTTGAGGCTGTCCCGCGCGTGCTCAATCCTCCTGCGCAAGCCTGAGATGCTCCTCGGGCGGATGCTTTGCTTTAAAAAAAGGCTCCGCATCCCACGGGTCGAAAGACTCCAACCCACCAGACTCCAGACGCGGGCGGACGAAACGGTGTGCCTTGCAGTTCAAGAGGGACGCAAAGAAGGAAAAGGTGCTGTTGGAAATCGCAAGCACGTCACTGTTGCAAAGCACCAGAAATTCCAACAGCCAACGGTCCAGCCCCAGCTCCTCGGCATATCCCGCGGACGTCACGACCTCGTATCCCTTGAAACGGCTTGCGTAGTGCTCCGCGTCCTCCGAGCAAACAAAGATCAGATGCCCGCCCGCGTCCAACCCCTCGGCTTCGACCCACCGCTCGTACCACGCGCAAGGCGCTCGAAAAAAAGCATCGTAACCGTAGTCGCCCCGTCGCAAGTGTACCGCCACCACCCGTTTGCCACCAGCACGAAGCCTCTCAAAAACCAAAGCCTCCGCCGCCGCATAGCGTTCCCTCCGCGCAAACAGTCTGCGGATCAGCCCCCGATGCGCCCGCAGGCAGGATGTGTGCAGTTGGAAGTAGCCCCAGAAATCCGTGCTCCGAAACTCGGGGTCACACCGCTCGATCAGCTCCAATGGGTCGCCCAGAGCCACCGAGCCGGCGACAGCCTCACTCTGCGACTCCATTGCCAGTCGCGGAGGCGGCCGCAGCAACCGCACTGCACCGCAGCCAAAAACCTCTTCCCCAAACCACGCCGGAACCTGCAGCACCGCGTTCTGTTTTTCAGCAGCCAGCCGGAGAAAAAGATACTGAAACAACTGGTTCGCAAACCGCCCGTTTCTTCCGAGCGTCGACATCGTAACCACTGGCCGCCGGACATATGCGACCCGCCAAAGCGCGCCCGAGGCATCCTCCTCCTCGCCAGCACGCGCCAAGCCACCGGCCTCACAACAGCTTTCCAGCGCAACCGGGCCGTCGCCTTCACGCCCCCCCTGCCTTTGCGGTGATTCAAAAAGCGCCACCTCCAAGTGCGGAAGCACCCGGCCCGCCCCCTGCAACATACTGAGGTGTCCGGCCGGGGCGTTCACCAACAAAACGTTGTACCGGTCGAAACTCCACCCGTTGACTTCAAGAATTTGATCCAAGGTTGCCGCGGGAATCCGCAACTCCGCTCCGCTCGCGTCCGCCTGGGTGAGGTTTCCGGCAGCATGCGACACCGCCGCATGCACCAACTGCACCTGAGGATAGGGCGAAATGCTCGCCGCAATGGACGGCAGCAGCGAAGGCTGCGCTTCGATGATCAGGATCCTTTCAAAGCCCAATTCCAAAAGTCGGCCCGGCTTAACCTCCCGGTTGCCACCAACCAAAATAAGGCCTCGCGATTGCACCCGGTACTGCCGGAGCAACCTCTCCTCAAAACCGAAATATTGGCCACTCCCAACCATTCCACTCATCTGATAAAAATGGGAACAATGAAGATTCTACAATCGCGGACGTCCCGCAGAACTTTAAAAAGGACTAAGACTGCCTTGCGTTTCGCAACGAACGAAGCGGAAAGTCGACTCGGTTTGACCAGATCAACTGCAGGGCCGGTTCCTTGGTTTGCCCTGGCCCAGGAAGCTCTTCAAGGTTAACATAAAAAATGACCGGCAGTATAAAGAGTGTGCAACCCCTAGATCGTCGACCTTTCACGGGTTTGCACTTCACACTCAGTTAAGCCAGCACTCCGCTGTTGTGGAGTTTTTAACGCGGTGAGCATAGCTCTCTATCAATTCCCGATGACTGCGCCACATGCTGGTCAACTTCTTCATCGGTCCTAACCGACGTCGCAACGCCATCGTTATTCTGGCGTTTCGACAGCCAAGCGCCTAGCAGCCTGTCGGGCTTAGGAAACGGGATTTGAGAAATGATAGTGAGACGGATTCGGCCAAGGGGCGGCTTTCGACAGGAGCGAAAGGTGTTTGGCGGACTTTGTCCGAGGGTTCTCGCCAAAAAACGCATTTAAAATGTCTCGAGCGACTCTGAAGACCTTGTGGCTCGGTTTTTTCAAGCGGCCGACGGTGTGCTTCCCATGTGGAATAGCCTTTTGAGGTTGCACGCCAATGTTACCAGCGTCCATTCCGTGCGCCCGTTCTTGAGACCGCGCAGGCTGAAGCGCCGGAATCCAAGCGTCTCTTTGATGATGCCGAAAATCGGCTCAATGCTTTGTTTGCGTACCGCGTAGAGTTCGCGTCCCTGCTTTGTCTCAAGGCGATGCTTCATCCTCTCCTTGGTGCTGGCTTCGGGGCCCGGCGCGGGCGGATCCGCCCGCTGCTCGAGCTCTTGGACGGTGCGCCCATGGGACTCGCGTCCGGTCGCCGCGTAGATCAGTGGGCCAGCTTTTGCTCCGCTCGGCTCTTCGACTGCAGCCACGGCAGCGGCGCTGTAATAGCCGCTGTCAACGAGCACCGCCTCGACACTCTCAATGACTGGGCTCACGGCCGCCAGCGTCGGCCCCAACTGCCCTTTGTCATTGGGCGCATCGCTCACGTTTACGCCTACCAGCAACCGGCTCTCGATCTCCACGGCGGCTTGCGCGTTGTAACTTTGTCCAAAACCGTCCAAGGTCTTCGTGATCCTGCTCTCCGGGTCGGTGAAGTTAAATTGGTCCTTGTCCCGAGGGCCTTCCCGAGGCGGTTGCGGGGGGCGTCCTCCTGGCTTTTTGCCTGTCTTTTTGGCTCGCTCGACGCGTTCCTGCTCCTTGGCTTGGAACTGCGAGAGCTCCTGCCGATAGCGTTCTTGGGCGCGCGCTTTGATGACTTCGCTGGCAGCGCGCAACTGCTCCAAGCGGTCCTGCCGACGGGCGATCTCCTCTGGCAAAGTCAACCCGTCTTCAAGCGGTGCGCTATCGGCTGCCTCGGCCTTTAAGAGGAGTTCGGCGACCTGCTTCTCGAGCCGTTCGATTTGAGCGAGTGCACGCCCATGGCTGACTGCGGAATGCCTGCTGGCGTTGGCAAGGATCTTGGTGCCATCGACGGCGACGGTGACTTGACCCACCTTGAGTACCCGCATCTGTGCGGCCATTGAAAGCACCTGCCCAAAGCTGCTTTTGAGCAGCGCGCCATTGGCTCGACGGAAGGTGCAGATGCTGTCGTGATCGGGGTGAAGGTCTGCGCAAAGCAGGCGCACCGCCACGTTCTCGTAGGTGCTACGTTCAATCTGGCGACTGCTAAAGGTGCCCGTCGCGTAGGAATAGATGAGCAAGCCAAGCATCAGGGCCGGCGGATACTGACGGCTGCCCGTGCCTCGTTCGTTGATTTTGGCCTCGCGCAAATCGATCAAGCCGACCGCCTCCATGATGAAATGCACCAAGTGATCCTCCGGCACCCACTCCCGTAAATCCGGGGGCATCAGCAACGGAGTATCGCGGTCAACACAGACGAACTTAGCAGCCATA
>JBIKSY010000464.1:0-3592 GCA_044348365.1 Chthoniobacteraceae bacterium
CCTCCAGCGTATACGCGAATGGCATCGACGGAGCTCACAGAGCAAGAGGCTGATGTTACAGCACTTGCTGGCTCGGTGGTAGATCTGTCAGTGCAGTCAAACAAGGAATTGCGGTCTGCTACGCTCGTGATTGCACGTGATGCAGACAGCGCAACATCGGATACCGTTCGCATTCCGATGCAGGTTGCAGGAACCTCAGCACGAGGCCGATTTGCAGTAAACGGACAAGGCACGTATTCGATAGAGATTGTTGATCGAGATGGCACCCGTAATCAGGAGCCTCCGACCTATCGCATCGTTGCACTCACCGACGCGTACCCTACGATTACGTTGGTGCAGCCAACGCAAGATGTGGAGCTCACGCAGCAGGCGACGGTTTCGGTAGTCTCATCGATCACCGACGATTATGGATTCACGCGTCTTCGACTCTACTACCGTTTGCAGTCGTCACGGTACGCACAACCAGAGAAGAACTTCCGCGCCATTGACATCCCATTGCTTGGAGATGGCACTGTGCGTGATGTGCCGTATATCTGGAATCTGGCGAAGATCGATGTGACGCCTGAGGATACGTATGAGATGTATCTCGAGGTGGCTGACAACGACATTGTGCGTGGACCGAAGACTGCACGTACGCGATCGGTTACTGTCCGCATGCCATCACTCGACGAAGTGTTTGCGCAAGCAGACAAGACGCAGACCGAGATGCAGCGCGAGTTGAAGAATCTTGCCAAGGAAGCAGAGGACGTTCGGAAGGAAGCAGAGCAGCTTCAACGAGAATTACAACGTCAGCAGTCGCAGCAGAAGCAAGACGTATCGTGGTCGGACAAGAAGAAGGCCGAAGAACTCATGCAGCGTCAGGAGCAACTCCAGAAGCGCATGGACAAGGTCGCCGAGACTATGGAGCAGATGACCGAGAAGCTGCAACAGAACAAGGCCATCTCGCAAGAAACGCTGCAGAAATACATGGAGCTGCAGAAGCTCATGAAAGAAGTCAAGACGCCAGAGCTTCAGCGGATGCAGGAGCAAATGAAGAAGGCGATGGAACAGCTTTCTCCTGAAGAGTTGCAAAAGATGATGAAGGATTTCAAGTTCAATGAAGAAGAGTTTCGCAAGAACTTGGACCGACAGTTGAATCTTCTCAAGCGCATGCAAGCAGAGCAGAAAACAGACGAATTGCAGCGTCGTGCCGAGGAGCTCGCTCGGAAGCAAGATGAACTTCGTCAGCGCTCCGAGAATGCCAATTCCATGAATGCCGAAGAGCGCAAGAAGCTTGCTGAGGAGCAGCGTCGACTCGAAGAAGATCTTGAACGCTTGGCACAAGAGGCGAAGGACCTCCAGAATCTGATGAAGGAGATCGGGCAGGACATGCCTCAGGAGAAGATGGATCAAGCGCAGAAGGATCTCGACCCGCAAGGGACGAAGAATCAAATGGACCAGGCGAGTGAGAACCTCGAGAAAGGCGACCAACAGCAGGCGTCACGTCAGCAACAGCAGGCATCGCAGAACCTCCAGCGATTTGCGCAGCAGATGAAGCAGATGAAGCGTGAGATGCGTCGCAATAGCCAGAAGGAAGCAATGCGACAGATGCAAAAGGGAGTCAACGATTTGGTTGATCTCTCGAAGCAACAAGAAGCACTGCGCGATCGCATGAAGAACATGGATCCGAACTCCTCGCAGTACTCACAAATGGCACAGCAACAGCAGAAGCTCACCGAGTCGATGCAGAACATTGCCAACTCGATGATGCAGCTTGGACAGAAATCGACGAGCGTATCGCCGGAGATGGCACAAGAGCTTGGTGATGCGTTGCAGGGTATGAAGGACGCCATGCAGTCGCTGTCTGAGCGCAATGGTCAGCAAGCCATGCAGCAGCAATCTGGTGCGATGAGCTCGATGAATGGTGCGGCATCGAAGATGGGTCAGGCATTGAACTCCATGATGCAAGGGGAAGGACAAGGCGAGGGCGGATCGGGTCAGAAGCCAGGACAGGGTCAGGGACGCGGACAAAGTCCGTTCCAGCGATTGCAGCAGTTAGCCGAGGATCAGCAGGGCATCAACGAGGGAATGCAGCGCATTGGCCAGGGCGGACAACAGACAGATGAACGACAGCGTGCAGAGCTCGGACGTTTGGCCGGACAGCAAGGTCGTGCCATGAAGGCACTGCAGGAGCTCGAGCAGGAACGTCGCACGGCGTCAGGGTCAAAGAAGGAGCTCGGAGATCTTTCACAGATCGCCAAGGACATGCAAGAAGTCATGAGTGACATGCAGTCGAGTTCGATCACCCCAGAAACACGACTACGCCAGGAGCGGATTCTCTCGCGTCTGCTTGATGCGTCGCGCTCGATGAATGATCGGGATTATGAGAAGAGTCGTGAGTCAACCTCCGGTCAAGACGTCATGCGTCAAGGACCCAAAGCACTCGACCTCCAAGAACTGCAACGCAAGGCATCGCGCACTGCCATGGAACAACTCCGGCAGGCCTACACCAAGGACTACGAAAATCTCATTCGACAGTACTACGAGGTACTGCAGCGTCAACAACGTCAAGGGAATCCGCGATGATGCAGCTCCTTGCATGGACCGTTGTACAGTCGGCTCTTGCCGTTGGAGGCATGGCGCTGCTCACACATGCACTTCATGGCGTGCCACTCGAGATGCGTGCGCTTGCCACAGCATTTGTCTCATGGTGGGCATTGGCAGGGGTAGTTGCGCTTGCAGCATCGTTCATCGTGTTGTCGATGATCTTGTCGTTCGCGCCATGGACAACATTCATCCCCGTGAGCACCGCGTGCTCGTTTGCATGCACCATCGGCATCTCGCTCGTCACGGGGACGTCGATGTTGAGCCTTCGCACTGTACTCGGCATGCTACTGATCGTGGCCGGTGTTGCCGTTATCGCCACGCAGAATCAGTCGACGGTTAAGTAGCCGTCGACACCTCAATAGTTGTCGATCTGCGCACGCTGCAGCTTGCCGCTGAAGTCGACGTACACAGTCTTCCACTCTGTGAAGATGTCGAACACCGTCCATCCACCTTCGCGGTGTCCGTTACCTGTGCCCTTGACACCACCAAATGGCATGTGTGCTTCGGCACCGATGGTTGGCGCGTTGATGTAGGTAATGCCAGCCTCGATATCGCGAATGGCGGTGAAGGCAGCATTGACGTCGCGTGTATAGATGCTTGACGAGAGACCGTAGGCCGAGTCGTTGGCGAGCTCGAGTGCATGCTCAAACGATGTCGCACGAACAACGCTCAGAACTGGTCCGAAGATCTCTTCTTGGAAGATGCGATCGGTGCGCTCGACATCCACGAAGATTGTTGGCTTCACAAAGTATCCATTGGCGTTATCGCCCGTAGTGTCGCGCTCGCCACCGAGTACGCACGTAGCCTCTGACTTGCCGATGTCGATATACGACAGCACCTTGTCGAGCTGACGTTGGTTGATAACTGGTCCGACCTGCGCAGCCGAATTCGTCAGTCCGTTGCCCAACACGATTGCCGTGGCTTGACGCTTCAGTTCTTCAACGAACGCATCGTGAATGTCGGTATGGAGGATAAGACGGCTCGTAGCAGTGCAACGCTGTCCGGT
>JBIKSY010000357.1:0-3584 GCA_044348365.1 Chthoniobacteraceae bacterium
GCACACATTGTAAACTTGGCACAAAAATCTGGGTGCGCAAAGCAGCTTTACCAGTGCCTACGGAGGCGGCCGCCCAAAAGCCTTAAGAGATTGAGGGGAGGGGTAAAAAAGTTTCGGCCATGCGCAAGGCTGGGATTGACGGAACATCCGCCGGAGGGAAGGAACCTCTCTATGGACATTTATACCGGCGGTCTGTTCGAAACAAATTGCTACTACCTTAAATCCGCGCGGCTCCTGGTGGACGCGCCAGAGGGCGCCGCCGGCTGGTTGGCTTCCCGCGGCTACGGGGTGGAAACGCTTTTACTCACCCATGGGCATGTCGACCACGTTTGGGACGCAGCCCAAATTCAAAAACAACATGGCTGCGCGGTGGTTTACCACCCTGAGACTGCACCCATGGTGACGGAGCCGGATTTTTTCCAGCGGGCGGGTTTCCCGTGGCGGGTGGAACCGGTCGAGCCCGGTATTTTGGTGGAGGAAAAAAAGTCTGCCTTTTGGGGGGGAGTCGAGTTTGAGATTTTAGAGGTACCGGGACACTGCCCCGGGTCTCTCTGTTTTCTTCGGAAGGAGGACGGGGTCCTGTTCGGGGGGGACGTGCTTTTCGCCGGGGGGGTGGGCCGCTGGGATTTGCCCGGGGGAAACCGGGACCTTCTTTTGGCAGGGATTCGGCGCAAGCTGTTGCCGCTGGGCGACGGGGTCCGTGTGCTGCCCGGACACGGCCCTGCGACGACCCTGGGTGAGGAGAGGTTGCACAATCCGTACCTGCAGGATTAGCGGGCGGGACAGCGGCTCCACGTGGAGGAGCTGACCCTTTGAGGACCAGCCGAAGGTGAGCCAAGGCGGAACCGGCAGCGGTGTCTGGCACTGCAGATTTGGGTTGGGGCCGCTGCAAACCCACCCCCTCCGCTCCCACATTGCAGCGCTCCAACCAGCTGGGTGGAATGCGAGGTTGATTCCCAGCCGATCTCGGGAACACTGGGGACTCTCCGCATGCAGCCTTCCCGTTCCCCAATCGGCATCATTTTCCTGACGGTCTTCATTAGCATGGTCGGCTTCGGGATCGTCATTCCGGTCCTGCCGGTGTACGCGACTTCCGAACGGTTCCATCTCGGGCCCTCCCAGCTCGGTTGGCTCGTTGGGATCTTTTCTCTGGTCCAGCTTTTCTTCGCCCCCCTGTTCGGGAAACTCTCCGACAAAATCGGCCGCAAGCCGGTCCTCCTCTTGAGCGTCATCGGCAGCGCGGTGGGCTTTTTTGTCATCGGCCTGGCCGACGCGCCCTGGATGTTGTTTCTGGGTCGAATCATCGACGGGGCCAGCGGCGGGAACATCGCCACCGCACAGGCCTGCATCGCGGATGTCACGCCCCCTGAGAACCGCTCCAAGGCCATGGGGATCATCGGCGCGGCCTTCGGCCTCGGCTTCATCATGGGCCCCGCCCTTGGCGGCCTCCTCGCGACGGTTTCCCCGCAGGCGCCCTTTTATGCGGCCGGGATGCTTTCCATCCTCAACGCCCTTCTGATTTGGGCGCGGCTGCCCGAGACCTACTCTGCGGAAAAACGTGGTGACGCCAAAACAGGAGCCACCCTCGGCGAGGTGTTCGGCGAAAATCGCCGGGTGTTCATCCTGCTTTTACTCGTGGCAAGCCTGCTCTCAACCACCGGCTTCGCCTTCATTCACGTCTTGTTTGCCCTGTTCTGCGGTGACCGTTTCGGCTGGACGATCCGTGAGATCAGCTACTCGTTTGCCTTCGTGGGCGTTCTCGCCGTGCTGGTGCAGGGGGGCCTGCTGCGCCGACTCCTCAACCGGAACATTGAAAAGCAGGTGGCCGCGGCAGGAGCCTTTTTTCTCGCGCTCAGCTTGTTTTGGCTGCCGCGGGTTTCAGACAAAAACGCCTTTCTGGGCAGTTGTGCTTTGATGGCGCTTGGCAACGGGCTTCTCACGCCCACCCTCAGCGGGATGGCGTCCCGTTTTGTACACGGCAGCGCGCAGGGCCGGCTCATGGGACTGCTGACCTCCGCCGGAAGCCTGGGCAGATTCCTGGGGCCTGCCCTTGCGGTGATTCCCCTGCCTGTCGCCTTTTCCACGCTGTCCCGGCCGTTGCAGGGCGAGGTGTTTGACGCCGTCCAGACGGGATATCTCACGGCGTTTTCCGCCGGCGCTGCGCTGGTCGCGGCGTCTTTGGTGTGTGTGCTTTTGCTGAAGCTGCCCACACAGGAAGTCCCGGCACGGTAGCCCGCCGGGTTGCCTTCCGTGACCCTTCGTGCGGCCGAAGGGTCGTTCCCCCGGAGACAAGGGGTTGGTTTTCCTCCGGCGTATGACAACGCACAGCGCTCCGCCGAGGGCCTCACCCGCACTTTTTTGCGCTGTGTTTTGCCCTTCTTTTTATCCCGGCGACGCGGTGGGAATTCCCGGGCGCGCGGCCACAGGCGGGTTCCGGTAGGAAAGCGGTGACCCACCGCGCGGGTCGGCCACGCCACCGCGTTTCTGCGGCCGGGTCGGCTGCAGTTGACCTCCTTGGAAAAATCCTGTAGCCGCTCTCACATGCGCAATGACAACCAGTGTGTTCTGGCCGGTATCTCTTGCGGAGCCTTCAGCCGCGGGCGACACCCCATGACGCTGCAACGCAGCGCGCCCCCCGCGGGACGCGGGGCTTGAAATCCCCCGCGATGAAGAAACCCACCCCCGGATTTCTCGCGCTTCCCCTCGTCTGGGCGGTGCTGGTTCTTTCCCTGCCGCACGCCCGGGCGGAGCCGGACTACGTGCATGCCGTCAAACCCCTGTTGCAGCGCCACTGTTACGCCTGCCATGGCGCGCTCAAGCAAAAGGGCGGCCTGCGCCTCGACACGGCAGCCGCGCTTCTCAAAGGGGGGGAGTCCGGACCGGCTGTCCGCCCGGGCGAGCCCAACCGCAGCCTGTTGCTTGAGCGGGTGCAAAGCGCAGACCCGGACGAACACATGCCCCCCAAACACGAGGGGGAAACCCTTGCGCCCGCGCAGATCGCGCTCCTGGAGGCTTGGATCACCGGCGGCGCCACCTTTCCGGCCGGTGAAAAGCCGGAGCCCGACCCCCGGGACCATTGGGCCTTTCGCCCGAGGGCCCGTCCGCCGTTGCCCGTCGGCGTGGATCAGAGCTGGATCCGGACGCCGGTGGATGCGTTCGTGGCGGCGCAACACGCCCGGCTGGGTCTGCAGCCCGTCGCTGAGGCACCGCGGGAGCTGTTGTTGCGCAGGCTGTTTCTGGACCTGGTGGGGGTGCCACCCTCCCCCCGGGAAGTGGCCGAGGCAAACACCGCCGGGACTGGCGACTGGTACGCGGAGACCGTGGAGCGCCTGCTGGCGGACCCCCGGCACGGCGAACGCTGGGGCCGCCACTGGATGGACATCTGGCGCTACAGCGACTGGTGGGGGCTCGGCGCACAGCTCAGAAACAGCCAGAAGCACATGTGGCACTGGCGCGACTGGATTGTCGACTCGCTCAACGCCGACACCCCGTACGACGAAATGCTCCGTCTGATGCTTGCCGCGGATGAGGTCGCCCCTGGTGACCCCGCGAAGCTTCGTGCGACTGGCTTCCTGGCGCGGAAC
>JBIKSY010000120.1:0-11878 GCA_044348365.1 Chthoniobacteraceae bacterium
GACGGGCGTTCGAGCGGACGATCGACTGGAGGTACTCGTAGGGGTGGCTGACGCTGCCGCCGCGGATGCCGCGTTTGGTCGCGAAGAGAATCGCCTCGTTCCATTCCCACGCGTTGCCTGCCTGGTCAAGCGTGCCGTAGTGGCTGGATGCGTTCGGCACGCTGCCGACGGGCGCGAGGAGGCGGAATTGGTGCATGTGTCCAAAAATCGCTGCATTCACCAGCTCGGAGCCCGGCTCCACGGCCTTCGGTTGGTCGTTGCTGCGAGTGGCATAGCGCCAATACCCGCCGGCCGGTCCGCCCTTGCTCGCAGGCTGATAGTAGGCCGCCTTGTACCATTCGTCCTCCGACGGAATCCAGACCCGAGCCCCCGCCTCTCGCGGCGCGAGGCCACCCATCGCCAGGTCGTACGCGCCGTTCTCCGTGTCGCCGCTTCCGCCGCCGTGGTGCCGCCAGTTCGCGAACCGCATCGCGCTGAGAAACGTGACGTAAACCACCGGCTTCTTCTCCCAACCCGGCCGGCAGGCGTAGCGGTAGGCCCCGGGCGAGCCGGTGCGCTCCGCGAAGACGGGCAGGTTCTCCTGGATCCCGCCCTGGCCGAGATCCCGTAACAAGGGGGCACCCATGCTCTCACTCCAGAGTCCATGCGGATCGCTTTTTGCGATGGCGTTGAGAAACTCCACGTACTGCTCGTTGCTCACCTCGTGCTTTGCGATTTGAAACACGTACGGCACGGCGCCGAAGCCGGTTGCGTCGGCGGGATTTTCCGGATCACCCACCGTCACCCAGTCAATGTCGGCGGCATCCGAAGCGCGCAGCAAACCCGTGAGCGAAAGGGCGACGAGGGCGGTGAGTGCCCGCGTAGCTGCTTTGGCTGCTTGAGACGGATCTTGGGATAGCATGACCTTTGTTACGGTTACGCGAGGAGTTCATTCACCACATCGGGGAGACATCGGTCAGGCGGAACTCGTAGCCTCCCGCAGCCAAAGGGCAAAACTTTTGCTGTGATGCTGTCGCCCCACCCTTGCGTCGGCCGCCCCCTGCGCCGTCCGTGCAAATTGCGGCGCGGCCTTTGAGGTCGGTTTGATTCATAAAGCAACGGGGCGGCCGGAGGTCATACCAGTGCGACCCCTCTGGGTTGGCTTTCTTAGTTTACGATAGAAATTTGTTAATTGCTCCACCCCGCAGTTCGCTGCACGCGCCGCCCGAAGATGCCGGTAGTTGTCGGGCTTCGGCCACGGGTTTTGCTCGTGAGGCCTCGGTATTGACTGAGGGGGCGCTATTTGAAGAAAGTCAATTTTGAGCCGGTGCAGGGAGACGACACGACTGCCATGCGAGGAATCGCCAATGGCCTTGTTCCTCACGCCAGACGGCCAAAATGCTCAGAATTGCATCTGCCACACCGCCGGCACTGGTGGCTTTGATGTGAACCCGCCCCGCCATGAGCGCGATGCCGGGCGCGGGAAAGGTGAACTTCCGCTCCTGATAGTCGTAAGTCACATACTTCGTGCGACCACTGACAAGGGAATCAATGTAGGACGCCTTGTCGTCGACAGCGCCGGTTGAGTGCGCGTAACGAAGGTCGTCGGAGAATATCGCGGTGAGACGCGTGCGGTCCGCTGCGACGATGGCGGAAACGCGCTCGTCGTCGGCGGCGAGGAGTGCCGCGGATGGCGAGGCATCCGCTGCCTGCAACGGATTGAGCACGAGTGCTAGCGCGAGCAACAGGGCGGAAAAGAGGGTGGGTGTGGTTTTCATGGGGTTGGCGATTTCGGGAGCGTTCTGGACTGCCGGGGTGCCCAAAGACTCGATTGCGGGGAAGGGTAACAATGTCGATGCACCTTTGGTGGTCGCGTGATGGGTGGGGGCGCGAAGGAGGTTGCCAAGTCTCGTCTTTCTCTGCCTCCAGCGTGCTTAAGGGTGCGTCATGCCACTTCCAATCCCTTGATCGTTCCCGTGCTGCTGGCGAACTTGTCGACCTCGATCCCTTGACGCTGGAGCATGGAGACGAAGAGGTTTGGCAACGGGTAATTGTTCTTCTTATCGAAGGCAAGGTGCTGCCCGTGTTTCCAGCCGCCGCCGGCGAGCAGGATGGGGAGGTTCTTATTGTCGTGGTTGTTGCCGTTGCTGAGGTTGCTGCCGTAGAAGACCTGCGTGTGGTCAAGCAGCGTGCCGCCGCCTTCCTTCGAAGCTCGAAGCTTGGAGAGGAGGTTGTTGAGTTCACGAAACTCGGCAAGCTCGAGGTTCTTCAACTCGCCTAGTTTATCCTCACGGCCGGCGTGGTGGGAAAGGTTGTGGGACTCGCTGTTGACCCCAGGGATGTTTTCGCTGAAGTACGCTGGCAGGATCAGGAGCGTGATGAGGCGCGTGCTATCCGTCGCGAACGCGAGGTGCGCCAGGTCATACATGGCGCCAAGTTTCTCGAGCAGATACACGCCGTCCTTCGGCGGTGGCACTTCGATCCTCGGTCTGGGCTTGCGTTCCCATTCCTCGGATATGAGGAGCCGCTTCTCGACCTCGCGCACGGAGGTAAAATACTGGTCGAGTCGATCTCTGTCGGCGGCGCCCAGATTCTTTTGTAAAGCGTTTGCGCGGTCTGCGACGGCGTCGAGGATGCTGCGGCCTACACGGAGATTGGCGACCTGTCTTTCCACTTCCTGAGCGTTCCCCCCAACGAAGAGCGCCTTGAACACCTGTGCGGGACTGCGCTCTGCAGGCAGCATCACTCCACTGGACGTAAAGGAGAGCGACTGGTTGCCGCTTTTTGACACCACAAGCGGTAGCGAGGACACACGGGTAAGATGGCCTATTCGCTCGGCTGCGAATTGATCGAGTGAGATGCTGTTGCGGAACGAGGCGGTTCCGGGCTGCGGCGCGGCAGTGAGGTAAGACGCCTCCGCGGAGTGACCCCCGGTGACGTCGGGGTGCGAGGTGCCGGAAAAGACGGTGAACTGATCGCGATGATCCTTGAGCGTCTCCAAGTAGGGCGTGAGCTCGTAAGCGCCGCCCGTCTGTTCCGGGAAAAAGTGGCGTTCTAGAACGCCGAGATTGGTGCAGATAGAGAGGATGCGGCGCGGTGTGGCGGGGGCCTCACCGAAGGCTTCAAGGAACGGCAGGGCCATCATTGCGCCGGAAGCGCGAAGAAAGGAGCGGCGTGTAAGGTTCATTGGAGGGCTTGGTTCTCGGCTGTGGATAATCTATTTCGCGAAGAGCGGGCTCGCGACGACATGCTCGATGATCGTGCGCAGTCCGTGGTGCGAGGCTTTGGTTTTGGAAACGGTCGATTCGATCTCATCGCGATCGCCGAATCGCGGAACGCGTCCGGTGGCGTACGTCAGCAACTGGCTGACGACGTTTCGTGCGAGGGCGTCTTCGTCCTTCAGTAAAATTGCGCGCAGTTCGTTAATGTCCTTGAACGTGTCGCCATCCGGAAGTTCCCCGCTGGCATCGACCGGCGAGCCTAGGCGCATCTTCACGCGATTTCTGAGGAAAGCGCTGTCGCTTACGATCTCGATGGTCGGTTCCTCGACCGTCCTGGCGTCGTTTCCTTTACCCACGCGAATGTTCTTGGGCTTCCCTGCGAGGCGATAGCGATCGCGCCAACCGCCGATGGCGTCGAAGTTTTCCAGCGCGAATCCCGGCGGATCCATCTTGGCGTGGCAGGATGCACACGTGGAATCGGCACGGTGCTTCTCAATCATCTGGCGGATGGTGACGGCGCCAGTCGCGTCGGGTTCGACCCCGGGGATGTTCGGCGGCGGGGGCTGACGCGGGATTCCGAGGATGCGCTCCATGACCCACACGCCGCGCAGCACGGGCGAAGTCGCTGTACCATTGGCAGTGACCTTCAGGACGGAGGCCTGGGTGAGCAGCCCGCCGCGTGGCGAGCCAGGCGGAAGCGTTACCTCGCGAAACTCGCTGCCGGTCACACCGCGCAGGCCGTAGAGTTCCGCCAGGCGTTGATTGATGAGGACCGTTTCGCTCTGGATGAGTCCGCGCACGCCGATGTCACGCTCGAGCATCCGGCGGAAATCGCCGCGCGTCTCGGCAAGCATCGAATCGTGCAGCCACGCATCGTATTCGGGATAAAGCGCCGGGTCTGGCGTGGTGAAGTCGATCTTCTTTAGCTCGATCCATTCATCGAGAAAATGTTGGATGAATCGCTTCGAGCGGGCATCGGCGAGCATGCGCAGCACTTGCTTTTTCCGGTTCTCGGGGTGCGAGAGTTCACCCTGGGCGGCGAGCCTGAGAAGTTCCTCGTCTGGAGGTGCATTCCAGAGAAAATAGGACAGGCGGGAGGCGAGAGCGTAATCGCCAGACTCGAGTCCCAGCACGAGGAAATCCGGCGAGCAGAGGATCGCTTTGTAACCGGCAATCATCGCCGACTCAAAGCTGGGGCCACCTTTCAACTGGCTCTCTGCGACCAGGGCATAGGGCTCTACGTCCGCGACGGTGGCAGGGCGTCGGAAGGCTTGCGTTGCAAAACTTGTCAGCAGCGGCCGAGGATCGGAGGCTGCGGGCTTGTCACCGAACAACTGCTGCTTCTTTGCCGGAGGCAATTCATCCGCGAGCGGGCCTTCCACTTCGAACCAATCAAATGCGACCCCCGGGCCCTCGTAATCACGGATGCCGTCACTTGTGCCGCCCTTGCTCGCACCAACCGCAGGCAACGCCATGGCATGAAAGGAAACTTTCTCGTCGGGATTCAGCCACACTTTGAACTCGAAAACCTTCGGTTCGAGAGACGGCACATCGAAGTAGCCGATCGGTTCGCCGTTGAGCGAAGCGCGCACAACGTGGGCCACTTCCGTGTTTCCGTAAAACTCGACATTCTCCATCCACTCCCGCGCTGGCTTTTCCTCGGCGAGACGGGTGTATTCCCATTCGTCACGGGCATTCTTGAAATACGGCTGTCCTAAGGTGTCGAACTGGCGTGCCAGACCGCGCTTCGAAGCCTCGGCATGCGTGCGCATCCAGCGCATGCTCCACGCGGAAAATTTCACGCGATACCAGCCGCTTACCGGTGGCTTGAAACGATCTGGCTGGAGCCCCTGCGGCTGCACCCTCCCGATGACGCTGGTGAGCAACGCCACGGAGTCCGCTTCACCTTTGAATTGCGCCCAGCGGACGACGTTGCGGATGTCGGTCTCGGGGTTGGCCGTGATGAACGTCGTGAGGCCGGACGCGAGTTCGCGACCCTTCAGCGGCACCGCGCAGTGCACGCGGATGGCGTCGATGACGGTGCGCTGCTTCGCTGCGGGTTCGTGCCAGATCTTACTTTCCGGTTTTTTGCCGTCATTCAGCAGCGCAAGCTTAAGCGCGACGTCTGCTGCCTCCATGTATTTGTTTACGAGCACCGGAGAGAAATCGAGTGCGCCGCCCACCTTGTCAAAGCCGGCCTGCTGTCCATCCTCCGGCAGCAATTCCCTCACGTGCAACAGGGGAAGATGGAGCAGGTCGCGCAAGGTGCTCTCATACTCGACGCGGTTCATGCGCCGCACCGCTGCGATTGGTTGATTTGACTCCGCCTCTACCAACGAGCTGCGCAGTTCATTCAAGAAAGCGGCACGCTCAGCGGTCTCAGGCTGGTCCGCCTTCTTCGGCGGCATTTCGGCCCTTTGGACACGATCAAACAACAGCACGAGCCGGTTGAAATGATCGCGGTCCGGCTTTGCGACGGAAAGCTGATCGACGCGCAGGTTGCCTTTCTTTACGTCTGCGTCATGGCACTCCGCGCAGTATTGATCGAGGAACTTAAGGGCCGCGGGAGAGAAGTCCGCAGCAAGGAGCGAGGGCGGTTGCACCATCCACAGGGTGGCGAAGAGAAGAAAAAAAGATGCTAGACCTTTGCTGTTGGCCCAACCTCCGCGGACCGCTCGTCCGATGGCGTGGCGGGTCGTGCAAAGGCATACGAATCCCGTAGCTGCGAGACGGGTCGAGGTGATCGAATCTCGGCAGTTCATGTTCTCGATTGTGCCATGGGGACTATTGCCGACAATGCGGTTTTGGTGCGCGGCAACTCAGGTTTTTGAGCAACAGCGTTCTTGTCGATGACCACTCGCAGATGGTGCCGCATCGACTGTGTTGCCCTCCTGTTCCATGCGACACGCACCAAAATTACTGCAGGCATGGGCACCGTGCGGCGGGCAAGTGAGGAGCAAGGGGAGGACGCGCATCAGTCTTTCAGCGGGATGCCGCGCAGGATGAGCGGATCGAAACGGTACGGTGTGTCGCCGGCGGCCCATGCGATGCCGCGTAGAAGAATCGTGCGGAAGAAAGGGTCGTCGAAGGTCCAGTCGAAGTGGCCGAGTGTGGATGCTACGACGCGGCCTTTCCCGCGTTCGTAGGCCCAGATTACGGGTTCGGCGCTGACTTGATCGCCCACGATTTCATCGGAGGTGGCGAGCGCGATCACTTTACTGCGGTCGCCTTGCAGATTCCAGAAGCACTCGTCGGCGATGGTGAACGTGTCCGGAAGACCGTGCATGATTGGATGACGAGTCTTCGGAACCCTCAGGGTAACGACCTTGTGCTTGTATTTGCTGTCCTTTGCCTTGGCAAGGCCGAGCAGGTCCCCCAGGGCGGGGGAAGCATTCCAGAGGACGTAGTGTGACAGCACGAGGCCGCCGCCCCGATTGAGGAAAGTCTCGATCTGTTTCTGATGCGCCGCGTCGGACAAACACTTCGGGTGTTGATAAAGGACGATGACATCCGCCGTGGCGAACTGCTCTTCAGTGGGCCATTCCAAAGTGCTGAGTGCTTTGACGTGCGGTAAGCCAGAGGTGATCAACCCGCGGTCCGCCTCCACCTCGGGGCGGTACATGTTCGTCATCGCCTCATCACCCGGACCTGCGCCACCAAGCAGTACTTTCCAGCGCTTCGGAAGCACGTCGTGCGAATGGGACCGGGGCGGATGATCCTTCGCACCTCCGGCGAGGAGAATGGTGAGCGGGCGTGGGCTCGTGTCCGCAAGAGGCTTCGGTGCCTTGTCGAGGACGGCAGTAACTTCCGCGCGGCTCCGCAGTTCAGGTGTCTCGACGCCATACGTGTTCTCCGTTTCGCCTTTGGCGAGTTCGGCCAGGCTGACGGAAGCCGCGAGAACACCTGCCGAGCGATGGAGAAAGGTGCGACGGGTGATGTCGGTGGGGAGGGTGTCTTTCATTGTGTGGGGTGAAGGCAATCGGAAAGGTGGTGGGCGCTCTACTTCTCGAGCGGCTTGAGGTAGATGTTGCGAAACTGAATCGGGCTGCCTTCGCTCTGCAGGCAGATAGCGCCGCTGGACGGTTTGGCGCCGGTACCTTTGTTCTGGAGCAGGCCGTTGACGGTAAGTTGGATCGAGTCGCCATTGCAGACGATGTCGTAGTGGTTCCACTCGCCCGGAGGGTTCTCGTTCGACAGCTCCTGTTTCCTGGCTCTTAGGTATGGCTTCTCAACAGGGCCGACCAGCTTGCCATTGACGGTCATGGACGAGAGGTTGATCAGATAGAAGTCACCTGCGTTCTCATGCATGAGTTGGGCTTCGATTGAAGTTGGCCACAGGAGGTCGGGGCCTGTCTTGTGCAGGAGCACGCCGCTGTTGGTTGGCTTGCCGTCCCAGCGCCACTCGAAATGCAGTTGGTAGTTCGCGTAGTCTTTGCTCGTGCGAAGGTAACCCTTGGGCTTCCCCTCACAGTGGATCACGCCGTCGCGGACTGACCACACGTTTGCGTCGGTCGATTGGGCGTCTTTGCCCTGACCGGCCTGGGGGCTGAAGGGAATCCAACCGTCGAGCGATTTGCCGTCGAACAACATCAACTTGGCAGCCGGTTCGATTGCCTGTCTGGCGGGAAGCTCTGTGAGGACGAGGTCCTTGTAGCGGACGATGGCGTTTGAATTGCCGTGGATCTGAACGGCGATGATGCCGGTGGTCTCGACGGTCGGGTCGGTCTCGGTGTAGTCCACGGTCTGCACGCCGTTGAGCCAGATCTGGATGCGCGAGCCTTCGGCGCGGATGCGGTAGTCGTTCCATTCGCCGACAGGCTTGCCTGCCTTTTCCAGCACTTCCTTCGTGGGTCTCTGGATGACTTTGCTGCGGCGGATGTGGTCGTAGAGGGCGCCGTCGTAACCTGCGCCGAGGTCCGCCTGAAAACCGGAGACCTCGGTGCCCTTCGGGACACGCTTGGAGCGGAAGTGCACACCGCCATTCACGAAGCCCTCGGTGCCTTCCAGTTTCCATTTCAGCGTGAGTTCAAAGTCGCCGTACTCTTTGGTCGTCGCGAGGTAGTCGTTGTGGGGTTGCTTCTTCTCGAGTGAGCCCGATGTGAATGCACCGTCTTCAATTCGCCATTGCGTGGTGATGTCGCCCTCCCAGCCGGTGAACGTCTTGCCATCGGAGATCGGTGTCTGCGCCGAGGCGGCGGAGGTGAGAAAGAGGAGGGTGAGGAGAAGGGGCTTCATGATGTTGGGTTCTTGGCTGGGTCGAGGGGGGACTTGGCCACGTTTCATTTCGACAGGCTCTTCACGTAGGCGAAGAGCGCATTGGTTTCGTCGTCGGAGGCGCGGCACTCGGTCACGACGGGAGGTTGATCGACGCGGTCGGCGGCGATCGCAAAACTGAAGACGGGGAGGGGGCTTTGAATGTTCATGGGAGGCGGACGGAAGCCGGGTTGGGGAAAGCTTTCTGACCCGGAAACACTATGTTGGGGCGCGGGTGTTTGCTTGGCAGATCCTCGCGACATTTTGTATTTTCCGCGCATGGAACTCCCCGGAAGCACGCCGTGAAATTAAAGAATCTGCTTTCTGAAGCCTCCGTGGGACCTGTGGGGAAGAAACTCCAGCAAGCGTTCCTTGCCAGTCTCATTCCCGAAGACACGTTGGGTCAGTTGTTTGAGATGCTTCCCAACGTCTACTTCTTCGTCAAAGACACCGAGGGGAGGTTCATGCGGATGAATCCAGCCCTTTTGCAGGCGATTGGACTTCGCGATGAAACTGAGGTTCTTGGCTTTACGGACGCCGACCTTTTCTCGCCGTTTCTAGCCCATGGTTATCGCGAAGAGGACCGGTGGATCGTGAGCAGAAACCGCCCGGTGCGGGACAAGATTTGGTTCGTGCCCAACAGCCAGGGAGTCCTGGTGTGCTACCTCTGCAGTAAGGCCCCCCTTCACGACGGGGCAGGTCGCGTGATAGGCATCGCCGGAGTCATGAGGGACGCCCGCAGCGCGGGTGCAATCATTGGCCCCTATGACGACCTCAAAGCCGCCGTGGATTATCTCAACAGCCATTTCAACGAGAACATCACCATCGAGAGCGTCGCTGCGAAGGTGCATCTCTCGACCAGTCAGTTTCAGCGCCGGTTCAGGGCCTTGTTTCAGACCTCACCGATTCAATATCTGCTACAGCTGCGGATCGACAGTGCCTGCCAGCAATTGCAGCGCACCGATGCCTCGCTTGGCTCCATCGCCATTGAGAACGGCTTCTATGACCAGAGTGTCTTCTGCCGCCAGTTTCAGAAGCGCATCGGTCTGACGCCCCGCCAATATAGAGCTCGATTTGGGAAGGGCGCGAAGTGGAAACCGTCTTCTCCTTAAGGCTGACGGTTCACAGGGAATGCTTTTTGTCTGATTCCCGTGGGCGGGATGCGCGCGACTTGGAAGCAGGATGAAGGGCGATCTGGTTCGGCGGCTTTTCGCCGAGGCGCTTCCGTCACCGGCACAGGATGTTGGCACAGGTCCGGAAATACTCCGGACGATCCAGAAAGGAAGAAGCGTGATGCGGCGTAGGCTATTTGCTGTCTATGGCTATGTTGTCGAGCGAGGCCTTGTTTGGTGCGGTGCCGGGGCTGATGAAGCCCACCCAGTGGAGTTCGGCGGCCCCACTTTTCTGAGGCGCTAGCGTTTCAACGGTGACGGTTTTGCCACCGACCGCTGTGTAGCGCAGGGTCCACGAACCGTCGGCGTCCTTGCCAACGGGCGCTTCCAGATCGAAGTGGATCCAGGTGAGAGGCGGAAACGAGTCGACTTTCCCGCCTCCTGCGGTGGGTGTGCCTTTGTTGATGCTAAGATAAACGCCTGTGCGGTACGGGTGGAAGGCGCCGCGCCATTCGTGGATGAGCTGATGGTCCGGCTCCATCCGAAAGTCAAAAGAGACGTGTGTCGTGCCGTTGGTTTGGAGGTGGTTTATAGAAGCAATCCGGGTCGTAGCCGTGTGCCAGCTCAGGCAGGTCGCGTATTTCCAGACAGCGCCCGGAGGCCTCCGGAATGCAAGCGATGATGAAAATCTCGGGCTCTTGCGCCGCCGTAGCCTGGATCCGGCGAGTAGATCTACGTGCGTGAGCGGCGGGCTCGTGCCCAAGGCCCGATAATCTGGCCGAGAAACAGACCCCATCTGATTTTGGTATTGGCGTTCCCAATCCGCGCTTGCGGGGGACGGCGAGCCGAGGCATACGACACAAGGAAACCTGTCCCGCGACGGGCGACGCGGTCACCCCGCATGCTGTAGACTCGCTCACCCCACGTGAAACCTCGACTCAAGAAGATCGTGCTGACTGATTGGCCCGCGCTGTTCTGCCTTATCGCGGTTCCGGGCATCTGGGGCATAGGCCTAATTTTCCCGCTTCTTCGCCAAGGCGCAGCCTTCGGAGGCTTCGAGATGTCCACGGTCGCCCTGCCAGTCTCGGTAGTCGCGGCGTCTTTTCTCTTTTGGCGTATCGCTCGAATTCGGAGGCTATTCCGACAGGGTGCCGTGGCGACGGGGTATATCACCCGCATCCGCCTGGCGCGCGACCGCGCTCGCGTCGAGTTTATCTACGAGTTCAAAGGGGTACGCCTCGAGTCCTGGATGCCTTTGCACCAGAGCTACGAGGTTTTGTCCCTGCGGGAGTCGCAGGAAGTAGGGCTGCTGGTGGATGAAATCCAGCCGCGACGGGCGATCATCTGGCATCTATTTGCGTAAGGGGTCGTTGGCTCGCGGATTGCAAAATGGCAACCTGTACGCTGCTGAGCCAAAGGCGGGTTGATCCGATAACTGGAGGTTTCCCGCAGATTCTGCCGACGAGGCAAACTATTTATGGCGGACCGATTCATTCAGACCAACTCCAGTCCGTTCATCGTGCCTTTGCCGGTACTGAACTCATCGGTCTCGATGCCAAGCCGTTGGAGCATCGAGATGAATAGCCTCGGGAGCGGGTAGTTGTTCTTCGTGTCAAAAGCAAGGTGTTGGCCGTGCTTGAAACCGCCTCCGGCGAGGAGCACGGGGAGGTTGACGTTGCTATGCGAATTCGCGCTGCCCATGGGCGTGCCGTAAAGAACCATGGTGCGGTCGAGCAGCGTTTGGCCGTCCTCCTTTGCAGCGGCGAGGGCGGTGAGGAAGGTGTTCAGCGCACCAAACTGGGCTTCCTCGTGGTTGCGGAGTTCCCGGATGGTTTCGGCCCGGTTGCCGTGGTGCGTGATATTGTGGATGACGGTGGTGTCGATGAAGAGGGTCACGAACCGAGTCGAATCGGTTTCCAGCGCGAGATTGACGACATCGAGCGTGATCTGCGTGCGGCGGACGAACTCACGCGCGTCGTCGAGGTCTGCGGGGAGCTGCGCTTGGACCGCAGCCTTCGGCTTGTATTCCCAAGCCTCGGAACTGTGCAGGCGCTGCTCCAACTCACGCACCGACGTGTAGTAGTGGTCCATGCGCTGCTGGTCCGCTTTTGAGAGGAGGCGGTTGAGCCGCTTGGTCTGGCCTCCCACGAAGTCGAGCAGGCTGCGCCCCTGGCGCAAGGCCTCGACGTTGGCAGCGACCTCCGCCGGCTTGCCTTGGACGAAAAGCTTCTCGAAGAGTTTGCGCGGGCTTTTGTCCGGCGGGATGGGCGCTCCGCTGCGCGTGTAGCTGAGCGTGGGGCCGCCTTCATTCGA